>CANFSB010000007.1 GCA_947449495.1 Pseudomonadota bacterium
CGTAAGGTCGTCGACTTCGCACACTCCATCGGCGTGTCGGTCGAGGCCGAGCTGGGCGTGCTGGGCTCGCTGGAGACCATGAAGGGCGACAAGGAAGACGGTCATGGCGCCGAGGGTCATATGACCCGCGAGCAGCTGCTCACCGACGTAGAGCAGGCCGCCGACTTTGTTCGCCAGACCAACTGCGACGCGCTGGCTATCGCTATCGGTACCAGCCACGGCGCCTACAAGTTCAGCAAAAAGCCCACCGGCGACATTCTGGCCATCGACCGCATCGCCGAGATTCACGCGCGCATTCCCAACACCCATCTGGTCATGCACGGCTCGAGCAGCGTGCCGCAGGACCTGCTGGCCGAAATACGCGAGTTCGGTGGCGATATGAAAGAAACCTATGGCGTGCCGGTCGAAGAGATCGTGCGCGGCATCAAGCACGGCGTGCGTAAGGTCAACATCGACACCGATATCCGCTTGGCCATGACCGGCGCCATCCGCCGTTATTTTGCCGAGAACCCGGGCAAGTTCGACCCGCGTGATTACCTCAAGCCGGCACGCGAAGCAGCCAAGAAGATCTGCCTGGCGCGCTTTGAGTCCTTTGGCTGCGCCGGTCAGGGCAGCAAGATCAAGCCCATCGCGCTCGACAAGATGGCCGAGCGCTATGCCAAGGGCGAACTCAACCAAGTCGTGCGCTAGCACAGCATCGATCCACACCAGCCGCAGCACCCAAGCAGCCATGAGCATTACTCGCCGTGAACTGATTCTGGCCAGCGCTGCGGCTGCACTGGGCACCACGACATTGGGCACCCAGGCACTGGCCGCGCAGCCCAAGGCACCGGTGCTGGGTCTGATCTTCCCGCCGAACCGCACCGCGATCCCCGAAGAGGGTGTGGCGATGTACGGCGATCGACTGCGCTATGTCACCGTCGGACTGGGCATCGAGCGCATGACACCCGACAGCTTCGATGCAGCGCTGTCGCTCATACCCGCTGCGGCCAAACAGCTGGCGGCAGCTGGCGCAGAGGCCATCGAACTGACCGGCACCTCGCTCACGTTTTATAAGGGCGAGGCATTCAATCGCCAATTGCGCGAGACGGTGATGCAAGCCTCGGGTCTGCGCGCCACCACCATGAGCAATGGCGTGATCGACGGCCTCAAGGCCGTCGGCGCCACACGCGTGGCTGTGGCAACGGCATACAACGACGAGGTCAATGCGCGACTGCGTGCCTTCCTGCTTGAACACGGCATAGAGCCGGTCGTAGTTGAAGGCTTGGGCATCGAAGCGATGACCGACATCGACAAGGTGACTCAACAGGACCTGATCAACTTTGGTGTACGCGTGCAGGCCAAGGCACGCGGTACCAATGCGCTGCTGGTGTCCTGCGGCGGCTTTCGCACGCTGGAACTGATCGCACCACTAGAGGCGCGCACCGGCGTGCCAGTTATCTCGAGCATGCCGCATGGCCTGTGGGCTGGCGCGAAACTGGCGGGCCTTAAAGGGTCCGCGCCGGGGTACGGCAAGCTGCTCTCGAAGACCTGAGCCAACAAAGCGGGGGAACGATGATTCTGCGCACTTTCACTAAAGCCGGGTTCGCGAGCGCTGTTGCAGCGTTGCTGATGACAGTAGCGACTGCCTCTGCACCGGCTGCTGAAGTCACCAGCAAGACGGTCGTCGATCGCTTGCAGATACAAGACCTCATCACCCGCTACTACAACAACTTCGGGCGCGAGAACGCCGAGAACTTCGCGGACTTCTATGCCGAGGGGGCCGAACTGATCCTGGGCGAGCGCCACTTCAAGGGCAAAGACGGCATCCTTGAGGCTTACGGCCGCGGCCCAGCAAAGGAAGGCCAGCCACCGCGCCCGCCGCGCCCTGCCCGCTACTCGTTCATCGTCACCATCAGCAATCCGCTGATCGTCGTCGACGGCAACAGCGCCAGCGCAGAGCTGGTGTTTACCGAGTTCGAAATCGAAAAGCAGGGCGATGCCCCCAAGGTGATCGTGCAAGGCAAAGAGTACGCACGGTTCACCAAGGTCAAAGGCATCTGGCGCTATGCGGTGCGCCAGATCAAGAGCGGCACCGAGCCGCCCTTGGGCTGGAAGCCTTAACGCCGCCCTTCAAAGTAAGGGTCAAACAGCTTCACGCGCTGCAGCAGCGGGTAGGTGCGTGAGCTGGGTGCTGCATCAAAAACCATGGCCTGAGGGTTGGCCTGCGTAAACGCAGACCACGTAGGCAAGCCCGGCCCGTTGGGGTCGCCCTTGGCGGCAAAGTTCACGTATAGCGAACTGATCGTGTCTGCCAACGCTGCATCCTGCAGGGACGGCGCGCGGCGCGTTGCCAGCGTGCGGAAGGCAAACGGCACATCACTGCCATGCCCTGAACCTTCGGCCGGCGGCACCGGGTTGTTGAAGTGATACAGGAACACCTTGCCCTTACCGTGTAGCGACTGTTCACGCGCCCAAGCCCACGTGTTCCAGGTAAAGGTGGTCTCGTTGCCCACATGGCGCAACGCCTTGATCGCCTCGGCCTCGGTCGCATGCGGATAGGCGGCCAGAATCGCATCCGCCTGCGCGGGGTAACGCTCGCGCATCTGTTTCTCAAAGTCGGCCGGCGTTACGGACTTAGGCCCGCCAAACACCAGCGTTTCATCTGACACATTGCCCAGCAACACGGGCGTGTCATTGAAACGACCCTTGCCATACAGCGTGCGCAGGTCTGCGTTGATCAGATAGCCATCGGCTGCAGGGCGAAACGCAGTGCCAGCTGTGGCTGCCTGAAGCGTCTGCGCATCTACGCGCCGTGCTGCAGCAATATCTTTGACGCCAAGCTTGTCTAAGAAAGCCTTGCCATTAGATTCGGCATACGCCAGCGCCGGAATGCCAAGACCCGAACCGTTTTGTGCCGATGTCTGCAATGGACCAAACGATGCGCCACTCATCGCGATGACGCGATGGAACAGCCCCTTGGAGCGCGGGCTGGCTGCCAGCAGACTGACCGCAGCGCTGCCTGCAGAATGGCCGAAGATGGTGACGTTGTCCGGATCGCCACCAAACGCTGCGGCATTGGCCTTCACCCACTGCAGGCCGGCCACCAGGTCCTCAATCCCATAGGCACCAGAGCCATGGCCACTCTCACGGCTCAACTGCGGATGCGCCATGAAGCCATACACACCGAGGCGATACGCCACACTCACCACGACCGCGCCCTTGTTGGCCAGCGCAGTGCCGTCATACATCGGGATGCTGGTGGACCCACCCACATAGCCACCGCCGTGAATCCAGACAATCACCGGCAACTTCGCTGTGGTGGTGCGCGCGGGAGTCCATACGTTGAGGTACAAGCAGTCTTCGCTGACCGGCGCAGTGTTGCCCTGTGTGTTGGGAGCCTGCATACAGGCATTGGCAAAACTGTCGGCCTTGCGCGTACCAGTCCAAGGCGCAACAGGTGCAGGCGCCTTCCAGCGCAGCGCACCGACCGGCGGCGCAGCGAAGGGAATGCCCTTGAAGATGGACAGACCACTCTCGTACAGCCCACTGACCTCACCTCCTGTGACCTTGACCGGCGGGATCTGCGCGACGATAGGCGTGGTGGGCCAAGGCGCCGGCATGTAGTAAGGCGCTCCCAAGAACACGGCCTGCACCGCAGTAATGCGCCGATCCTCTACTTTGAACATCTCGAGGAAGGCCCAGCTGTGCGGCTCGCGATACACAGACTTGCGCGGCGCGCCATCGGTCAGCACGTAGTCATCGAGCACACCCTTGTGATCGATGAAGCCGCGGGCAATCACCACCTGCCGCTCTTCGTCGATCAGCACATAGTCGCGATCGCGCACACGCTCATTGAAGCGATAGTTGCCGGTCTTGAAACCCTTCTCAATCTCGGGAAACAGCAGGCCGTTCTCGATACGCGTGGCCTCGGGCGAGAAGGCAGTGCCACGGATCGTGCCGTCGTTCTGCTGCAGCGTCGAAAAGTAGCCATCGGCATAGGTCACCAGCTGCTCGCGTGGCAGGCGGCGGGCTGAATCGACCGACTTCACAAAGTTGCGATCGGGTTTGTACTGCGCGTGCGGGCCGATCGGTGTGGGCGGCGACGACAGGTTGCGCTTGGTCGAGACGATGTGTTCGATCTCGGTGATTTCGCCGTCGGCGATCTTGAGACGGATGGCCAAGTAGCCTTCGGTGTCATAGCTCTGCACGGTGGCGGTGTACACGCCCACATTGCCAGTGCGCGGATCCGAGAAGGTCATGGCCGTGCCGACCTCGGCGGTGACGGTGTCCCATGTGCCGTCGGGGAACTTGAGCACCACCCCGTTCTCGGTGTAACGCAGCGTGCGGGCCAGTGGCAGTCCTTTGGGATCGTGCTTCACATAGGCCGCCCGGTACTGGTCGGCGATAGCCTCCATGCAAGCCTTGTCGCAAGGCCCTGCCGCCGCATTCGCCAGCGACGCACCCACAACCAATAGGCCCGTAAACAGGATTTTTGCGTACCGCATGACCCACCCCACCGCTTGTTATTTGCAGTCAATTTAGCAGGTATTGGCCGGCTATAGACTTGGCCGTCCAAAGGATCGAACATAGCTTGGATCAGCCCAAGCCCGGCAAGAGGCATTGGCTGACAGCCGCCGGTTTAACGCTCTGAGGGGGACTGCCTGATGCGTTTGAGATTCACAGTTACGGTCGCTGTCATCGCAGCCGGTCTGGCGCTGCCCAGCCTGGCACAAGTGCCGGCAGAGCTGGCCGCCCAAATCCGCGGTATAGGTCGCACAGTCGACACCCTCAAGACCGGCGCCCTCTATGCGCCATTGCAAGAGCCCCTGCCCGCCTCGATGCGCGCCACGCGCGATCTGAAGTTCGGTACAGACGCCAAGCAAACCTTGGATGTGGTGGCTCCGGCCACGGCCAGCGGCAGCCCCCGCCCGGTGTTTTTATTCGTGCACGGCGGCGGCTATGTGCGCGGTGATAAGACGCTGGACGAGACCGGCAAGGCCAGCATCTTCTACGACAACATCATGATCTGGGCCGTCAAGAACGGCATGATCGGCGTCAACATCAACTACCGGCTGGCACCGCAGTTTCAGTATCCGGCGGTGCAACAAGACCTGGGCGCTGCCGTGAAGTGGGTGCAGGACAACATCGCCCGCTATGGCGGCGACCCAGCCAAGCTCTACATGATGGGTCACTCCGCCGGTGCAGCACATGTGGCTTCTTATGTTGCCCACCCAGAGCTAGGTCCCAACGGCCAACTGGGTCTGAAGGCGGCCGTGTTCAGTTCGGGCAACTATGAGTTCGCGCCTGCGCCGGGCCAAAAGGCCAACCATCCTTATTTTGGTCCTCAGGCTGCCGATCACTCATCGTTGCCGGGTTTGGTGGCCACCAAGACACCCTATCTGGTGATCGTCGCCGAGCTTGATCCAGTTGGCTTCCACGAACAGGCCGGCAAGTTGATGAACGCTGTTTGCGCGGCAGGCAATTGCCCGCCCTATCTGCTGCTGCGTGATCACGGCCATATGTCTGGCAACTACGCAGTCAACACGGCCGACACATCGCTGTCGGGCGCAGTGCTTGAGTTCTTGAAAAAATCCGGCGGACTCACGAGGTAATCGATATGAAGACCACACACGTAAAGTCTCTGGCTGCAGGCATCTTGGCGTGCGGCGCACTGCTGATGCTGGGCGCAGGTCCGGTCTATGCACACCACTCCGGTGCCATGTTTGATCGCAATAAGGCCGTCGTGCTCGACGGGGTTGTGAAGGCTTTCCAGTGGACCAACCCGCACTCGTGGCTGCAGGTTGAAGTGTCAGACGGCAAAGGTGGCACCAAGGAATGGTCAGTCGAATGCGGCAGCCCCAACACGCTGGCTCGCACCGGCTGGCGCAAGACCACATTCAACGCAGGTGACAAGATCAAGGTGCGCATCGGTCCCATGATCGACGGCACCTCTGCCGGCATTTTTGTTGGCGCGCAGTTGGCCAACGGCGAAACCCTCGGTGAGATGAAGTAACCGTGAAGCTCAAACACTGGATGCTGTTGGCCACCGCCGTAGCCTGCGGCGTGGCGCAGGCCCAAGCACCGGCAGGCGCTGGCTTCAACCCCGGTGACTACACCGGTGTGTGGCGCATGATGGGCGGCACCATCTTCGACAGATCAACTGCCGAACCGGCCAATGCTGCTGCAGGCCAGCCGGGCGCACGCGAGCGTCCGCCGTATAACGCCGAGTGGGAAAAGAAATACCTCGCGCGCATCGAACTGGTTAAGCAGGACAAGCTGCCCGACCCGATCAGCAACTGCGGCACACCGATTGGCTTCCCGCGCATCTTTAATGCACCGGATGGCTATGAGTTTGTGGTCACGCCCAAGCAGACGTGGATCCTGACCGAGAACGGTCCTAACACGCTGCGCATCTACACCGACGGGCGCAAGCACCTGCCGGATGATTTTATCTGGCCCACCTATACCGGTGACAGTGTGGGCAGTTGGCAGGGCGATACGCTGACCTTCACCACCATCGGTCTGCGCGGCGAGGACGGCACCATTGTCGATCGCACCGGCATTATTTTGTCGGACGCTGCGCATGCCACCACGCAGATCCGCAAACCCACAGCCGATGCCATCGAAGTCAAACTGACGATCGAAGATCCCAAAGCTTTCGCGCGGCCTTGGGTGGTCACCAAGCGTTTTACGCGTATTCCTGGCGGTGACGAAATCCGCATCATGGATTACGCCTGCGCCGAAAATAACCGCAACCCGGTAGATGCGGACGGCAAGACGCTGACTCTGGATACCAACGGCAAGGTCATCGATGCAGGGCGCTCGCGGCCCTGATACCACTGTTTCTTACTCGCTCAGGAGACCTCTGGAATGTCCTCGAAAGAAAAGCGTTCAGTTCCGCCCGAAGCCATAGAACTCTACAACCAGTTCATCCATGGCGAGATCACCCGCCGCGACTTCATCAGCGGCGCAAACAAGCTGGCCGTCGCAGGTCTGACTGCCGGTGCCATCGTCACCGCCTTGATGCCCAACTACGCCGATGCACAACAGGTCTCCAAGACCGATGAGCGCATTCGCGCCAGCTACATCACCATCCCCTCACCGCAGGGCAATGGCTATGTGAAGGGCTATTTTGTGCGGCCCTTCAGTGCCGACAGCCGCAGCGAAGCACCGGTCAAGCTGCCCGGTATCGTCGTGGTCCACGAAAACCGTGGCCTGAACCCGCACACCGAAGACGTGGCCCGTCGCTTGGCCTTGGCCAACTTCAACGTTTTTGCACCTGATGTGCTGACCTCAGTGGGCGGTTACCCCGGTGACGACTACCAAGGTGGGCAACTGTTCGCCAAGATCGATAACAACAAGAAGTTTGAAGACATCGTGGCCAGTGCGCTGTGGCTCAAGGCACGGCCCGATAGCACGGGCAAGATTGGCGCCACGGGCTTTTGCTATGGCGGCGGTGTGTCCAATCAGTTGGCCGTACGCCTGGGTGCAGACTTGGGTGCAGCGGTGCCGTTCTATGGCGCAGCGCCAGAGGGCGCCGATGTCGCCAAGATCAAGGCCGCCATTCTGGTGCAGCATGGCGAGCTCGACACTCGCTTAGTGCAAGCTTGGCCTGCGTACGAGAAGGCTCTGAAGGCCGCCAATGTTCCGCATCAAGGGAACATCTTCAAGGGCGCTGTACATGGCTTCTTTAATGACGCCACACCCGAGCGCTATGACGCGGTAGCAGCAGGCGAAGCTTGGAACAGCATGGTCGGCTGGTTCAACAAGTACCTGCGCGGCTGACCTGCTGCGTCGCAATGCCAAGCCACCCGCAAGGTGGCTTGGCACGGGCCGGCGCCCTTAAACCGCCAACAACTCCACCTCGAATATCAGCGTCGCATTGGGCGGTATCACGCCGCCTGCACCGCGCGCGCCATAGCCCAGCTCGGGCGGAATGGTCAGCACGCGAGTGCCGCCAACCTGCATGCCCTGCACGCCCTCGTCCCAGCCACCAATGACCATGCCGCCGCCCAGCGAGAAATCAAAGGGATCGTTGCGATCTTTGCTGGAATCAAACTTGCGACCACGGTTCTGCGGTGCGGTGGCATCAAACAACCAACCGGTGTAGTGCACGGTCACGTGCTGACCCGCAGCGGCGGTAGCGCCAGTGCCAGTAACGGTGTCTTCGTACTGCAGGCCAGAGGCAGTGGTAGTCATGAGCAAGCTCCAGAGGGTAAGTAACAAAAATCAGCGGGGTTCAAAGGGCAATAGCGTCCGCGGCGTCCACCAGCCGTGCACCTGCATGTGCAAGCGGAAGGGCAACTTGACGCGTGCTACAGCACCGGCAGCCAGGTTCGTGGCATCGACCACCACCAGTTCGGATCGCAGCGCGCGAAAGTCATTGACCACGCCGATGAGGTAGCCATCGGCCTCGCCAGCAGTGGGCGAGCGCGGCACAAATTGAGGCTCAGAGACGCCATAACTGTCGCCGGCAGAAAACTTATCGATATGACCTGTGTCGTGATCGAGTCGATGCCACGCGTTGGAAACACGCACCGCCAAAGTGTCGGCAAAGTCGCGATTTACCGGCAGTGAGGCATCGCTGGTCATCATGAAGCTGTAGCGATTTTTGCGCCCCACATAGCGATCATCGATGCGCGTGAAGCTGGTGACCTTCATGCCGCCGAACAGAATCTCTTCCTGCCAACGGTCACTGCTGGAGTCTAAGTCAAAGGTCCAGCGACGCATGGTGGGCACATAGCGCGAAGGGTCATTGGGCTTGCCGTCCACGCGGGGAAAATAGGAATGAAAGTTCTCGGCGGCAACCGGTGCTTCGAGAATCACCTTGTTGCCTTCGCTCCAAGCGTTGGTGGTGTGGATGAGCATGGCCTGATCGGGTGTGCCATGGAACCAGCGCACGTCGGCAGCCGTGCCGTTGCGCGGTACGATAGCCACATGCGCAGGCACCGCAGGATCGTAAGCCCAATGCAGTTGGCCGCGCTGCAGACGCTCCAGCGAAGTCACCATCCCTGTAGTGGGCAGGATCACATGACGGTCGGTAATGGCCATGTCGTGCATGGCAGAGACCACAGGGGCCTTGAACCAGATTTCATTGGTGACGGCCCCATTGCGGTCCATCACATACACAGCCAGATCGTCACTGCAGTCGCCCTTGGCCTCGTAACAGAACGCAATCAGCTCCCCAGTGTGAGGATCTTGCTTGGGATGGGCGGTAAATGAGGTGGCGGTGAGCTTGCCGTTAAAGTCCCACTCGCCCAGTGTGTCCAGTGTGTCGGGGTCCAGCCGCATCGGCAGGCTTTCCTCTTTCATGCTGAACAACATGCCGGCATGCACGATGGGTGTGGTGTTGGCCGTGTTGTGGCTGAGGTGCTGCACGCTGGGGTCTGAGGTAGAGCGATTGCGGTAGCGGCCAAACAGCGCGCGATGGGCGCTGCGCTCGGCCAGAAAGCGCTCGGTGCGCACGTAGCGCGACCGGTAGTCCACATGCCCGTCGTAAAAGCGGAACTGATCGACCGCGCCATCGGCGTTGTAGGGGGTGTCGTCCGCGTAGAGCGGCTCAAACCTGCGATCGGCGCAGCTGCGATAGAACGTACCCTGCAGCGCCTCGGGCAACGTGCCCTCCACCTCGCAATCCAGCACCTCTGCCTCGAAGCGCATGGGTGCGAAGAAGTCGCTACCGCCGGATTTGCTGGTCATGGGTGGTCACCGGAAGGCCTGAAGTGGCCGAGCGGCATATTCTGCTGCCAATGCCGACCGGTTGCGACACCGGACGACATTGGCAACATCAACAGAACAGGCGTCAGACCCGAAGTGGCTGACGCCCTGGGCCTGTGATTACAGGCCGCCGGTCTTGCTGGGCGCGGTTTCCTTGAGGAACAGCGACACGACAAACCCGAGCGCCAATCCGCAGGATGCGAAATAGAGCGCAGCCTTGAGGCCGTAGATGCCGGCGAGGTGGCTCGCAATGATGGGGCTGATGCCACCACCGACGAACTCACCGGCAAAGATCACAAAGCCAGCCATCGAGGCCAACATGCCCGGAGGTGCAGCCTCTGCGGCCACCGGACCGGCCAGAATGGCCAGTGCAGCGAAGTTGAACATCGAGGCGAAGAACAACAGGATCCACAGCGAGGTGGTGTTCTCAGGCCCGGCCTGGGTGAAGAAGTACAGCGCGATGGAGGCCAGAATGTAGGACCCCAACGTCGAGATCTTGCGGCCGATGTGATCCGACAGCGCCGGAATGGCGAATTGGCCAATGGCACCGCCCACACCCACTGCAGAGAACACATTGCCTGCCGTGATGGGGTCCAAACCCAGGCCGGCGCCGATCGGCGCGGTCAGGTAGGCCGTGAGCATCGCGGCAATCACGAAGATGCCACCCATCGCGCAGATGAGCGCCAGCGGGGCGACCTTGGCATTGCGGTGGCCGAACATGCCCAACAGTGAGCCACTGCCCGGGTTCTGGTCCGTGATCGCAGCCTTTACGGGCTCACGCACCACCAGCCAGGCCATCACAGCCATGACTAAACCAGGGATACCCACCAGCATGAAGACGGTATGCCAGCTGTGGCTGTCGAGCAGGCGTGTGGCAATGATCGGGCCCAGCGCCAAGCCGAACAGCGAGACCATGCACTGGAAGATGCCGTTGTTGAGACCGCGGCGCGAAGGCTTGGAAGCCTCGACTGCCACCGCCACGCCGGTAGAGGCCACCGGGCCCTCGGCAATACCCATGATGACGCGCACGACGACCAGCGCAAAAACCGAACCGGCCAGACCGCTGAAAACTGACATCAGCGAGAACACCAGGATCGCCGGGATCAACACCGTGCGGCGGCCCAGCTTGTCGGCCAAGTAGCCCATCACGAACGCTGACACGCCCCAGGCCATGCCCAGATAGCCCGCCATTGCACCGCCATCTGCAGGCGTGAGGCCCAGATCTGCCGCCATCGTAGAGTTGGGCGACTGCATGATCACCGGCAGGATGAACCTGTCGAGGCCCACGAGGCCAAAGGTGATGGCCAGAAGCGTGATGATCTTCCACTCGTAACTGGAATCCCAGGCTTTGCCGTCCGCCTGCGTTGTGCCACCGGTTGTTGTTTGCATCGAGCTCCCCTTTTTTGAATCAAATCTCAACGTGCCGGGCAGCCCTCAGGCAGATCCCCGCGTTGCATTTAGAAGCAACTTGTACCCGCAACCTAGTGGAGCCGAAGCCCCTTGGCAACCCTTACCGTATGACAGGCGCGATACGCACCGGCTCGGTAGTGGGCCACCAGCGCGACGTAGAAAGCGGCAGGCCGGTAAAGAACGCGTTAATGGTACGGATCTGGCCGCCCCAAACCTTAAAGGCTTCGAAGGTGACCAGCGCGTTGCCCTCGCCATAGGCCGGGCCGGTGTAGCCGAAGTTCATCCACAACAGCACGACACCCTTGTCTTCATCGACGGCCGCGACACTGGCACTGACCGCCGGATGCAGAATGATGTTCTGATCGTATAGCCCACAGTGTGGCGGACGCAGACACCCTGCACCGGCCAGGATCGCGCCGTTCTCAACACGGTAGGCATCGGCCGCAAACGGCGTGCCGGCATCCACAAAACTGCCGATGCGCAAGCCCTCGCTGTAGCTAAGCGCCGTGCGCACCATCGACTCACGCGACTGACGCTTGCCGCTGGGAACAGGATCTTCCATGCCGCGCACCGGCTTGCCCAGTTCTGTGGGTTTGAGTCTTGAGTCCGGCGTGACGCGTTGCACCAGCGTTTCGATGCCACCGATGCGACGGTCCTGCACATGCAGCACCACCGAATACAACACCGACGTAGTGCCCTCCATTAGGTGCACATGCGTGGCGGCCTTTTGCTTGGCTACATCCAGGTAGTCGTGACGAAAGGTGCCCTTGCCAGTCACGCTCTTCCAAAGACCCTCACCCAACTTGGCGTCTTTGGAGTCCTCGGTGTAGCGCACCGTAGGCGACAGCAACGACAGTCGCGCCGGGTCATGGGCAACCAGAGCGTCCACATACTGATTCAGCAGACCGCCCAGGCAGGCGCGGTCGCAGGCATGAGCCTGAGCAGCTGCAGCCGTACTGCTGGCAACCCAGGCCCCCACACACAGGAGGGACAGCAAGAAACGCTTGGTCATGCCCTGCCCCTTTGTTACTGCTGGAACTCCGGCGTCATGTCCTTGCACGGCTGCTTCTGGAACGGCACGTCCGAGAGATACATGATGTCGTAGCTCTCATACGCCGCAGCCAGATACACCGGATCGGTTACCGAGTAGTCGCGACGCAGTGAGAACTTCTGCGGATCAAACGTAAAGCGCTCGACGATGTGCATCTGCTCGCTGCTGCGCGTGGGCGGCGACAACACACCAGCCGCGAAGCCCACGGTGTCGACGACCAGTGTATTGCCTTCCCAGTTGCCGATGGAGTGACCGGCATAGCTGGGCTTGATGCGCTCCGGATGCTTGCTCATCCCGACATGGATGCGGCGCTCAAAGTTGTACAGGCCATAGGTAATGTCGATGACCTTCTCGCCCATGGCGGTGGTCTTTTGTACGAAGTGATTGATGGGCCAGTCTGCAGTCCAGTCGCGGATCACGCTGGTGGGCTTGCAGGCAAACCACGGATTATCTTTGGGCGAGCGGCCATTGAACGCATCAGCGGCCTTCTGGCCTGCTGCCGTATACACGGCCTTGGCGCGCGGTGGCTGCGTAGCCTGTATCTGCTGCAGTGTGATCTTGCCGGCCGCAAAGTCGGGCGACATGCTCTTGGGAATCATCGAACCATTGCCGCCGCTAGGTGGCACGGTGAGCACCAGTTGCTCCACGGCCCAGTCACCGCTGATGTTGGGCTGGCCATCGGCCAGCTTCAGCGGGCGCTTGGACGTATCAACCGTGGTCTTGGGCGTGAACTGATCGTTGCGATTGATCGCTGGCGCATCACCGATCTTGAAGGTCTCTATGTAGCAGGCGCCGGGGTCATCGCGATGCGGACGCCCTTCGATCTCGATGTGCGAGCCGGGCTTAAACATGGACGCCGACCAACCCGAGCGGATCAGCAGCGCAGCGGCGCGCATTTCGCAGCGCATGTGCAGCTTCTTGCCGGTTTCATCAATGGCATCGAGTTCCATGTAGGCATGCGGGTTGATGAGGTGCATCGTGGTGATGGTTCCCGACCACTTTTTCATGATGGTCATCTGGAACAAGCCAAAACCATGATGAGCCATGACCGGTGTGGCAATACCTACCAGCGACGCGGCGACAATGGCCGACGTTACAAATTTGTTCGGCATGTAAATTCCCCCCCCGTTATTCTTTGAAACTTTTTGTCAGAACGGCAGCGTAGCCAGCTGCGTGCTGCGAAATGCAAACTCCAGAAACTGGTTCGGATCACCCAATTGCTGCAGCAGCGGGTTGCCGAGCAGTGGCCGCTCGGCCACCACGGGCACCACGCCCTTGAACTCTTTGCCTGCGTTGAACTGCGCCACGTCCACCGGACCGAAGCCCTTGTTGAACAGCACGAAGAACTGTTTGAACAGTTGCCAATACAGGTCTTTCATCTTGATCAGATCGGCGCCTGTCATCACCGGGCCATTGGCGGGAATGACGCGCGTGCCGGGCTTTACCAGCTCAGACAGCATGTCGTACGAGCGCACGAAGCCGTGCATGAAGCCACCGTTGAGATAATCCAACACTGGCCAGCGATCGGAAGTCACCGGACCACCGGCCACCAGCACGTTGCGCTTGGGGAAGTACACATACAGGTCACCGCCGGTATGTGCGCCGGGCAGGTGACGGTATTGCACTTGTTCGCCTGCGAAGTCGAACTCACCGGCGTCATAGGTGGTCTTGGTCGGACGCGCAGCCTGCGACAATGGACCGATGGTGCCGTCAAACAGCGGTGAGTGCAGCTTGCGCCCCAGGGCCAACTTGGTGACCTCGTGGCTGATGATCGTAGCGCCATCCTTACCGGCCGATTCATTAAGGCCTGTCTGGTCCGGATGCCAGTGCGTATTGAGGAGCGTGCTGATACGCCGTGTGCCCAGCCGTGCGTGCACAGCCTGCAGCAGCAGCGCCGCGTTGACCGATTGACCGCCGTCAATCAGCAGCGCGCCTTGTGGGCTCTGCAAGCCAACCACATTGCAGCCACTACCGGCGAACAGCGCCAGACCACCAATGTCCTGCTGCGTGATGTCTTTGGCAGACACCTTCTTGCCGACGAAAGGCTTGGTGATCTGCGAATAGTCGATGCCGGCCGGTGGAGCGTCGAGCAGCGGCGCAGTGGCGGCCAACAATGGCGCAGCGAAGGTCAGCTGCGCACTGCCGCTCAAAAAATGTCGACGGGAAAGGGTCATGGAATTCTCTGTTAGCGCGTGACGACCGATTCGACCGGCCAGAGCACGGAGTCGTACACAGCCGTAGCAATAGGAGGGCCCTGCGGCGGCCAGTCTGGTGTTGCAGTTAATTCGACCTTGGCACCGAGCTTGCGCAGGTTGGCAGCCAGCGGGTTGTTGGGCGGCTGCGCCATTTGCAAGAACGCCACGTAGCCGCGCCCCATCGCGTAATCGAGAGCAGTAAGCCCGTCGTCGTCCTTGGCGTTGATGTCCAGCTTGAGATCGAGCAGCGCCTGGATGAGCTGTGGGTTGCCGCCGTTGCGCACCACATAGTGCAGTGCCGAACCACCGCGCGTGCGCGCGAGGAAGTGACGCTTGGACATCAGGTTGACGTCCGCACCGGCACCTGCCAGCAGCTTGACCAGATCGACCTGCGGATTACTGCGAGCCCCACGCGGTGCATCATCACCTTCGGAAGGTGGCGCCGCTTCCAGCGGACCCAAGGCCGGTCTGCCGCCGCGACCACCGCGAGAGTTCACGGCCATGATGATCGGGCCGCGACCGTCGGCTGTGGCCAGGTGCACATTGGCGCCGTGCGCCATCAGCAGCTTGACCACGTCGATGTTGCCACTGCCACAGGCCGCCAGAAAAGGCGTAAGACCGCGATCTGATGCACCGCCAAAACCCGATGCACCAAAATGCTGTTGCTGATTGGGGTTGGCACCGCGCTCGACCAGCATGTTTACCAGGTCGCGACCAGTAGTCTTGTTGGGTTGGTCGTTGTCGAGCGGATTTCGGCTGTTGGCCGTCTGCATGTTGCTGATGGCCACATGCAGCGGCGCGCGACCGTACCAGTCCCAGGCGTTTACATCGGCACCGGCCTCGACCAAGCGCTTGGCAATGTCCCAATTGGCATTGAGCATGGCAACCGACAGCGGCCCGACCTCGCTGGGGTCGCCCAAATCCACATCAGCCTTATGCTTGAGCAGGATGTCGATGCACTGGCGGCAATTCTCACGGGCGGCGTATAGCAGCGGCGTGAACCCGCCGCGCTCAAGCGACTTGGCACGGCTTTCGGCAGTCACGACACGCTGATAATCGCGAATGGTGCTGCGCGCGTTGACGTTGGCACCCTTGGACGCCAGCAACTCGACCATGGCCAGCTGGCGGCGCGCCACAGCCCACATCAGTGGCGTCTGACCACCGAAGTGCTCGCGTGCATCAACCTTGGCACCTGCCTTGAGCAACAACTTGGCTGCCTCGACATTGCCGGCACGCGCCACCAGGTGCAGTGCGGTTTCGCCATCGGCATTAGGCGACTGCGCATCGGCACCGGCCTTGAGCAGCAGCGCAATCAGCGGCGTATTGGCACTGTCGGCGGCCAACTGCATGGCGTTGACGCCATACACATTCGTAGCTCGCACATTGGCGCCGGCCTTGATCAGTCGCTGAGCAGCAGCAACGTCGCCTTCAAATGCCGCCACCTGCAGCGCAGTGCTGCCGTCCGCATTGACCGGCTCATCTACCTTAGCGGCGGTCGCGCTGGCCGTGGCCAGCAGTGCTACAGCGACCGACGCTGCAAGAAGTCGCCCTCGTGCCATGTGCTTACGCCTCGCTGAATGTGCCGGTGGCGTCGCCGAAGTGCTCTACCTGCACACCGGCCCGCTGCGACATCGTCAGCAGCACGTTGGCCAGCGGCGTGTCTTTGGGTGCAGAGATGTGCTGACCACCCTTGAAGCCACCACCCTTACCCAGCACCAGCACTGGCAGCTGGCTGCAGTTGTGCAGATCTGAATTGCCCAGGTTGGAGCCGTACATGATCATCGAGGTGTCGAGCAGGCTCTGATTGCCTTCCTTGATGCTGTCGAGCTTCTTGGCAAACTTGGCGAAGCGCTCCATCTGCCAGGTCTGCACGCGGCGCAGCTTTTCTTGCTTGTCCGGGTCTTCGCCGTGATGAGACAGCGGGTGATAGGCCTCATCCACATTGATGGATGGGAAGGTGCGCATCGAGGCTTCTTTGATCATGCGCAGCGAGGCCACGCGTGTCTGGCCGGTTTGATAGGCCAGCGCCACCATCTCGAACTGCACATCGACCAGCTCGGTGAAGTCATCAGGCGTGCCACGCGGCGCGTCGGGCAGTTGACCTAAGCTGTCGGCCTTGGCCATCAACTTAGCAACGCGACTCTCGACCTCGCGGATCGACTCCATGTAATCGCTGACCAGCACACGATCGCTGGCACCGAGCTTGCTGCTGAGCATCTTGCTGGATTCCAGAACATAGTCGAGCAGGCTATCGGTGGCCTTGAGGCGGGCGACACGATCTGTGTTGGAGTCGCCGGGGCCAAACATCGTATAGAACAGCTTGCGCGGATTGCCTTCGAGCGGAAGGCTGCGGTTGAGGCCGGTGAACGACGTGGCGCCACCCGGCTCTGCGCACAGTTCCAGCGAGGTGAGCGGCGTGTCCTTGCCAATCGCCTTGGCAATCAACTGGTCCACCGAGATGCCAGCCTGTGGGCCCCACGTGTTGAGCTGCGGATCCTGCACCGTAAGCCAGGTCTGCTCGGTGATGCCATGCGGCGGATTCTGCCGCTCACCGGATTTGTTGCGGATGTTGGTGATCACCGTGACGTAGTCACGCACCCCTTCCATCGGCTTGAGGATGGGCGAGAGCTCGAATGCTTTACCGGTGGTCTTGGGCACCCAGAACTTTTCGACAGCGCCGTGTGGCACATAGACAAAGCCAACGCGGGGTTTGACTGCAGCGGCAGTGGCGGCTAGCGCCGTGCCGGCCGGGATCATCGCGTCGAGCAGCGGCAATGCGATGGCAGCGCCAGCACCCTTGAGCAGCGTGCGGCGGGGAATGTGCTTCTTAGTAATGAACATGATGTTCTATGCCTCCAGCTGGGCTACTGAACAGTCGAAACAAGCTGAGCGGTGGTGGTCTTGGGCAGCGGCGCCGCAGGCGCAGCACGGCGACGGAAGGCATCGCTGTTGACAACGCCCATCATCAACGCCTCGAAACTCAGACCCTCGGCCGTGGCCTTGCGCACGATGGCACGCACTGCCGGCATGTCATCGTGATCAACATGGCGGCCTACCGCATAGGTCATCAGCTTCTCGGTAAGAATTTGCGAGAACTGATCGCCGCGTGCGGCCAATGCCTTGTGCAGATCTGCCGGGCCAGACAGACGCTCACCGCTGGGCATCGTGGCCGCCGAATCTATAGGCAGACGCGACTGCGGGTCGATCTTGCGGTAAGCACCCACCGTATCGAAATTCTCTAGTGCAAAGCCCAGCGGATCCATTACAGCATGGCAGCTGGCGCAGGACTTGTTGGCGCGGTGGATCTCGGTCTGCTCACGCACCGTGGCAGCTTTGCCCTTCACCGCATCAGCCAAGTCCGGCACGCTGGCCGGCGGCGCGGCCGGCGGTGTGCCCAAGATGCGCTCGAGAATCCAGGCGCCGCGCAGCACGGGTGCGGTGCGATTGGGGTTGGCTGTCAGCATCAACACTGCGCCCTTACCCAACAAGCCGTGGCGGTTGGGATCGGTCAGCGCAACCTTGTGGAAGCCATTGCCGCGGATATCGGTCATACCGTAGATAAGCGCGACCTGTTCGTTGATGTAGGTGTGATCGGCTGTCAGCAGATCGGTGACAGGACGGTCGGCGCGCAGGATGCTGTCCATGAACAGCTCCAGCTCTTTCTTGAGTGCCGGGCGCGGGTCATACACACCGCTGGCATGCTGGAACAGCGCAGCCGAAGGGACGATGGAATCCATCTTGGCCACGTTGAGCCACTGGAAGGCGAAGTCCCGAGTCAACGAGATGCCACGCGGATCGGCGATCATGCGATGCACCTGCGCACGCAGTACATCGGGCTTGGCCAGATCGCCCTTCTCGGCGGTCTTCAGCAGTTCCTCGTCGGGCAGGCTACTCCACAGCACCAGCGCCAAACGCGAGGCCAGCTCCAATTGCGTCAGCTCGCGACCGCCTGCCTCTGCGGGACCTTCAACGCGATAGAGAAAGTGCGGGCTCACCAGAATGGCTGCGATGGCTTCGCGCACACCGCCCTCAAAACCGTCGGCCTTGGAGCCCTTGTCGTAGAAGGCCAGCAGCGGACTCATGTCCTCAGCGGTAACCGGACGGCGGAAGGCCTGGCGTGCAAGTCGGCCCAGGATGCTCTGCGCACAGGCGCGCTCATCAGCAGCGCTTGACGGTTTGCAGGTAAAGATTTTTTTGCGGCTGGGCGAGTCGCTCATGCCAGTGATTTTGACAGGGCCTTTGACCTGGAAGACATGCACAGCAGGTACGCGATGCTGACCGCCTTCCAACGCATTGGCAGGGCGCCGGTCGTCGCCGGGCTGGTACTGCAAGGTGCGCGAATCGCTTTCGGCATAGCTGCGGCGCAGGAAAGTCACAGCCAGCGTGTGTTGGCCCGCAGTGGCTGTGAAACGGATGTCCTTGAGCCGGCCGTTGATCTGCGCTACCGCATCATCCAGACGTTGATCGATTGCTGTGTGATCGTCTTCGCCACCGATTGTGGTGCGCCAGATTTCCTTGCCATCAAGCAATGCAATGACGGTGTTCTCGAACTCCATGTTGGGCACGGTGCGAGCCAACGCCATATCGCCGATGGTGAGCACGTAGTCACCGTCGGCAGGGAAGTTGTGCAACGCGCTCATGCCACCGCGCGTGCCAAAGGGCATGCCGTCCTTATAGCGACGTTGATTGCCAGACCCTACGGCCGGCGCGGCCGCCAGCGACAGGATCATGTTGGGCACCAGACCATAAGTGGTCTCAAGCGGCACCGACTTCGGATCGCCTACGGCCAGCAGAGCCAGCGAACGCGACGCAGTGACCGCTTGGTCCATAAACGACGCGTTCATCTGCAGCAGGTCGGCGTTGGTATCGAAGTCATCTTTGAGAGGGTCTTGCGGCAACCAAGTGGCCGCGTCGATTTGCAGACCCAGCAGGTCGTGCACCGCGTTGGCGTATTCACGGCGATTGAGACGACGCAGCGGCACATAGCCCACATGCGGAGCCACTTCCTGCGCCTTGTCTAGCGTGGTTTCAAGCCACTTGACCATGCTCTGCACTGCGGCGCGATCTGGTTGCTTCTCGGTCGGCGGCGGCATCAGGCCGCTGCGCAACTTCTTGATGGCGGTTTCCCAGATCTTGGCGTTCTGCGGCACATCATCGGCAGACAGGGTGTCGAGGGCGACGCTACCGGCCCAGTCGGTAGTGTTGTGGCAGCCAAAGCAGTAGGTTTCGACGGTCTTCCAGTTGGCCGCGTGTGTATCGGCAGCCGCTGCCGGGTTCGCCACGCCCACGATCGCACCCAGACCCGCCACCATTGCCAGCAGTTGCTTCGAACTCAGCACAGAACCCCCGTTGGTCGCCGGCTGGGCCGACGATCCGTCCACTATCTTTGAACACTGAGTATAGGAGCCATTACTGGGGTGGGGGTACTCCTTTATAGGCCGTTGACCGCCGCGGCCGCACCTGTAAAGGTACGCAACGTATCTGCACAAAAGCCGTGCCGCCGCTGGCCGAGCCGGGGGAACCATGAAGACGCAACATTTCGCAGCCATCGCCCTGACCACCTCGCTGATGGCAGGCGCCGCCCTAGCCCAAGAAGCGCCTTCGGTCGCACCGGCAGCGCCCGCCCCGCCACCTGCCGCGCCCCGAGCACCTCCCCCGCCCATGACCATCACCCAGGTCAAGCCCGGCCTTTATTTCATCGTGGGTGGAGGCGGTAACTCCGAACTGCTGACCACCGCCAACGGTGCCCTGCTCGTCGATACCAAAAACCTCAATGACAAGGACTACGGCGACCTGATGACCCTCATCAGTTCGGTTACCGACAAGCCTGTCAAAGTGGTGATCGACACGCACCATCACGCCGACCACACGGGCAACAACGAGAAATTCATTGCTGCCGGAACCAAGGTGATTGGCCAGGAAACGATGCCCAAAATCCTGCAGAACTACACCACGCGCCTGGCACCCCACACGCCGGCCGCGCCCACCACCCTGTACTCCAAATTCATGCGTGTGCGTCTGGGCAAGCACACCGATGCACGGCTATACCACTTCGGGCCCGGACACACCGGTGCCGATACGCTGGTCTATTTTGGCAACCAGAAGGCCATCGCCTTTGGTGACCTGCTGGTGATGGATCCGACCGTGCCCAACTACGATGCCGGCAACGGTGGTGGTTCGCTGCTTGGTCTGCAGCACGCTCTGGCGGAGAGTCTGAAGCTGCGTTGGGATGTTGCCTTTCCGGGCCACGGCGGCAAGACCTTCACGCGCGATGAGGTCAAGGCCTACAAGACCAAAATCGACACGTTGATTACCCGCATCAAGGCGGCCATCGATGCCGGCACTCCCAAAGAAGAGCTGATCGCATCGCTCAATACCGCGGACTTAGGCTGGAAGATCGGCGGCCAGTTCTGGGCTCCGCCCGAGCGCGTGGATGCGCTGGTGGCAGAGCTGTCCGGCAAGTAGCGGGGGCCACGTAGCGGCCCACCAGTTCCCGTTATAGGGAAAGGTGGGCGCCACATCGTGCATTAGCGGTTGAGGCTCATCGGGTCATAGCCCGGACGGCACACTTCGACGATGCACAACGACTCAAGCGTGCGGCCCTCGGGCGGGGCTTTGACGCCGGCCTTTAGCATGAGGTCACGCAGCACCTTCGACGTATCCGGATGCGGAATGGCCGACTGCACACCGACACGCACCAAGCCATCGGCATAGTCGATCGGCAACCACGTGTGAGCCGAGAGCTCGGGGCTGCCGCGATTGTCAGTGTTGCCGAAATCACGCACGTCCATCTTGGCGCCGGCTGCTACCAACACCTTCACCACTTCGGTGGCACCCTTGTGCGCCGCACCGTGCAGCGCCACGCGACCAGTGTCGGCCTGGAAGTTGGGGTTGATGCCTAGCGACAGCAGATACTTGATGGAATCCACTGTCTCTTGAGTGGAGCGCTCTTTGGTAACGCCTTCCACCCAGCCAATACCTGCGGCCACCGCCAGCGGTGTCACGCCAAGCTTGGTGTTGATCTTCGGGTCCGCACCGCGAGCGACCAGCAGCTTGAGCAGCGCCAGATCACCAGACTGCGCTGCACGCAGGAAGGCCGTCGCACCCTCTTCGTTCAGCCATTGGTTGGTAAACACCGTGCGAGTCTCAGTGCTCTCGGTGATGCGCGCGTTGACGTTGGCGCCCTTGTCGAGCAGCAGCGTGATGAACGCAAGGCTGTCCAAGTCGGCCTCGCGCGTGGGGTAGTCGCCGCCTTCAATGTTGCGGTTGTCGGTGGCCAGATACAGCGGTGTCCAGCCACCCTTGTTGGCCAGATTCACATTGGCGCCGCGCTCAATGAGGAACTTGCCCATCTGATAGTTCTGGTTCTGCGTCGCAGCCAGCAGCGGACTCCAGCCATAGCGAGTGGTCTGGTTCACGTCGGCGCCACCATCGAGCAGCGCGCGCGCGGCATCAATTTTGCCGGTGCGTGCCGCATAGACCAACGCGGTCAAAGCACCGCCATCGGGTTCACGTGGTGGCGGACGACGGCCACGGCCACTGCTGACAGGTACCGGATCGCCATTGGCATCGAGCACAGGATTGCCGTCGGCATCGAGCTCAAACGCCACTTCTCCACCCACACCTGCACCAGCGTTGCCACCCGCACCGGCCACAGTGACGAAGCCCAACCCACGACGCTCGATGCCTTTGCACAGATCGGCTTCAGGAATGGTGCGTTGGCCAGCGCCCAACAGGATGACGCGCTGCTCACGCACCTGTGCCAAATCAGGATTCTTGGCTTCGCACAACGCAGCGATGTTCTGCTGACGCACGGCGCGGCGAGGATCTTCGGAATTACCCAAAGCGGCCGAACGTCCATCGCGCATCACAGGCTTGGCCAGTGCCGCCACATTCGCGCCGTTTTTGATCAATTCACGCAGCACATCGGCGTGGCCCTGATCCGCAGCCTGCATCAATGCGTTGGTACCGCGCTCGCTCTCGACGGCATTGATCTCAGCGCCGCGCTCAAGCAAAGCACGCACGGCAGTCACACTGCCCGAGCGTGCCGCCAGCATCAGCGGACGACGCCCCAGCGGCAGCTGTTCGTTGGCGTCAGCACCACCCTTGAGCAGCACCTGAATCACTGCAGCATCGCCATGGGAGGCAGCCAACCACATCGGCGTGGCACCGTTGTGATTGCCCAAGGCCGGCTTGGCGCCGGCCTTCAACAACCGCTCGGTCAACTTCACATCCCCGCGATAGGCGGCCCACTGCAGCGCGGTGGCGCCGTCAGCCTGTTGTGCGTTGACATCGGCACCGCTCTTGAGCAGACGCTCAATAGTGGCCGTATCGCCCTTGCTTGCAGCGGCAGCAATCTCTACTTGCGCCAATGCAGTGCCGGCCATTGCCGATAACACTGCAGCACAGAGCACTTTGGATATGAGGCTACGCATAGTGTTCATCCTCGAGCCGTTACACCAAGCCGGGCAGATGTCCCGTGCTGTCGCCGACACTGTCGCGCTGAATGCCGAACTGATCGAGGACACTGAGCAACAGGTTGCCGGTCGGCACTTGCTTGGTCGGGAACGCCAGATGGCGGCCGCCCTTGAGCTTGCCGTTGTTGCCGCCGATCAGAATATGCGGCACGTCGTAGTGCGCATGCTGATTAGGGTTGCCCATGTTGCTGCCGTACATCAACAGCGAGTGATCAAGCAGCGAACCATCGCCATCGTTGGTGTTGGCTAGCCTGTCGACAAAGTAGGCCATCATCTTGACGTGATACTGGTTGATCTTGGACAGCTGGTTGATCAGGTTCGGATCTTCACCGTGGTGCGAGCCGCCATGGAAGCCCAGTGTCGGAGAACCACTCTCCGGATACACACGACCGGTCAGATCGCGCGCGAACAGCATGGTGCTGACACGAGTGATGTCGGCCTGGAAAGCCAGCGTCAGCAAGTCGAACATGATCTTGATGTGCTGATCGAAGGACTGCGGAATGCCCGGGGGCACCGCGAAACCATCCGGTGCTGCAGTCGTCGCGCTGGCGGCGATAGTCAGGCGACGCTCGATTTCGCGCACGTTCTCGGTAAAAGCATCCAGACGGGCGCGATCCGGCGCGCTGACCGCATTGCGCACGCCCTTGATCTTGTCGTTGACCGAATCGAGGATGCTCTGGTTGCGCTCACGACGCATCACGCGCTGCTCTGCAGTGCTGCCACTACCGAACATGCGCTCGAACACCACCTGCGGGTTCAGCTCCATCGGCAATGGCGTGTTGGGCGCGGCCCACGAGATCGTATTGGTATAGACGCAGCTGTAGCCTTCGCCGCAGTTGCTGGAACCCGAACCCGGGTCTTCCACAGAAATCTCTACGGACGGCAGCAAGGTTTCCTGACCGTAGCGGGCAGCGATGATCTGGTCGATGGTCTGGCCGGCGTACACATCGGCGCCGGCGGTCTTGCGAGGCTTCTGCGCGCACAGGTAGGCCGCAGCGACCCAGTGGTCAGCACCAGTTTCACCCGGAGGCGGCTCAGCAGAACGCGAGTGCAGGCCGCTGAGGATATTCAGATGCTGGCGATACGGCTCCATCGGCTTCCAGATGAACGGCAGCTCCGCGGGCAAAGCACCCACTTTTTCAGGAATCCAGTAGCCGGGGGCAGCGCCGTGTGGCACGAAGCCACCAAAGAACCGCGGCGGTGTATTGGCAGCAGTCTTAGCCTGAGCCGTCATGGCAGGAAGCATTGCATCTAGCAATGGCAGCGCCAGCGCAGCACCAGCGCCGCGCAACAAGGTACGACGGTCGATGTGCTTCTTGGTAATGAACATGGTGTTACTCCCCCCTCGACGCAACAACGGCTGATTTCATATTCATGGTGAAAGTCGGACTCTGAACCACGCCCATGATCAGTGAAGAAAACTTGTAGTTGTCCTTCGCGGCGTTGTGCGCCAGCGAACGGACCAGCGGCATATCCTTGTAATCCAGACCGCGGCCGATGGCGTAGGTCAGCAGGTTCTCGATCACGACTTCCGTGAACACTTCGCGCTTACGTATCGAGAACTCACGTAGGCCTTTAATGCCGTCAATGCGCGTGCCGTCCGAAATGGACGCGGCCGAGTCGATCGGGATACCGATTTCGGTCGTGCGCCACTGGCCCACCGCGTCGAAGTTTTCCATGGCCAAGCCCATAGGCTCGAACATCTTGTGGCAACTGGCGCAGGTCGGGTTGGTGGTGTGCAGCACCAAGCGCTCGCGCATGGTCTTGGGGCTTTCGCCGACCTTCTGATCCAACTTGGTTTCCACGCCGGGCGGCGGGTCCGGTGGGCTCACACCCAGGAAAGTTTGCAGATACCACTTGCCACGCTTAACCGGTGAAGTACGTGCTGCGTCAGAGGTAATTGTCAGCAACGCGCCCTTGCCCAACAAACCTTTGCGTATGTCCTGATCGGGCCCCAAGGTAACCCGACGGAACTGCGCGCCATAGATGCCGGGGATACCGTAGTGCTTGGCAAGTCGCTCGTTGACGAAGGTGTAATCGGCCGTCAACAGCTCGTTCACGCTGCGGTCTTCTTGGATGATGCTGCCGAAGAACAGCTCGACTTCGCGCTTGAACGCGTCACGCAGTGTGCTGTCAAAATCCGGGAACAGATTGACCACTGGCTCGCTGGCAGCGATGCCGCGAATGTTGAGCCACTGGCCGGTGAAGTTGCGCACTAACGCCTGTGAACGCGGGTCGGCGATCATGCGATCCACCTGCTTTTTGAGCACTTTCGGCTCATGCAGCTTGTTAGCCGCAGCAAGGTTGATCAGCTCTACGTCGGGGATGCTGCTCCACAGGAAGAACGACAGGCGCGATGCCAGTTCAATGTCGTTGATGCGATAGCCAGTGCCCGCGGTCAGCTGGGCCGGCTCGATCTCGGAGCGGTAAATAAAATCCGGATCGGTCAGCAATCGCTGGATGACCGCTTCGATGCCGCTGTCGAACTTGCCGCCTTGGTCACGCGCGCTGCGATAAAACGCAGTCATGACTTTAAGGTCTGCGTCGCTGGCAGGCCGGCGGAAGGCCTTGGTGGTCAAGGTAGTGATGATCTTGCGCGCGCAGTCGGCTTCCTCGCTGGAGCTGCGCGGGTAGCACTCAAAGATGCTGCGGCGGCTCTGCGTATCGGTGGCCGGCTTGCCCTTGAACGGTCCTTCGACGAATACCTGACCCACGTGCGGGTAGAAGGTGTAACCAGAGATTGAACCGGGGGAGTTCATGGTGCGCTGGAAAGACTTGTTGAGGCCGGTGTCGGGCAGATCGCTGGTGGCGAGGAAGGCCACGCCGATGCGATGAAAGCCGGCCTTGATGGGCAGCGCTGGCGTCTTGCCGCCATCACTGCGCGTAGGCGCAATCTCTTTGTCCCAGTCGTACAAGTAAACCCGCTTGCCATCAACGGTGACTTCGAGCTTTTCGCCCTTCACGTTGCCAAGCACCGCCGTGAAGTAACCGGTCATGCCCTTGACGGTCAGCGTGTACTCACCGTCAGCAGGGAACTCGTGCTCAATGAGCAGACCGCCACGGGTGCCAAACGGCAGGCCTTCTACGTAATCGTTTTGGCTGGTGTCGTGCGGTGCGTCGAACACGGCCAGCGTCGGCGCAGTTTCGGTGCCGATGGCCAATCGGCTGATGTTGCCAGCCGCTGACAAATAAGCCTCGAGCAAGGCCGGCGACGTGGTCAAAGTGCCCGCCATGTTATCGAAGCCATGGCTGGAGTCGTCGGACGGCAGAAACTTTGATGCATCGACGTTCAGACCCAGCAGGTCTCTGACCGCGTTGCTGTATTCAGTGCGATTCAAGCGATGCAGCCCTGGCGCGGGCAGGTGAGCCCCCGTGGTGACAGCCTGCTTATCGATGCTCTGCTCCAGCATTTTTGCCAGTTGCTGCACCATCTCGTAGGAGGGCCGATCTTTGCCAACAGGCGGCATCATGTCGGCACGCAGGCGCTTGATCAGCTTCTCGCCGACGTCTGGCTTCTCGACAATGTTCGCAGCAGAGGTACCGATCAGATCGAGGCCGCCAGCGTAGTCGCTGTCGTTGTGGCATTCGGTGCAGTACTTCTGGATCAGCGCACCGCTATCCACACTGGTGTGCTGCGCAACGGCGGCTTGCGAGAACAAAGTGACGCCCACGAGCATGAACATGCCACGGCAAGCAAGCTTCAACAAAAACATCGATCGCATAACACCCCCGCCTTACAACGATGATCGAGTAAGCCTCAACAGGCGCACGGTACGGGACTCACAGACGTATGTCCCCACGCGCGTCACCGGCCCGGTTGCGTCTTCCACGATCTGCTCAAAATACGTCGCGGTTGAAGACATCAGGCCTGCCCCTTCGATAGTACGTCGCTCTCTGGCAAAACGTGCACTGAAAAGCGTTTAAAGCTGAAAAAACAGCGCGTTACCCTAGTAGCGTCACTACCACGTCAGCGGCTGGCAGCAAGGCAAGGGATGTCCTAGGCCACACCGAAACGTAGCGGTGCTGCCTAACTGCGCGCTCGCAATGCATCGGGGTCGGTCACCGGCCGAGCCCTGCAGCGGGACACAAACCTGTTGAAATAATGAAACATCCAGAATTATTCATAATTCTTCTGAAGTGGAACGGTCTGAGGGATTTTTTGAATATCTGGCCTCAGTCTGGTCTTTAGATTTGGCGACAAGAATGTGGCGACCAAGCCACGCCAAAAGGCCTTGAGGGCGCAGAGGCATGACGGCCACCAAAGCAGTCTTAACAAATGACTGACGACAAACACGCCCAGTCGCCAGATTATGTCGAATCGCCCCAGGCCGAACCGGCGCTGCGTAACGCAGCGCCAATGGCTGCCGCGGCTGCACTGTTACAAGCCTGCGGTGGCGGGAGTACTGGTAACAGCTCTTCGAACACGCCCACCTCCAGCACAACACCCGAACCATTTGTCCCAGCGACGTGGTCGCCGCCAGCGGACGCGCCCTACGCGCGCTTTCTGCAGCAAGCACAGTTCGATTCGTCAGAGTCCGACATCGCAGCGGTGAAAGCCAAGGGCTACTCGGCTTGGCTCGACGAGCAGATAGCCATGACGCCAAGCCAAGGTGGTTGGGACTGGCTCAACTCCCGAGGCTATGGAGTCGTCGACAAACGAGAGTTCTATTTTGCGGAGTGGTATCTGTCTGATTACATGATTTGGAATCAAATCGTGCGATCGCCGGACGCAGTGCGCAAACGCGTTGCACTGGCCATGACCGAATACTTCGTGGTGGGCATCGACGGCATCACTCAACCGTGGTTTAAAGCATTCCAGCTCGCACACTACTACGACATTCTTTGTAACAACGCTTTCGGCAAATTTAGAAAGCTGCTCGAAGAGATCACGCTGTGTGTTGCGATGGGCAGCTTCCTGAACACCCTGAACAACGAGAAAGAAGACCCCAACACCGGCCGCCAGCCGGACGAAAATTATGCTCGTGAAGTGATGCAGCTGTTCACGTTGGGCGTGAGCCAACTGAACCTTGATGGAACGCCCAAAACGGACTCGAACGGCAGTCCTCTAGACAGTTACACCCAAGCAGATGTGAGCAATCTGGCTCGGGTATTCACCGGCTATGTAACAGACGAGAGCGACGGCTACACCCAGTCGCCGGTCGCTCCTATGTATTTTAATGTGGCGAATGTGGGCTACACCCGAAAGCCCATGAAACTATTGCCTTCACGGCATTCAATGCTGGAAAAAAGGTTCCTTGGTACTGTCATTCCTGCCAACACCGACGGTGCTACGTCCTTAAAAATGGCGCTGGATACGCTGTTCAACCATCCAAACGTCGGCCCATTCTTTTCGCGGCAGATGATTCAGCGATTGGTCACAAGCAACCCTAGTGCCGCCTATGTGAGGCGAGTGGCGACAATCTTTAATGACAACGGCAGTGGCGTACGCGGCGACCTGAAAGCCGTTTTTAAAGCCATCCTGTTAGATGAAGATGCGCGCAGCGCCGCAACTCTGTCATCGACTACATCCGGCAAATTGCGCGAGCCGATGTTGCGCTTTGCCCAATGGGCCCGCACCTTCAAGCTAAGCTCCACAAGCGGTACCTGGAAGATCAGGCCGGCCAACAATGGCGCCGTGTCGTTGGGACAATATCCGCTGCGTTCACCATCGGTGTTCAATTTTTTCAGGCCTGGATACGTGCCGCCAAACACGCAGCTAGCCACCCTCAAGGCCACATCACCCGAGTACCAGATCGTCAACGAATCCAGCGTCAGTCAGTACATCAACTTCATGCAAGACGTACTGCCTAGAGGCGTGTACGTGAGCGCCCCAGAGTTGCTGGAGGAGCCCAAGATGAACATGCCCACTGATGGACATGATCTTGTACCTGACTACGCGACGGAACTCAGACTAACCACCAACCCTGTGGCACTTGTGCGTCGGCTCAATCTGATTCTGGCTGCAGGCCGTCTTTCACAGGCAACCGAGAACCTGATCATCGATGCACTGCAGTCGGACTACATCACCATCAATAGTTCGGCTACTGCAAAGCTTAACAACGTCTGTCGAGCGATTCTGTTCGTGATGTGCGCACCGGAATACTTGGTACAAAAGTGATCTGCACATGAATATCCTGGACCCGCAAAAACACACGCGCCGGATGTTCCTGCAACGTAGTTCGTCTGTTGCATTGGCGGGCGTCGCCGCGCCTTTCGCGCTCAACTTGGCGGCCATAGGCGAAGCTGCGGCATTTAATGCGGCTGACTACAAAGCGCTGGTGTGCGTGTTCCTGTTCGGGGGTAGTGACCAGACGCATACGGTTGTTAATTTCGACGAGCTGTCCCATGCCAAATACGCAAAGATTCGCGGCATCGATAGCGGACAGAACAATCTCGTGCTCTCGCGCGCTGACCTCGCCGGTACGTTGTTAAAACCAACAAGTCCGCTTGCCGACGGTCGGCAGTACGCGCTGAATCCCAACATGCCTGGCCTGGCAAGCCTGTTCAATCGCGGCAAAGCAGCGGTGCAGCTCAACGTGGGGCCTCTGGTCGCTCCCATCACGCGCGCGCAATATCAAAGTGGCAACACTGCCCAGTACCCAGTGCCACCAAAGCTTTTCTCGCACAACGATCAACAGTCAGTTTGGCAGTCCTACGCTGCCGAAGGCACCACCGAGGGATGGGGCGGTCGGATCGGCGATCTGGCGCTAGCGAGCAACGCCAATAGTGTATTCACCTGCATTTCGGTCGCGGGGAACAGTGTGTTTTTGGCAGGACGCTCCGCACTGCAATATCAATGCTCGACCGGCGGTGCTATCGCTATCGGATCTCTTAAAGATAATTTCTTTAATTCCACTGCGCGTGACTTGTTCTCGACCCTGATTCAACAGTCGAGAACGGACGTCTTGGAAAACGAGTACTCGAAGGTGGTCAAACGCTCGATTGCCGCCGAGTCTCAGGTGGCCAATGGTTTGGTCAAAGTTAGTTTGACGACCTCTTTCCCTGCGAATAATGAGCTGGCCGATCAACTTAAAGCTGTAGCGAGACTCATCGGCGCGCGTGACTCACTCGGCGTCAAACGCCAAGTGTTCATGGTGTCGATGGGCGGCTTTGACCTGCATGACAACCTGATTTCCAAACAACCAGAGTTGCTCAAGCAGGTCAGCGAGGCGCTGAGCGCTTTTTATGATGCGACGGTGGAACTGGGCGTGGCGAACAACGTCACTGCGTTCACCGCCAGCGACTTCGGACGCACACTGACACCCAACGGCGACGGCTCAGATCATGGCTGGGGCTCGCACCACTTTGTGGTTGGCGGCGCGGTACGTGGAGCTGGTTTCTATGGCACACCACCGCCGGTAAGCGTCGGCGACACCGCCTCAGCTGACGATCAGTGGCACGTAGGTCAGGGGCGGCTGTTGCCTTCGACGTCCGTTGAGCAATACACAGCCACGCTCGCCACTTGGTTCGGGGTCGCAGAGTCGGAACTCAATGCCTTGCTGCCGTATCTGAAGAATTTTGGCGCGGGCGCAGGATTCCCCAATTACCCAACCAATCTGGGCTTTTTGGGCTGATGATATTGTTAGGTGATTAGCTTCATCGCATCGAAGTCATAAGAATCGCGGGGGCGACAACATGATTAAGCCAGTTCGTTCATGGGTTTTGGCAGTGTCAGCTGCATCCGTTTATCTCGCGTTTTTGCCCAGCGCCGGTGCGGCGGCGGAGGTCAAGGCGACGCGCTGGTCTGATCCGGCCAGCTGGCCAGACAACAAGGTCCCTGCCGCCGGCGACAAGGTAGAGATTGCCAGCGGCAAGCAAGTGATTCTGGACGTCAGCCCTCCAGCGCTCAACGGCATCACGATCAACGGCACGCTCAGCTTCGCCAACACGGCCGACCTGGAACTCACCACCGAATGGATCATGGTTCACGGCGAGCTGCAGATCGGCACCCAAGCCAAGCCCCACACGCGCAAGGCCACCATCACTCTGACCGACAACGTTAAGGGTGAGAACCTCATGGGTGGCATGGGTGACCGCGGCATCCTGCTGTCGGGCGGCACCTTAAACCTGCACGGCAACCAGAAGAACACGTGGACCAAGCTGACCAGCACGGCAGCGGCCGGCAGCATGTCGATCCAGGTCAGCAATGCCTCGGGCTGGCGGGTTGGCAATGAGATCGTGCTGGCTTCAACCGATTACGATCCGCGGCAGGCCGAGCAGCGCAGCATCACTGCCATCAAGGGCAACACGATCACGCTGGATCGCAAGCTCGACTACATGCACTTCGGCAAGATCACCTTCGGAGTGGATGAACGCGGTGAAGTGGGCCTGCTGACGCGCAACATCAAAGTGCAGGCATCGGAAGACGCCGCGCAGTCCTTCTTTGGCGGCCACATCATGGCGATGCCCACCAGCAAAATGTATGTAGAGGGCGTCGAACTGACGCGCATGGGCCAGAACTTGACGCTAGCGCGGTATCCGATCCACTGGCATCTGGTGGGCGATGCGCTGGGTCAGTACATCAAGAACGCTGCAATCCACCACACTTATAACCGCTGTGTAACCGTGCACGGCACGCATAACCTGCGTGTGGAGAACAACGTCACCTACAACACTGTGGGTCACTGTTTCTTCATGGAAGACGGGATAGAGCACGGCAACGAGTTCATCCGCAACCTGGCAATGCAGACCAAGTGCCACACGTCCCAGCCCTGCGTTCCGACCAACCTTGCCGCAGCGGGTGAAAGCGCAGGGTTTGACGATCGTCAGGGCGTACGCGCCAGCGGCCAGACTTCCAAAGAAGTGCTGCTGCCTTCAGACAACACCGTGTCATCTTTCTGGATCACCAACCCGGACAACACCTACCGCGACAACGTGGCAGCAGGCTCCGATGCAAACGGTTTCTGGATGTCGTTGCCCGAGCACCCCAACGGTGCCTTCCTAGGCACCGATGCCAGCAAGGCAACCTGGCCGCGTCGCACAGCTTTTCGCCAGTTCAAGGGCAACGTCGCGCACTCCAACTACGACGGCTTCATGTTCGACCGCAACATTGCGGCCAACAATACCTTTGGCGTCACCGGCAGCTCGCATCAGCCCAAATTGGATCCGGCAGACGCCACGGCCAAGACCGTGGAATCCGTGTTCAGTCAGCTCACCGCCTACAAGAACCGCAACGGCGGTATCTGGGGCCGGGGTGAGATGCACACCTTTACCGACCTGAAGCTGGCTGACAACGCCATGGGCTATACGCACGCCTCGGGCAACTTCGGCCGGGATCCGTATACATCACGGGTGTTGAACTCGCTGTTTGTGGGTGAATCCGAGAACGTTGGCAACCCGAAGACACCAGCAGAAGTGGCTTACGGCCGCAGCCTTCCCAAGCCACAGTTGCCGGACTTCCCGATCCGCGGTTATGAGTACTACGACTACCGGCACGATGTGCAGAACAGCACCTTCGTCAATTACCAAGACAACGCGACGCGCAAGACCGGCGCGATCTCGTATCTGCTGTTCACCAGCTTTGGCGTCAGCACAGAGAACGCTGTTGAGGGCGCGAAGTTCATCAATGCCAAGCCAGTGTATTTTCCAACCCTAGAACGCAAGTGGGGCAACGACAACGGCAGCAGCGCTGCGTGGAAGGTCGCAGCCATACACGATAAGGACGGCTCGGTCAGCGGTGTGCCCAACTCATACATCCTGATTAACGATGGCGCTTACGACAGCATCGCTGCGGACGCGCAGGCCTGTGAAGTCAAAGTCAGCTGGAATGCGGCAGTGTGTAAGGGTGATGTGGGACGGATGAACTTTGCGCGCGCCGCGGGCGGACCCATCGCCGGAATCGGTGCAGGTGCAGCCGGTACGCCTCCGGCGCCACCGCCGCAGATCATGCTCAGCCGCAACGGCAAGACCTATGCCGTGACCCAGAGCAGCAACGTGCGATCTGGTACCGAGATCAAGTTGGCCACCGAAGAGCCTTCGCTTAACGTGAGCCTGACGGAGCTGGACAAAGGCTCGTGGGTGATTCTGGAACTACCGGGATATGCCAGCGCAACCTCGGGTACGGCACTGGGCAGCCTTGATGCACTGCGCAGCGCCAGCGCTACGGCGTACTTCAAAGACAAAGATGCGCTGTGGGTCAAGGTAGTGTCTGACGGTAGCGGTGCCAGCGTAGCCATTCCGGGCAGCGGCACCAGCATTCAGGTCAGTAGGTAAGTGGCTGGCTGTTGGTGGCGGGGATAATTGACATGCCCTCCATCCGATAGCAGTCTGAAGATCGTGTCCGATTCAATCGTCACTTGGAGTCACGCTATATGAAACGCTCTCTCGCGCTGTTGATCGCTGCCAGCCTTGCCAGTGCAGCGGCCTTTGCCCAAGCACCGATGCGTTCACTGGCCGACCCGGTGGTGGCCCACGCAGATCCGGAGTCGCTGTTCACCAGCAAGAACGCGGCAATTCACCGCAACAAGCAAGCAGCCCTGCACATCATGCGTGAACTGCTGCAGTGCAATCAGTGGGCACGTTCGGACCAGTGGCTAAGCAACAAGTACATTCAGCACAACCCGATGGCTGCCTCGGGCCTGGATGGCGTGAAGAAGTACTTCATCGAGGTCGCCAAGCGCGTGCCAACGCCCACCTGCACCAAGCTCACCAGCCCGGTGGTCGCGGTGCAAGCTGAAGGCGATTATGTGACCGTGCTGACCGTGCGCGAGATCAAGTACACCGACGATCCGAGCAAGTCCTATACGACTACTTGGTTTGATACTTGGCGCTTTGTCGACGGTAAGGCCGACGAGCATTGGGATCCGGCCACGCTGCCGCTGCCGGTCAAGTAACCGACCTACTAACGGCGCTTGGAACATGGCTGATGCCTGCGGGCATCAGCCATTAATCCTTTATCATCCCGCCCGTGACCTCTGAAGCAACAGCCAGCTCTTCGCTGCCCATCGTCAACATCGCGGCCTACCGCTTCGCCACGCTGCACGACCTGCAGGCGCTGCGCACCGAGCTGCTCACGCTCTGCCACATAGGCCAGTTGCGCGGCACCATCCTGCTGAGCACCGAGGGCATCAACCTGTTCATGGCAGGCGCAGCCGGGGCAATAGAGTCGCTGCTGGCACGTCTGCGCGCGATTCCAGGCCTGGAATCGCTGCAAGCCAAATACAGCTACACAGCAGATCAACCGTTCCGGCGCATGCTGGTGCGCATCAAGCGCGAGATCATCGCCTTTGGCGTACCGGGCATCGTTCCGGCACAACGCACCTCGCCCAAGCTAGCCCCACAGCAACTCAAAGCGTGGCTGGATGAAGGCAAGCAGATCACTCTGCTCGACACGCGCAACGACTATGAAGTTAAGCTCGGCACGTTCGAGAACGCGCTGCCTGCTGGCGTGGATCATTTTCGGGACTTCCCCGCTGCTGTCGCCAATCTGCCCGAAGCGCTTAAAGAGCAGACCATCGTGATGTTCTGCACCGGCGGCATACGCTGCGAAAAAGCCGGCCCGTACATGGAATCGCAGGGCTTCAAAAATGTGCTGCAGCTAGATGGCGGCATCCTCAAGTACTTCGAGGAGTGCGGCGGCGCGCATTACAACGGCGAGTGCTTTGTCTTTGACCAGAGAGTGGGCGTAGACCCTGCGCTGCAGGAGTCCGACGCTGCGCAGTGTTTCAAGTGCCTCTCGCCGCTGACTGTGGACGAGCAGCAAGACGCGCGCTATGTCCCGGGGCAGTCGTGCCCGTGGTGTTATCGCAGTGATGCCGAACAGGCCGCAGCACACGTGCAAAGCCGCAACCTTGCAATGCGCGCAGCCATGCATCCGCTTCCCGGCAGCACACCCGCCGACGTGTTTCGCCCACTGCGTGTGCCACAAGAGTGCGATGGCCTGTCGGTGCTGGAGACCTTCTGTCGCGTGCTGAGCCATCTGTCTGCGATCTATTGGGATGAAGAATGTCGTGCCGGCAACCTGCTTGATTCAAGACATCAGGTGCTGGCCGCAACGCACGTCGTGCACGCAGGCGATCGATTGCTGCATCGGCATCCACAGATCATCGAGCCCGATGTAAACGGCGACATCACTGTGCTCTATGAAGATGAGGCGCTGCTGGTGCTGAACAAGCCCGCACCCTTGCCCATGCATGCCGGTGGCCGGTTTACGCGCAACACCTTGCAGCAAGCGCTGAACACGGTGTACCGGCCGCAGAAGCCCAAGCCCGCACACCGTCTCGATGCCAACACCACCGGTCTGGTGATTGCCGCCCGTAATCGTCACTTTGCCGGGCGGCTGCAGAGCCAGTTTGCCGAGGGTCGCGTCAGCAAGACCTATCTGGTGCGCGTGCAGGGACATCCATCGCAAGATGCCTTTCGCTGCGACGCACCGATCGGCAGAGAAGCCTGTGCCTCTGGCACGCGCGAGGTCGACGAGCAGGACGGCGACGATGCGACCACGCTGTTCACCGTGTTGCAGCGCTTGCCAGACGGCACCAGCCTGCTCGAAGCACGACCGCTGACCGGGCGCACTAACCAGATTCGGATCCATTGCGCCCATCTTGGCTTTGCAGTGGTGGGCGACGCGGCCTATCGCAATGACGACACTATGCCGCGACTGACCAAAGAGATGGGTGAACGCCCGCTATGCCTCCATGCCTGGCAAATCAGCTTTGCCCATCCGGCAAGTGGTACAGCCGTGACCTTTACTGCCCCTCCGCCCGAGTGGGCTGGCCAGCACCAAATTACTCCTTGAGCGTCCCGCGCACCTATCGCACCGCACCCCAAAACTGTTAAAACTGGCGATACGGTCCGGACCGCCTAGAAACAAAATTGATGACAAATCAATAGGGCGGATTGCGAACGGCGAACCGATTACCTGGCCACTCAGATTGTTCACAACTAGAAAAAGAACTCGGGGGATCAAGTGAAAAAAACAAACGTCCATGTGGCGTCGGCTATTGCTCTGGCGCTGGCCAGCGCACAGGTGGGTTTTGCTGCAGACAGCGAACCGCTCGTTGAAGTACAGATCACCGGCTCCCGCATCGTGCTGGCGCCCGGCATGAACACACCAACGCCGGTCACGTCGGTGACAGCAGAGGACATGAAGATCCTCGGCCCTAACCAGATCATCGACAGCCTGTCGGCGCTGCCGGTGTTCCGCAACAACTCCACCGCCAACGGCGTTCTAGGCGGTCAAAATTCCGGCGGTTCCAACGCCAATCTGCACGGCATCGGTGCCAACCGCACGCTGACCTTGCTAGATGGTCGCCGTGTAGTGTCCAGCAATCGCTTCGGCAGCGTAGACGTCAACATCCTGCCCAGCATGCTGATGAAGAACGTAGAGACGATAACCGGCGGTGCGTCGGCCAGCTACGGCACAGATGCCGTCGCCGGCGTCACCAACTTCCTGCTCGACACCAAGTTCGAAGGTGTGTTGCTAAAGGCCCAGACCGGCGAAACCTTTCTGAACGATGGCGCAAACAAAGAGTTTGGCATCGCGTTTGGTCGCAGCTTTATGGAAGGGCGACTGCATGTCGTCGGCTCTTTAGGTCGCAACACGCTTGCCCCCATCAACACCAAGGACTCGCTGGACAAGCGCCCCTTCCTAAAACACTGGGGCTTCGTCACCAACCCCAACACGGCCGGCCCGACCTACATCACCGCGCCCAATGTGGTTCCGACTGACTTTGGCAACACCATCGTGTTCACGGCCGCCGCGACCAGTCCGCTGGACCGCATAGTGTTCGATGGATCGGGATTGGTTGCCAACAAGATGGCCTTCTCAGGCATTGGCAAGCTTAACGGCGGCTGCAGTTGCCAATCACTGGCCGACGCCAATATGTCGACCATGTATCAGGACAATACGCTGCAGGCCGGATACACGGGCAACACCGGCTTCGGCCGCGTGGGCTTCGACCTTAGCGACGACACCGAAGTCTATGTGCAGGGCATGTGGGCCGAGAACCATCAGCGCGTGCGCTTCCAAAACGTGGCGTTGGTGTCCACCTGGGCATCGCGCATTTATGCCGACAACGCCTTTCTGCCGAGCAGCATCTCCAGCCTGATCACCCAATACGGATCAGGTGGTACTGCCGTGGCAGACGGTGGCTCGAAGTGGGTCACTGCCACCGTGTTCCTGCCGGCACTGGAAAGTGATTTCGGCGGTGATCACATCCTGGATACCGGTAACAAGCTGACTAGCTATACCGCGGGTCTGAATTCCAAGATCGGCAAGTGGTCGATCAATGGATACGTGCAACACGGCCAGAACTACCAAGTGTACGACGCCTACAACCTGCCGCGTGTCGATCGCCTGCAGGTCGCGATGGATGCGGTGAAGGATGCCAGCGGCAAGATCGTCTGCCGCGCTTCGCTACCGCAGTTCGACCCGAACGGCTACTGGAAGGACTGCGTTCCGGCCAACCTTCTGGGTGGATCGGCCACGCTGTCGCAGCAGGCAGCCGCCTATATCTCGCAGCCCTTCAAACATGCCTATGCACTGGTTGATCAGGACTTGGCCGAATTGTCTGCGTCGGGCAGCCTGGGCTTCGGCTTGCCGGCAGGCGAAATCTTCGCTGCAGTGGGTGCGAACTGGCGGCGTGAAAAGTTCGAACAGGGCACACCGAATCCAGCCGATGAATATCCGGCACTACCCGATGGCCGTCTGCTGAAGGACCTGGGTATTGGCGATGGCAGCCGCGGCATCGTGCCGCAATACGGCTGTACAGCAGGTGCGATACCCGTAGTCGGTGGTGTACCGGGTCTGCGTTACGCAGCCAGCGGCTTCTGCGGTGCCAGCAACTCCAGCGTTATCCAGTTCTCCAGCCAGCGTGCCATTGAAGGCAGTGAATCGGTCAAGGAAGGCTTTGCCGAATTCCAGGTTCCCGTGCTGAGCGATCTGCCGGTTGTACGGCGTTTGGATACCAACTGGGCAGTGCGCTTTGCCGATTACGCGGGCGCAGGTCAGGTATGGGCCTGGAAGGCTGGCTTGAGCTGGGAGCTCAACGACCAGATTCGCGTGCGTGCCACGCGCTCACGCGACGTGCGCGCACCCAACCTGCGCGATCGCTTCGATCAGACTCTGGGCGGCGTCAACGCGACGGACCGCAACTCCAAGCTCACTGCACCCATCCCGTACTCAGTCATCGGTTTTTCGGGCGGCAACCCCGACCTGAAACCCGAAAAGGCTGACACCACCACCGCGGGTATCGTGATCCAGCCCAGCTTCATCGAGGGCTTCCAAGCGTCGGTGGACTGGTACAAGGTCTCGATCAGCGGCGCAATCGCGCAATTGGGCGCGCAGACCATCGTGGATCAGTGCAATGCGGGCGATGCGTCGCTTTGCCAGTTTGTCCATCGCGACACCAACACCGTAAAGAACCCACTGGGCGACATCACCCAGATCGATAATTATTTCCTTAACCTGAACAAGGAAATCTATCAGGGCATCGACGCTGAGCTGGGCTGGCGTAAGGCGTTGACGTTGTTCGGCGGCGGCCCTGAGGCAGTCACCGCGCGACTGTTTGCCACCCACTACCTGACCGTGCAGCAGCTGCCACCGGAGCTGCTCGGCACTGGCGGCGTGGTCACTCGCGGCCCGACCATCGACAACATCACGACGACTCCGGATGCGGCCACTGCCATCCTGGGTTATCGCAATGGGGACTTCTCGGTGTCGTTGCTGGAGCGCTATACCGGCAGCAGAAAGATCAACCGCCTGTATGAGGAGAGCACAGTCAGCACGCCAAGCGTGACGGGTCTGACAACCGTGGATGACAACTCCTTGAGTGCGACGTTCACCACCGACCTGAGCTTGGGATGGTCGCCTTCTAAGTTTGAAGGTCTGCGTCTGTACTCGACCATCACCAACCTGTTCGACAAAGAGCCGCAGATACTTCCGAGCACCGGTGGCCGTACCGGCTTCGGCAGTGGCGTAGCCGGCGACCTGATTGGTCGTCGCTATGTGGCGGGAGTGCAGTACAAGTTCTAATCCCGGCGGGATTCGAACTTTAGAAATGGGGCGGGTCGCAGTGATGCGGCCCGCCTTTTTTATTTTACGTCACACGATTTCGTCTGGGTGTTGCGTTGCCAATCTGATTGTCGAGCAGGTTGCCCTCGAGATCCTGCGTTAGAATTTGCGTGGACTGCGACGTCGCTGCAGCGCTCACTTCAATGCAACTCCGAGCGGTAGCCTGAATGAACACATACTTCGCGGGACGCCCCGCCGCTTTCATGGTGATGGCGGGCGTGCTGACAATCGGCGGCTGCGGAGAGGTCGCCACGCTGACCGTCGCACAGGGCACTGGCGCATCTCCAGTGCTGCCGGCGCCCAACAAAACATTACTGCCGACGGTGAACGTTGCGCGGGCAACAGGCTGGCCTGCCGGTGCGACGCCGCAGGCCGCCACGGGCACCCTCGTCGCGGCCTTCGCGACGGGTCTGGATCATCCGCGCTGGATGCTGGTGCTGCCCAACGGCGATGTGCTGGTGGCCGAGACCAACGCGCCTGCCAATCGAGGTAGTGCGAACAGCATCCGGGGCTGGGTGGCGGGCTTGGTGATGAAGCGCGCAGGCGCCGGCGTGCCTAGCGCAGACCGCATCACGCTGTTGCGCGACGCCGATGCAGACGGCGTGGCAGAAGTGCGGTCTGTGTTGCTGGCAGGGCTGCATTCACCGTTCGGCATGGCCCTGATAGGCGACCGGCTGTTTGTGGCCAATGCCGACGCGGTGCTGAGTTTTCCGTACCGGACGGGCGACACATCCATCACAGCAGCAGGAACGAAGTTGCTGGACTTGCCCGGCGGCCCGATCAATCACCACTGGACGAAGAATCTGCTGGCCAGTGCGGATGGCAGCACGCTGTATGTCAGCGTGGGATCCAACAGCAACGTGGCCGAAAGCGGGATGGAAGTAGAGAGTGGCCGGGCAGCGATCTGGGAAGTGAACGTGCAAACCGGCGCCCATCGCATCTATGCATCCGGGTTGCGCAACCCCGTGGGTATGGCTTGGGGCGCGGCCGGCACCCTTTGGACAGTGGTGAATGAGCGCGACGAACTCGGCAGCGACTTGGTGCCCGATTATTTGACGTCGGTGCGCGACGGCGCTTTCTATGGCTGGCCGTACAGCTATTACGGCCAGCACGTGGACACTCGGGTGCAACCCGCACAACCTGCTCTGGTGGCCACAGCGGTGGCACCCGACTATGCGCTGGGGCCGCACACCGCGTCTCTGGGCTTGGCCTCATCGTCGGGCAACCGGCTGCCAGCCAACTTCTCTGAAGGTATGTTCATCGGGCAGCATGGGTCCTGGAACCGCAAGCCGCGCAGCGGCTACAAGGTGGTGTTCGTTCCCTTCCGCGACGGGAAGCCGTCAGGGTTGCCGGTGGATGTGCTCACTGGCTTTTTGAGCCCCGCCGGTGACGCCCAAGGTCGGCCCGTGGGTGTGGCCGTCGACAAGCAAGGTGCTCTACTGGTGGCCGACGACGTCGGTAACGTAATCTGGCGCGTCAGCGCGCAGCCTTGAATTCACACAGTGCGCCTCACAACCTAACTTCAAAGCGGCAAAGACTTACCGTCGTAGTTCAGGAATGCGCCGGACTGTTTGAGCGTCAAGCTGCGAAATCGCGTCAGCAATGCGGCCGCACTTTCTTGGGGACTGATGTCTGCGCCGTCACCGCCCATATCGGTGCGCACCCAACCGGGGTGAAACGACGTCACGACGATGCCCACTGACTTGAGTTCGTTAGCCAGCGTGACCATAAGATTATTGGCACCGGCCTTGGAGGCGCGATAGAAGTGCGTAGCTGCACCTTGGTGCTGCTGACTGCCCATATACGAAGAAATAATGGCGATGCGCGGGCGCTTGCTGATTTTCAGCTGCGACAAAAAAGCCCGCGCTGCAAAAAACGGCCCCGCCATATTGGTCATCAACACCTGTGATATGGCATCTGCGGTGTTATCGGCATCTTCAATTCCACCGCGTGCGCTCATGACTCCGGCGTTGCACACCAGCACATTAATGCTGCCCTGTAGTTGCTCAGCAATACATTCAAGCGCTGCCGCATCGCAGACGTCTGCGCCGTACATCAGCCCAGCACCGTTAGAACTTTCGATCAATGCACCCAGCTCCATAGCTGCTGCCGGCTGGCGACACACGGCAATCAAGCGATCCCCCGCAGCCAACACGCCGCGCGCCATTTCAAGGCCGATGCCGCGATTGGCGCCGGTGATGAGGTAGGTATCTGGCATGTTTGTTTTTACTCTATGGTCGTTGGCAGACGGATTTAGCAACGCGATGATGCGGCGAACCGGACAACAGTATCCGGCGTGTTAATAGGTGTCGAAAATTTTTACAGATTAATCCGGCAGTAGGCAGCAGCAAAAACCAACTGGTTGTTCGGCTTATGGTTTTTGCAGCGGCATTGTTCTTGCTTCCCTAAAGGGGTTGTGGGCGCTGATGACTGAAGACGCCCACAAATAACCGCCGGGAGCATCCGTGTGACTGCAAAATTCTGGGCCGCGCTGGTTAGCTTCATGGCGCTACTGACGGGAGTGCCTGCCCATGCCGAGACGATTTCCATTGGTGCCGTGAGGCTAGTCTTTGAGGAGCAGTACGCTGGGGCCTCAAGCTTCGACCAAACGGCAGCGACCGGCAATCCGAACCAGTCGCGGCCATTGCAGCTGCCCATGACGGGCAGTGGCACCACAGGGGTTCGCAACTTTGTCTTCAACACTCTGCAGACTCGCGATGTGGCTGGCCCCAGTCTTACCTCCCCTGTATGGACCCCCATCGGGCAGTACGGCCCCGCGAACGATCCATCTGGCGTCCCGCAGCAGTCTGCCCTTCTTGGGGCGGGCCAGCAGCGCTTCGATTACTCCTTCGATGCGGCGGATGACCTCAGCGCGGCGCCCGACGTTGTGCGCTGGGCGGACACCTTCCGTCTGGTCAGCTTCGGGGCGTTTTATCTGCAAGGAGACTGCGCATTCTGCGGAGCCGACAAACCGGTACAGCTCGTCCAGTCACTGTCGGCCTTAAACGGCTCGGCACGCTACGAGAAGAATGGCGTTATAGATGCAGTGCCGGGAAACAATGGGATCCCCTTCTTCGAGGCGGGCAACTTCTATGACAGCGATGTGTTCGACGTCACCTTCGGGACGTCGGGCATCACCGGCACCCTGCAGTTCTCCGCGACAACGGCGACAGTGTTCACCACCGCCGGCGGTCAACGGAGCTCCTGGGGACGGATCATCCTAGGCGTCAATGAGTCACCGGCCAGCACGGTGCCGGAACCTGCATCCGCGCTCCTGCTCCTGGTGGGATTCGCGGGCCTGTGGTTGACGTCGAGTTGCCGGCTACAGCGGATCAACCCTCGATCGCGATCCAAAGCGGCGTGAGCACGCGTCCAGCAGCTCAAAAGGCAGATACGTCTTCGAAGAACGTCCTGCGGTGATTGATTGACCGGTTGGCAGGTGCGACCCTAGTATCGAGGCAACAATAAAGAGGCACGGCGTCAAAAACGTCAGTCGTTCGCCTCGCCCGGGGGAGTCGATGAAATTGGCAAAGCACCCGATCTGGATCGGCGTCGGCCTCCTCGCACTCGGTCTCGGATCTACGGGAGCAGTGGCGCAGCAAGGCGCATTTGGCGGTGGCTATGGCCCTCCGCTGAAGGTACTGGCAGCGCCGCAAACGTTTGCTACCTCCGACGAGCACTACGCGTACCTGCTCAAGCGAGCCAACGGCGGCACCAAGCACACGCTGGCCTCGGTGCCCCGCTGGGACGGGCTATGGGTTGCGGCCGGCAACACGCATATGGCTGCGTTCATCGACACCGGCAACTTGGGCGGCAAGGTGATCGAAGGTGTGCTGACACCAGCCTATGAGGCGGCCTACAAAGAGCGTTGGCGCCAGCAGACCGAACAAGGCCAAGTGGACTATGACCGCTTGGGCGAGTGCCAGCCTCCGGGCATGCCACGCTTCCTGCTCGAACCGTACTCGCACGAGTTCATTAACCTGCCCGACCAGTCGTACCTGATCAACGACTTTGGTCCTTCGATCCGTCGGGTCCTGATCGGCAAGCAGCACAACAACCTGTACGGCACACATTCCTGGTACGGCGACACCATCGGCTTCTGGAACGGCGCCCAGCTGGTGATGAGCACCAAGTATCTGTACCCCGCCGACTTCACGCGTTGGTCACCGATGACCAGCAACCAGTTTGAAAGCATCGAGACCTGGGAACTCAAGAAGTACCCCGGCGGCATCGAGAGACTGGAGGTGCAAGCGACCTTCTACGACACACATGCCTTCGTGAAGCCGATCCATGTTGTTTATGCATTCCGGCACGCCACCGACCTGAAAAAAGCCGACTATCGCGTCGCGCATTGGGAATGCGAGCAGACCAACAACACGTTTCTTGATGACCAGGGCAAATCCAATTTTCATCTGCCCGGCGAAGCAGGCTTTAACGACGGGCGTGGGCAGACGCATTTTCCGCAGCTGCCAGGCCAATCGCGGGATCCGATCTACAACACGACGTTAACCCCCGGCGCGAAATAGCAACCAGGTGCACCACATGAAGACCGCTTACAAGGCGCTGCTGCTCGCATTGGTGACCAGCCTTGGCGCCATGACGGCCCATGCACATCATTCCTTCGCGATGTTCGATCGCAGCACCGAAGTGGTAAAGACGGGCACTGTGCAGCGCTGGGCTTTCAACAACCCGCACTCATGGCTCTACATCAACGTGGCAAACGACGATGGCACGCAGACACTGTGGAGCTTCGAGAGCGCGTCTCCCACACAGCTGATCGGGCGCGGCATTACCGGCAAGTCATTCGAGCCTGGCACCACCGTGACGGTCATGTACTGTCCGCTGCGCGATGGGCGCCCGGGTGGTGGCATCGGCTGGGTGATGGTTGCCGATGGCAAGTACTACGCCACTGCCGACGGCGGCTGCAACGGCACTGAAGAGAACATCGCACGCTGGAAGGGCTGGATGAAACTGGGCTACACGTCGAACAAGGACGCGCAAGCTGCGGGCGCAAAATAGACGTGCAGCATTGCTCAGCGCGTCGGCGTGCCCGAACGCGCCACACGGATCTGTGAGATCAACCCGTCCTTGAGCGTGTAGTACACAAACACCGGCACGCGGATCGACTCGCCCTTCTTGAGCGGCGCGACCACAAAATCGGGCGCGTCTTCACTGGCGGTGAATACGCTGACGAAATCGCCGACGATGGCGTTGTCGTCGAACACGATCTGGTTGATCTCCAGGTTCTCGCGCACGGTGCGGAACATCTTGGTGTAGTAATCCACGATGGCTTTCTTGCCATCAAGATTGCCCACTGAGCTCAGCTGCAGTTTCACATCGTCGGTATAAAAGCTCGAATACTGATCGGGCAGCGCGCCAGAGAACGCACGGGTATAGGCGAGGAAAGCCGCACGCTGTCCGGCATGGCTGCCGAGCTTGGGCGCTTTGGTCACACCGGTCTCGGGCTTCCAGGTCATGGTCTTGAGGGTCTTGATCTTGCCGTTGATCACCGTGTATTCGGCAAAGAACTTCACCGTCATGATGTCGCCCGGCTGCAGGGCGCCGAAGGTGAAATCGGGCCGCGGCTTCGAGGCCACGAAGTCCATGTCGATCTCGGCAAAGATGTGGTCCTTGTCCCACATCACCACCTGAGGGCGGGCAATCTCGCGCACACCATTGTGCGCCCAGGCCAGAAACTCGTTCATGCCCTTGTGCCCTTCACGCACACCGCTGCCGCTGATCATCTGCGTGTCGGTCGTAAAGTACTTCTCGACCAGTCCGCGGTCATCACCACCGTTGAAGTCGCGCACATAGGCGCGGTAGTCCAAGGGCATCTCGCCCACGCCCTGCCAGCTTTCTGCAAGGGCGGGCACGCTACTGACGGTCAGGGTGAGCAGGGCAAGCAAGCGGATGAAGCGGATGGATGACATGGTGGCCTCGACTATCACGAATCGTTTGTTGTTCTTCAGTGCAGGGTCAGCGCCAGTTCGCGTTAGCGTTCCAGAAGGCGACGCTGCGACGGTAGGCCGCGGTGTCCAGCGGGACGCCCGATCCACCCTCTTGCACACCCAGAGCATTGCGCATCATGGTGATCGGCGCCATAGGGATCTCGGCCGGCTCGCTGGTATACAAGCAGCCGACTATGCCCCAGTCGCCGTCTATCGGCGTGCCCTCTGCCAGCAGCTGCTCGCGGCTATACAGAATCGGGATGAGGTAGTTGGCCACGGGCGGCTCCACACCCTCGAACCAGCGCACCAGCACAGGCAGTTCGCTGCGCTGCCGCGCCTCATAGCCCGAACGCAGCAGGTGCTGATTAACAGCAGTGATGGGCACAGTAAGGCAGCGGGTAGAGGTCCAGTTGCGATGCACATGCAGCCTGCAGAACGGCGCGTAGCCGGGTAGATACTGGAACGGCGGATGCTCATTCAAGTGGTGCTCGAAGGCTTCAGCCGTAATGTCTTGGATGGTGTTGGACCGCAGCTGCTTGGGGAACAGCCGAGCACGGGCAAAGTCGGTCAGGATGATGCGCAGGGGCGCCATCGTACGTCAGCGGGCCTATTGCCCGAACGCAGCACTCTGCCGCCCGCGCTGCTGATCATTGGTCGCGATGATCTGCTGCCGGTCGATATCCCACTGCAAACACTTTAAGTGTGCCGGTATCTCGTGCAGTCGTATGCGTCGCACCGTCGTGAACAAGTGCTGGTACTGCTCATGGCAGCGTGCCAGCGCGTAACCGGGTATGGCAGCGCTGAGATGATGTACATGGTGATAGCCGATGTTGGCCGTCAACCAATTGAGCCAGCCCGGCAGCACCAGATAGCTGGTGCCTGACAGCGCACTGCGGTCGCTGTCCCAGCGGTCTTTACTGTTGGCTTCGGCTTGCTCGAAGTTGTGCTGAACAGTAAACAGCGCAATGGCAAAGCCGCCAGATAGCGACACACCAGTGAGGTAAATCGCAAACAAAGTCCACGGGTTCGTCGCTTGCGTAGCAACCAACACCCATAGCGACAACAGCACCACATTGTTTGCAGTCATGTGCCGGTACTCGCGCCAAGTACGCCAATAGCGCGGCTTATAGCTGTGCAAGCCCTGCCCCCGCAGCAGATGCAAGACGCAGGCGAAGGTGCCTTTGAGCCAAGTAAAGCGCGGGTTGAACAGCAGGTAGACAAAGCCACCCAAGGGCGCCAGCGCAATATGCCGGGCGCGCAAATAGCTGCGCTGAGCCGATGGCGATAGCGCTTCGAACTCGGCCACCGAAAGGGTCGATAAAGGTCCGCGGTAACTGTCCCAATCGCCGTTGGTGCGATGGTGATAGTCATGGTGCTGCGCCCAGACGTACTGCGGCATGCCCGACAACACACCAAATACGAAGCCAAAAACAGAGTTGAACGACTTGGTGCGAAACACGCTGCCATGACCACATTCGTGCAGCAGCGCGAACACGCGCACCATCATCAAGGCCAGCGCCAACGTGAGCGCCACAGCGGCAAACACAGACTGTGCGGCATAGCGATTGGCCAGCCACGCGATCGCTGCCAGCGGCAACAAGGTGACGGCCACATGCCATGCACCTTGTGCGTCAGTAGCACCGGCAAACTGCCGGATCAGCTCGCGTTTGTGCAGTTTGAGCGCCGACACATCGGACATAGCGTAGATCTCTTGCTGGCACGTCTTGGGTGCGCGCCTTGGTCATTGGAGAGACGAAGCCCCAGTGTGCCATGCCGCGGGCACAGCTGCACCGCACATGGGGGCTAGGCGCGATCAGCCGTTAACTCAGACAGCGCTCCGTCGTCATCGACCTCACCCACGAGCTCGATGGGCTGGCAGCACACCTGGCAGTCTTCAATGTAACGGAATGCGCCCGCCGACAAATCGACCAGAGTATCGATGGACTCGCCGCAATAAGGGCACTGCACGCTGACCAGCTGCGTGGGCTCACCCCGCTGCGCAGCCGGCTCAAACACCGGCTCCAATCCGTACAGCGCGTCGATCGCTTGGGCGTCGGAGGGGTCGGGCGGCGACATTCGCGTATTGCCCACTAGCGATGCTCGAGGAGTGCGTGCACCGTCTCGACCTCTGCCCTGCGGGCGGCATCATCCACAGGCGGAGGCAGCAACACATCCGGCAGAATGCCCACCGCGTCAACAGGCAGGTACGGCAAACGCTTGGACCGCGAGGTCGCATACAGCACCATGCGCTTGCCCGACGGCAGCTTGTGGGGCCGGAGATTGGAGTAGTCGAGCGCCCCCCTCGTGCGACGTCCAAAGAGCTTGACGTTCCACGCCTGTCGAAGTGCCAGAAGGAACTGCTCGCAGGAACTGCCGCACCCGCTGTCGACCAGCACGGCAACGCGCTGCGGCCGCTTGCGGTCGGTGTCATCGGGTTCGATCCGTTTAGCAGTAGCTCCGAGGGTCGGGTGCAGCACATAGGTACCAGGCTTCGCGGCGCGCATAGCTGCGACAAGGGGCTCAATCGCTACGACGCAGCTCTTGTCGCCAGGTGCGTAGAAATCGCAGATGCCGGCGGTGCCCTCGATATTGAAGGGCGTCGAGAGGAACTCTACGCCTGCGATGAAGATGGGATCTCCGATCACCGCGCTAGTAATGGGTGCATAGGTGTTGTCGTCGCCGCCCTCGTTGTCGCGGACATCGATGATCCAGTTCGGCGTGCGCTCGAGACGGTCGCGGTTGTCCGCCATCAGCTTTGCGATGCTCTCGGCCGCCGTCGCGAAAAACGTGGGAAAGACGAGCAGCGCCGCGCGGTCTGACAGCCATTCGATCCGCGCCTTAGGTGGGCCCGCCGTCACCGCGCCGTCACCAGACGTCCCTACGGCCTCGCGGGCGGGCGACCAGTCCGCCGGGACGATCTCAAGATGCCCCCCGCGCCAGGCTCTCAAGTAGGTTTGGATAATACCGCCGCACTCATCTGCACTCTTCGCGGATGCCGCCTCGCGCAGCGCCTTGTCGTGCGCCGCCGAGATCACCGCCTCCCCGCGGAACCTGCGGTTGTCGGCCGCACCGGTGTCGTTGGCGATCAGAAAGTCGGGAAGATAGGCGATGTCGCGCTGGCAGCCGTCGACGATGCCGCTCTCATCCGCCCACGCCGCTGATGACGCAAGCCCCATCGCCACGCCGACCGAAAGCAGGAGCGAGAAGGCAGAAAACGGACGCATGGGCACCCCCGGATGTCGGTTCAAAGAGCGGGTCACCAAAGTAGCAGCATCATAGCCCGTCTACTCCCACTCAATCGTCGCCGGCGGCTTGCCGCTGATGTCATAAACAACAGGCGACACACCCTTTATTAAGCAGCGTGGCTGTGCCGGCCAGTAAGGAATGGGCACATGAACTTGCAGGCTTTATGCAAACGTAGACACATTTTGACGGCACTGCGGCGCAACCCAAGCTGCCCTTCCGATCTACAGTGCAGGCTGCGGCGCTGGGCGCGCAAGGAGGCTCCGTGAATCACAATCTGTATGCAGTGCTATCAGCGGGGTTCCCCGAAGATCTCACTCGGCCCTGCCTGCTCTTGCCTGATGGCGGTCAGGTTTCTTACGGGCAGATTGAGCAGGCCGTGTCGCAGGTTGCCGGTTATCTAGGTGCACTGGGCGTAGAGCCCGGAGCTCGTGTTGCTCTGCAGGCTGAAAAAAGCGTTCAGGGTTTGGTGGTGTATCTGGGCGTGCTTAAGGCAGGCGCCGTGTTTCTGCCCCTGAATCCGGCTTACACCCCTGCCGAACTGGAGTACTTCCTCGATGATGCGCAGCCAGCGGTGTTCATTACCGATCCGCAGCGTTTCGTAACAGAGGCAGGCGGTGCGCAGCCGATGCTGCAGGCTGTCGCCCGCGAAGCCGATGACTTGGCGGCGCTGATCTATACCAGCGGAACAACCGGACGCTCTAAGGGCGCGATGCTCAGTCATGGCGGTCTGGCGGCCAACGCACACTCACTGCAACAGCTGTGGGGTTTTGGCGCCGACGACGTGTTGCTGCATGCGCTACCGATCTTCCATGTCCACGGTTTGTTCATCTCTTTGCACTGTGCGCTGCTGACGGGTTCGGCGATGTTCTGGCTGAACCGGTTTTCAGAAGTAGAGGTCATCGCGGCATTGCCACGCTGCACACTCATGATGGGCGTGCCGACGTTCTATACGCGCTTGCTAGCCCACCAGGCATTCACCCGCGAAGTCGCAGGCGGTTTGCGCGTATTTATCAGCGGATCGGCGCCGTTACTGGACTCGACCTTCCGTGAGTTTCAGGAACGCATAGGTCAACGTATTTTAGAGCGCTATGGCATGAGCGAGTCCGTAGTGATCAGTTCCAACCCCTTGCAGGGCGAGCGTCTGGCAGGCTCTGTGGGTTATCCCTTGCCCGGTGTCGAATTGCGCATTGCCGATGACGCAGAGGTCGGTGTGATCGAAATTCGCGGCCCCAGCGTGTTCAAGGGCTATTGGCGAAATCCGGCGAAAACCGCAGAAGACTTCACCGCTGATGGGTACTTCCGCACAGGTGATGTCGGGCGCTGCGATGCGGATGGCCGTGTGTGGATATCGGGACGCGCCAAAGACCTGATCATCTCCGGTGGATTTAATGTTTACCCCCGGGAAGTGGAGATGGTGCTCGATGAACTGCCGGGCGTGATTGAGAGCGCGGTCATCGGCGTGCCGCACCCGGACTTTGGCGAGGGTGTGGTTGCGATTGTGGAAGGGCACGGCGATGAAGCGGCCTTGATCGCCGAATGCCGCCGTCAGCTGGCTTCGTTCAAGACGCCCAAGCGAGTGGTGTTCGTCACTGCGCTGCCGCGCAACACGCTGGGTAAGGTTCAGAAGAACCATTTGCGGCACAGCTATCAAGGTCTGTTCTCCGACGTACCGTGATCGCGTTGGGCGGCACAAGAGGAAGCGCGACTCCCTCACTCCCACTCAATCGTCGCGGGCGGCTTGCCGCTGATGTCATAGACCACGCGACTCACACCTTTGACCTCATTGACGATGCGGCGCGAGCACACGTCCAACAGGTCATAGGGCAAGTGCGCCCAGTGCGCGGTCATGAAGTCGATGCGACCTCCCCCCACTTCTGAGTAGCAGTCCGGTTTAGAGCCTAGCCCCGGGTGAGGTTGTCCCGCAGCGCCTCACAGACCTTGAGCATCGCCCGGAACTCCTCGCGTACTAAGCCAGCCTACATGCCAAAAAAATACGATAAGCTATAACTTTTCTGTTGCAGTCTATGTTGTTTGGCTTTAGCCTATCAATCCTGTTTTTTTAAATAGGTTAAAACCACTCAAGGATTAGCATGCTGCGCGCTCTGGCCCTCAAGCAACTAGATAGTGCGCTAGGCACTTCCGCCAATGCTCCCGCCCGGCCCAAGGTGGGTTGGTTGCGGGCCATCCGTAACGGCCTGGGCATGACTACCCGACAGTTGGCGGCAAGGGTGGGCGTAACCCAAGCTGCCGTGATGGATGCGGAATCCGCCGAGGCGAGGAATGACATCACCCTGGCGACGCTGCAGCGTTACGCAACTGCGCTTGGCTGCGATGTCGTGTACGTGCTTCGCCCGCGGCGCCCTCTCCTCGAGGCCGTCGAGGCACAAGCCGACCTCATCGCACGCACAGAGCTGGCGAGGGTCCGCCATTCGATGGCATTGGAGGCCCAAGCCACCGACCCAACGTCGATCGAATCTCAGGTTGAGGGTCTACGCCGACAACTCCTGGCGGGAAAGCCTTCGCGGCTGTGGAAATGAAGTTCGATTCCCTGCCAGGTGCAACGCCGATTGATCCTGATGAAGCCGCTGGCCTCATTCCGTCCCACCTGACACTGCAAAAAGAACTCAATGAGTTTGAGGAAGCAAACATCCTGGAGGGCGTGCAGTGGCTCAACAAACAGCGGCGTGGCGACCCGCTGGACGTTGATTTCATCCTTCGTGTACATCACCGCATGTTTGGCCAGACATGGCGCTGGGCGGGTAAACTCCGGTTAACCGACAAAAACATCGGCGTACCGCATTACGAAATCCGCCCGCGGTTACGGCTAATGCTGGACGACGTCACCGCGCAGATCAGACATCAAAGCTATGGTCCAACAGAGTTGGCAGCCCGTTACCACCACCGCTTGGTCTCCATTCACGTGTTCCCCAACGGCAACGGCAGACATGCCCGATTGATGGCCGACCTGTTGTTGATCAAGCTTGCAGGCAGGCGATTTGACTGGGGACGGGATTCGCTCCTTACGCCGACAGAAACGCGGGCTCACTATATCGCCTCACTGAGATCTGCCGACGCCGGTGACTATGCACCTCTGCTGGCGTTCCTTAAGTAACGCAGCCCCTCACTCCCACTCTATCGTCGCGGGCGGCTTGCCGCTGATGTCATACACCACGCGGCTCACACCTTTGACCTCGTTGACGATGCGGCGCGAGCACACGTCCAGCAGCTCATAGGGCAAGTGCGCCCAATGCGCGGTCATGAAGTCGATGGTCTCTACTGCCCGCAGCGCGATCACCGGGTCATAGCGGCGGCCATCGCCTGTCACGCCGACTGACTTCACGGGCAGGAACACAGCAAACGCTTGGCTGGTCTTGGCGTACCACCCTGCACGGCGCAGCTCTTCGATGAAGATGTGATCGGCCAAGCGCAGTGTGTCTGCAGCGGCCTGCGTGACCTCGCCCAGGATGCGCACGCCCAAGCCCGGCCCCGGGAAGGGATGACGTTGCACCATCTCGGCAGGCAAGCCCAGCTCTAAGCCTATGCGCCGCACTTCGTCCTTAAACAACTCACGCAGCGGTTCCACAAGCTTCATGCGCATGTGCGCCGGCAAGCCACCGACGTTGTGATGGCTCTTAATCACATGCGCTTTGCCGGTCTTGCTACCGGCGGACTCTATGACATCGGGGTAGATAGTGCCCTGTGCCAGAAAGTCCACGTCCTTGAGCTTGGCGGCCTCTTCATCAAACAGCTCTATGAACAAGCGGCCGATGATCTTGCGCTTGGCCTCGGGGTCAGCCACACCGGCAAGCTCTGCAAAATAGCGATCGGCCGCATTCACGCGGATCACGCGCACGCCCAGGTTCTGCGCAAAGATGCGCATGACGTCATCGCCTTCGTTGTGACGCAACAGGCCGTGATCGACAAACACGCAGGTCAGTTGATCGCCAATGGCGCGGTGCAGCAAAGCTGCGACCACCGATGAATCGACACCACCCGACAGACCCAGCAGCACCTTGCTGCTACCCACCTGCGCACGCACACGCGCGATGGCATCTTCGATGATGTTGCCCGCAGTCCATGTGCCCGCGCAGCCGCAGATCTCGTGCAAAAAGCGCGCATACAAGCGCGTGCCCTGCGTGGTGTGCGTCACCTCCGGGTGAAACTGCAGCGCGTAGTAGCGGCGCGCTTCGTCGGCCATGCCGGCGATGGGCAGGTCGGGTGTGGAGGCAATGACTTTGAAGCCCGGCGGCAACTCAACCACGCGATCGCCGTGACTCATCCACACATCAAGCAGACCATGGCCTTGCTCGTTGACGCGATCCTGTATGTCACGCAGCAGCACGCTGTGGCCGCGTGCGCGTACCTCTGCATAGCCAAACTCATGCACTGCACCGGGCTCCACGCGGCCACCCAGCTGCGCGGCGAGTGTTTGCATGCCATAGCAGATGCCCAGCACCGGTACGCCCAGCTCGAACACCGCAGCAGGTGCTGCGGGTGCATCGGCCTGTGTGACCGACTCGGGCCCGCCCGACAAAATGATGCCGGTAGGCGCAAAGGCACGCACGTCGTCACTGCCCGCATCCCAAGGGTGGATCTCGCAATACACGCCCAGCTCGCGCACGCGGCGGGCGATCAGCTGCGTGTACTGCGAACCGAAGTCGAGGATCAGGACGCGCTGTGCGTGGATGTCGTTTGCGGTCATTGTGGGCACTTAGTGGACTCGATTGAGGGTGCGGGACGCAGGACACTGGCGGCTGTTGCCACCACCGGAGCGCCTTTGATGGAACATCTGTATTCGCTGTATGATGCGTTGGTCAGCATCAATATCCCGCCAGACAGGGCTAGGGCCGTAGCCCACGCCATGGAGCGTGACATGACCAACCAACTGGCCACCAAGTCCGAATTGCGCAGCGAGCTGCAACTCGTCCGGCAGGAAATAACTGCAACACGCGAGCTGCTTTCGAAAGACATCCAGAACCAAACCACCGTCATGACGGTGCGCTTGGGCTCGATGATCGGCGCAGGCTTTGTGTTGCTGTATGCCCTGCAAAGGCTTGGCTGACACCACCACGCCTGCGCCTCAAGACACCCGGTAGTTGGGTGCTTCCTTGGTGATGGTCACATCGTGCACATGGCTCTCGCGCATGCCGGCGCTAGTGATGCGCACGAACTGCGGACGGGTGCGCATAGTGTCGATGTCGGCACTGCCGGTATAACCCATGGCAGCGCGCAGGCCACCGGCCAGCTGATGCAGGATGGCGACCAAGCTGCCCTTATAGGCCACGCGACCCTCGATGCCCTCGGGCACCAACTTTTCCATTTCGGCTGAAGCGTCTTGGAAGTAGCGATCGGCAGAGCCGGTCTTGCCAGACATGGCGCCCAGCGAACCCATGCCGCGATAGGCCTTGTAGCTGGCACCTTGATACAGCTCAACTTCACCGGGTGATTCTTCGGTACCGGCAAACATGCCGCCGATCATCACGCAGTGAGCGCCAGCAGCGATCGCTTTGGCGATATCGCCCGAGAAGCGAATGCCGCCATCGGCGATCAGCGGCACGCCGGTACCCGACAACGCACGCGCCACATTGGCCACCGCGCTGATCTGCGGCACACCCACACCGGCCACAATGCGCGTGGTGCAAATGGACCCGGGGCCAATGCCCACCTTGACCGCATCGGCGCCAGCATCAGCCAGGTCTCGTGCGGCTTCGGCAGTGGCGATGTTGCCGGCAATGACCTGCAGCTCGGGCCAACGCGCTTTGATGGCGCGCACCGTGCTGATCACACCAGCCGAGTGACCGTGTGCGGTGTCAACCACCACCACATCTACGCCTGCCTCATGCAGCGCGGCCACGCGATCGAGCGTATCGGCCGAAGTGCCCACTGCAGCACCCACACGCAGACGACCGTTCTCGTCCTTGCTGGCGCGCGGATAGTCAGTGGCCTTCTGGTAATCCTTAACGGTGATCATGCCGCGCAGTTCAGAGTCGGCACCGACGACCAGCACCTTCTCGATGCGATGCTTGTGGAGCAGATGCAGGATTTCTTCTTTGGGTGCGTTCTCGCGCACGGTGACCAGCCGGTCACGCGGTGTCATGACCGTGGACACCGGCGCATCGAGCTTTTCTTCGAAGCGCAGATCGCGGTTGGTGACGATACCCACCACGCGCTCACCCACCACCACCGGCACACCCGAGATGCCGCGTGCACGGGTCAGGTCGATGACTTGGCGGATGGTCAGATCGGGCGACACGGTGATGGGGTCGCGGATCACACCGGATTCGTATTTTTTGACGCGGGCGACCTCGCGGGCCTGGCCCTCGATGGTCATGTTCTTGTGGATGATGCCCATGCCGCCTTCCTGCGCCATGGTGATGGCCAGGCGCGCTTCGGTGACGGTGTCCATGGCGGCTGAGACCACGGGCATGCCGAGGCGGATACGGCGCGTGAGCTGGGTGGAGAGGTCAACCTCGCGGGGCAGCACACTGGAGTGCGCCGGAACGAGCAGGACGTCGTCGAAGGTCAATGCTTCTTCGAGGATACGCATGGGACTCACGCTGGCGAAGGAAGCAAGACATTGTACGCGTCGGGGGCCTGCGGGGCAAAAGCACCCGCAGACGACTCAAAAGCGCCAGGTGTAGCCGGCGCGCAGGCTGATCTCGGTCGAAACGGTCGTAAAGCGCCCGTCCTTGTCCACGTCCTGCAGCCCCTGATTGGCCACCAGGAAGTACTTTTGCCCTGCCCGCGGCACCCACACCAAGCGGGTCTGCAGGCCCATCACCTCGGAGACGTTGTCGTATTGCACCAGCGTGATCCAGCTGAGGAAGGAATTGAAGGCCACCTCGGCCGTACCACTGACAATACGGGTAGTGAAGTCCCCTGCCGGCAGCGAGATGTCATTGAAGCTATACCCGGCCTTGAGACCAAGGTTGCGCGACGGCCGCCAAGTGATCGTGCCGCCTGCCCCAGTGCGGTTGCCATCGTAAAAGCTGCCGCTGCGGACCGATGCGCTTGCGGCCCACTCCCGCTGCGACCCGGTCTCCAGGTCGAACCCATAGTCCGCAAAGCTGTAGCTGCCGACGGGCACAACAACCCTGCGCTTAGGTTCCTGGTAGATGGTGAACGGCGCGGTCAGCTGTTCTTGGCTGGACTGATATACCGCACGCACGATGTCGCGACCGCGTGTTTCCAGTTCCAGTGGTCGCACCGAGAGCACCTGCGTCTGCAGACGGCCATCAGTACCTTCGACGCGCTCGGCATCGACGCCTGCGAACCAACTCTGCACCACGTCGCCATGCACGACGCGCGTGTAGCCCACATCGACCATGCTGTCGCGCACACCGCGACGACTGACAAAGCCCAGCCCCGGACGGAACTGACTACCAATCTCTTTGGTCGAGGCGCCCATGCGCAGACCTTCGCTGCCCGGCAAACGGACACCGGCACCCCAAGCGCGCGTACTGCCCGCCACGCTGCCGCTGGCCTGCGAATCCTGGAACCAAGCCTCCGCTTCGACACTGCGCCCGCCAGGCAGGTGGCTATCAAGGTACAGAAAGTCGACGCCATATAACGATGCAGAGCTATTGCTGCCCGGATCACCCGAGGTCGCGATAAAACCGACGCTGGACTCAGCCAGCACATCGGCCGACACACGCACCACACCCAACGTGGCGCGATCGATGTTGCCGGCTGACGTGGCATAGCCATCCTGACGCACGGCCAGCGCACCGATGCGATAGCGCCCTGCGCGACCGCTGAGCTTTGCACCGGCCTCCAGGTCTACCGGCATACCAGCGGATGAGAGACCCAAGCGACGTGAGAAGAACGGCCGACCGCTCTCTTGGTTGGCACGCGTGGTCGAACGGTTGTTGCCCAGATAGCCGCCGCTGCCCAAGCGGCCGAACTCAAACAGATCCGCATCGTTAAGGAAAAAATCGCGTTTCTCGGGGAAGAACAAGCCAAAGCGCGACAGGTTCACCTGACGGTCGTCGAGCTCGGTCGCCGAAAAATCGGTATTGAGCGTCAGTGATGCATTGAGAGAAGGCGTGAGCCGGTAATAGGCATCGAGCGAGGGCTCCAGTACCGTGGCCTGAGTTGACTGCACCTCGTCGCGCTTGTGCCGCACGCCAGCGGACATCACCACATCGAGGCCCTTGCCTTGATCCACGTCTTTGATGCCGCGCAACTCACCCAGCACTGCGGGTCCCCAGCTGCGATTGCGTGAGGTCCACAGCACTTCTTCACCCTTACGGCGAATGGCGCGCGACACATTAAAACCCCATGCCTCGCGACTGGCATCGAAGGGCAGCGTCTTAAAGGGGATGGCGATCTCAAGGCTCCAGCCATAGTCGGTCAGCTGTGCGCGCGCGTCCCATATCACGGTCCAATCGGCAGTGAACGATGTCGCGCCGGTATAGAGCATGTCGTTGCGCACGCTGTTGAGGTTGACCTCGAAGCGATAGCCGGTGCGCGAGGAATCAAACGGATCGAGGATGATGGCGATGCGGTCGTCTTCTGACAGCCGTGACCCTTGGCGCATGATGTTGGCGCTGATGCCCTTGGGGCCGGCGCTGTCCCAGAAGCGCGCCGCGATATACAGCGCATCGGCGTCGTAGGTCACCAGAATCTGACTGCGCTCGGTTGCTGCGTCGCCATCGTGGGGGCGGATCTGGCGCAGATCATCAATGAGCGCGGCCTGCTCCCATAACGGCTCGTCAACCCGACCATCGATGATCGGGGCGACGCTGGTACGGGTGATCTGCAACTGAGGCCGCTCGGCAGTGGCCGCGGCTGCGCAGACCGGCACTAAGGCCGCCAGCAGCAACGCACAGACCGCAAGACCACCACCACGAGTTGCACTAACAACGCTCAGCATGCCTAAAGCTCCAGATCCAAGATTTGCCTGCGGAGTGTACTAACATCGACACATGAACGACCCGGCAACCAGCAAGCGCATCTACACCGTTAGCGGCCTCAACCGCGAGGTGGGACAACTGCTGGCGCACGGCTTGCCACTGCTGTGGGTCGAGGGCGAGATTTCCAATTTCACGGCGCCCGCCTCGGGGCACTGGTACTTCACCCTCAAAGACCGTGACGCCCAGCTGCGCTGTGCAATGTTCCGGGGTCGCCAGAACGGCACTCGCTTTAAGCCGGCCAACGGGCAGCATGTGGCCGTGCGCGGTCGGGTCGGACTGTACGAGCCACGTGGCGAATACCAGATGACGGTCGAGCTGATGGAAGAGGCCGGCCAAGGCGCCTTGCAACGGGCCTTTGAGCAACTCAAACAGCGCCTGGCTGCCGAAGGGCTGTTTGATATTGGGCGCAAGCGCGCTCTGCCCACACTGCCACGCCGCATCGCGGTCATCACCTCGGGAACGGGCGCTGCGCTGCGCGACATCCTGCATGTGCTGCAACGGCGTTTCCCGCTAGCGCAGGTGCTGCTATTGCCAGTGCCTGTTCAAGGCACCGCGGCAGCACCGGCGATCTGCGCGGCACTCGATAGCCTCAGCACTCGCACCGATTGCCAAGTGGTCATCCTGGCGCGCGGCGGCGGTTCAATCGAAGACCTGTGGGCGTTCAACGAAGAGACGGTGGCACGTGCCATCCATCGCTGCGCGCTGCCGGTGGTCAGCGGCATCGGCCACGAAACCGATTTCACCATTGCCGACTTTGTGGCCGATGTGCGTGCGCCCACGCCCTCGGCTGCAGCACAACTGGTCAGCCCAGATCAGCAATCGCTGCTGCAGCAATTGGGCGCGCAATTGGCACGACTACGACTGGGCATGCAACGCCAGCTATCGCATGCCAAACAGCACCATGCGGCTGCTGCGCGGCGCTTACAGCAGACTCATCCTGGCACGCGATTGCATCAGCAGGCGCAGCGCTTGGATGAACTTGAGCAGCGCATGCGTTTGGCATTGGGGCATAGCGTGCGCGATAGCCAGCAACAGCTGGCTGCTGTCACCGCGCGACTGCAGCGTGTGAACGCCGGCCAAGTGGTTGCGCAGCTGACCCAGCGCTGCACACAACTGGCACAGCACCTGCGGCGCGGCATGATCGATACGCTCAATCACTGCAACCAACGCCTGGCGCTGGCGCAACGTGCACTGGATGCTGTCAGTCCGTTGGCCGTTTTAGGTCGCGGTTATGCACTGGTTGTCACGCCAGAGGGCCAGCTGATCAGACAGGCTGCCAGTCTGCACGTTGGTGATGCACTGGACATCCGCTTGGCCGATGGCCGAGTGCAGGCCATCGTGCACAGCATCAAGGACGCTTAAATGCACCTCAAAACACTATGGGCAGCCCTGGTCCTTGCCCTGCCTACCAGCGCTGCGCTGGCGGCTCTGCCGCAGCAAAGTCTGGTGCCCGGCGGCGTTGCCGTAGTGGATGTGGGTGATGCCCAAGCACCAGCACCGGCTGTCACCTTCAACGGCCGGCGTGTGCTCACCGTGCGCGATGGCGCGCGCTGGATGGCAGTTGTGGGTATGGCACTGTCGACCAAGCCCGGCACCGTGCACTTGGATGTGCGCCCGTTGCAGGGTGCACCTCGCAAACTACCGCTGACCATTGCCGACAAGCGCTATGTGGAACAGCGCCTCAAAGTGGCGCCGGGTCAGGTGGATTTGGCGCCGGCTGATCTGGCGCGTGTCGAAGTGGAACAAAAACGCATTCGCAGTTCACTCGACAGCTTCACCGATACCAAGCCTGCAACCCTGACACTGCGTTCACCGGTCACAGGTCCGCGATCAAGCAGCTATGGCCTGCGCCGGGTGTTCAATGGACAGCCCCGTGCACCGCACTCGGGCATGGACATCGCAGCACCCACGGGCACGCCCATCATCGCGCCTGCAGATGGCGTGGTGCTTGATGGTGGTGAGTTCTTCTTCAACGGCGGCACGGTGTTCATCGACCATGGTGGCGGCTTTGTGACGATGTATTGCCACTTGAGCGCCTGGGATGTGAAGCCCGGTGATGTGGTCAAAGCCGGTGAGGTGATCGCCAAAGTAGGCGCGACCGGTCGCGTGACCGGTCCTCATCTGCACTTTGGCGTGACGCTCAACGGCACCATGGTTGATCCGGCGCTGTTTTTACCAGCGCCGTAAGCCGTCAACGCGGGCGCTTACGCGCCGAAGCCTTGCCCGTTGCTGCACTGACGCGAGGTCCGCGCGTGTTGGCCTTACCACTGCGACTGCTGCCAGGCTTTGCCACCCGCGTGGCATCTGTGGTGCTGCGATTTTTGGGACCGGGCTTGTTGGGCCGCCCAGTCTCAGCAGGCTTGGCGCCCTTCGCGCCCTTAGCACCCTTGACTGTCTTGGCCTTAGCCTTGGCACGCCCGCCGGTCACACCGCGCGTGGTGGGACGATCCACCACCTCGGGTCGCGACGTAGTCTTGCGCAAGGCGCGGCGCCGGTCGTAGGGGTTCTCGTCGGTACGAAACTCCAGCGCGACAGGGTTGGCAAACAGGTCAAAGGCCTCGCGAAACACGTTCGACAGATAACGCTTGTAGGCATCGGGCACTGCGAAGGTCTGATTGCCATGAATGATGATGCGTGGCGGGTTCTTACCACCCTGATGCGCATAACGCAGCTTGATACGACGCCCCTGCACCAGCGGCGGCTGATGCGCTTCGATGGCCTTTTCCATGACGCGGGACAGCTGCGGCGTGGCCATCTGGCGCATCGAGGCGTCATAGGCGTGCACTGCAGCGCGTGCCAGCTCACCCACACCGGTGCCATGACGGGCAGAGATGAAATGCACCGGCGCAAACGGCACGAAGTTGAGCCGCAACTTAAGGTCGTTGTGAATAGACTCGCGCTGCGACAACGGAATGCCGTCCCACTTGTTGACGGCAACCAGCAGCGCACGACCGCGTTCCAGTGCAATGCCCAGCACGCTGGCATCTTGCTCAGCGACCTCGCCGTGCGCATCGAGCACCATCACCACGATATGCGCTGCGGCAATGGCCTGCAGCGTCTTGGCGACACTGGCACGCTCAATGGCGTCTTCGACGCGCGCGCGGCGCCGCACGCCTGCGGTATCGATAAGCGTGAACTTGCGACCATCGCGCTCGAAGGGCACAAAGATGCTGTCGCGCGTTGTGCCGGGCATATCGTTGGCAATCACGCGCTCTTCGCCGATGAGACGATTGACCAACGTGGACTTGCCGACATTGGGACGACCGATGATGGCGATGCGGATCGAATCATCATCGGGAACTGCGGCATCGGCATCAGGCTCAAGCCCGTCCAACACCAAGTCCATGAGTTCTTTGCAACCGATGCCATGCGCAGCAGCAATGGCAAACGGGTCACCACAGCCCAAGCGATGAAACTCTGCGGCGATCACGCCAGGGTCACGACCCTCGGCTTTGTTGACGGCCAGAAACACCGGCTTGCCGGCGCGGCGCAACAAGCGCGCCAGAGCCATGTCATCCGTGGTGAGGCCTGATTGCCCATCTACCACCAGCAACAGATGATCGGCCTCGGCAATAGCGCGCTCGGTCTGCTCGCGCATCAACGCTTCGATGCCAGTGACCGGGCTTTCAACTATACCGCCGGTATCCACCACGATGCAGGGCACGGGACC
>CANFSB010000008.1 GCA_947449495.1 Pseudomonadota bacterium
CTCAACGGCAAGCTGTCGGCCGGTCTGTCGTTCCTGGCCACCGTCGGTTCAACAGCACCGTTCGTCGGTCTGTTCGGCACCGTGTACGGCATTCTGAACGCCCTGGTGGCGATCGGTCTGTCGGGCCAGCCGTCCATCGACAAGGTTGCAGGCCCCGTCGGCGAGGCGCTGATCATGACCGCACTGGGTCTGGCCGTCGCCGTGCCCGCCGTGTTCGGTTACAACATTCTCCTGAACCGCAACAAGTCGATCCAGGAAGTGCTGCGCGAGTTCACTGGCGATCTCGAGGCTTACATTGTTGGCGGCGTGCGCCCCGATGTGGCAGCGACCCGTCAGGCTGCTCCGGCTGCCAAGAAGTAAGTTGACCAGACCTTTAACGCCTTCGAGGACTAGACCATGTCGATGAGTGTTCCTGGCAGCGGTGGCAGCGACAAGGTGATGTCCGACATCAACACCACCCCGCTGGTGGATGTGATGCTCGTGATGTTGATCATCTTTCTGATCACCATCCCCATCATCACGAAGACGGTGAAGGTCGACCTTCCCAACGCGCGCAACATCGCCACTGTGACCAAACCAGAAAACATCACGGTGGCGGTGGATACCGCCGGCGCGGTGTACTGGAATGGTGGTGCGGTGGCCGATCGCACGCAGTTGCTGAATCTGGTGGTGGCCGAGGCCCGCAAGGTGCCGCAGCCCGAGATCCACATCCGTGCCGACCGCAACGCGCGGTTTGAGGCAGTCGGTCGTGTGATCTACATCATTCAGCAGGGCGGCCTGGTCAAGGTCGGATTCCTCACGGAACCTCACTCAGGGGGTTAATCCCCTGAGCGTGGTCCTTCCGCATTACTTTCGAGGTCAATGAATCATGAGCATGAGTGTAGGCTCGGGCACAGATGAGCCATTGTGCGACGTCAACACGACGCCGCTGATCGACGTGATGCTGGTGATGCTCGTGATGCTTATCATCACGCTGCCCATCAGCACTCACGCGGTCAAACTGGACATGCCCCGTCCGACTGACGCGCCGCCTCCGACCACGCAACCGCGCGTGATCACAATCGAAATCGACTACGACGGTTCGGTGATCTGGAACGGTACGCCGGTTAGTGGCATTTCACAGGTAGACGGATTCTTCCGCCAGGAAGCGGAACTCGAGCCTCAGGCCGAGATTCACATCCAACCGGATCGCCGCGCCAAGTACGACGTCGTGGCCAATGTGCTGGCATCAGCGCAGCGTCACAAGATGGTTAAGATCGGCTTCGTGAACATCTCCCAATTCAGGGAGTAGTCCAGGCTGGTTGTTCGCGGTTAGTACGACACGCCGCCCGCGCACTGCACGGGCGGCCTTTTTTTAGGCCGGGCAATGTGCCCGCCCTCCGGAGTGGCCCACCCATGAATGCACCTGCACGCAAGACGCTCCAAGCCATCGCCGTATCGGTGGCGCTGGCCCTCGGTACAGCCGCCACCACCTCGCAATTTGCGATGGCGGCCTCCGCACCTCCGGCCCCAACCGTCAGCAGGGGGGCAGTCAAGCCTTTGCAGGCTATTCAAGCCGCTGTACAAGCCAAAAACTGGGCAGAGGCCTTGGCCAAGGCCAAGGAAGTTGAGGCGCTGCCGACCAAGACTCCGTACGACATTTTTGTCCTGAACCAATTCGTGGGCATAGCCTACGTGCAGTCAGGTCGCATTCCCGAGGCCATTCCTGCCTATGAAGCACAGCTTAGCTCTGGCTTCCTGCCGGCCGATGATACGGATCGTATTTCACGTGCCATGGTCAGCCTGTACTACCAAGTAAAGGACTTTCCCAAGGCCATTGATGCCGGCCAAAAGATCATCGCCGCTGGCAAGGCCAACGGCGAAATCTGGTTCATGGTGGCCCACTCGCAGTACTTCCAGAACAAGCATGCTGACGTGGTGAGCACAGTCAAGGCCTACTTGGCAGAGAGCACTTCTAAGGGCCAAAAGCCCGACGAGAACCCTCTGTTGCTGCTGACCCAGTCGCAGTCACAGCTGGGCAACAATGCTGGCTTGGTGGATTCGTTCAAGCATCTGGTAGAGCACTACCCCAAGCAGTCTTATTGGCGCGACATGATGGTCATCATTCGTGACGGCGGTAACCGCAGTACGACATCAGACTTGGTAACGCTGAACCTCTATCGCCTGATGCGCAGCACCGACACGCTGCGTGAGTCCAACGACTTTCTGGAGATGGCTCAGTTGGCCGTTCAACTGGGCTCGCCTGGCGAGGCAGTGGATGCCATCAGTCGAGGCAATGCACAAAACGCATTCAAGACCGAAAACGAGAAATCCGCAGCCAAGACACAACTCGGCACAGCTCAAAAACTGGCGGATGCGGATCGTGCTGGCTTAGCGAAGTTCGAAACGGAAGCCAAAGCAGCCAAGGCGGGCGAGGCCGATGTCCGCTTGGGCCAGGCATTCCTGAGCTACGATCAATCTGACAAGGCACTGGAAGCCATTCAGCGCGGCATAGCCAAGGGTGGCCTGCGCAACGCAGACGAGGCCCAAATTCTGCTCGGTATCGCGCAACTGCAGTTGGGACACAAGGCAGATGCCGTAACAGCATTCAAGGCCGTTAAGGGTACGGATGCACGTTTGAGCGAGCTCGCAGGCCTCTGGGCACTGCAGGCACGTTGAAACTCTAAAATTATCAGTCAATGACGGATCGGATCACTTCAGGGCAACACACAATGACCAAGACATCTTTCCATGCTGTCGTCCTCGCCGTGGCCATGGCCGTTGGCGCAGGCTCTTTCACCACTTCCGCATGCGCCGCAGCACCAGCTAACAGCCCGGCTGCTGGCAAGACTCTGCAAGCCGCTGCTGCCGCAGTGAAAGCTAAGAAGTGGGATGAGGCCGTCACGCACATCAAAGAAGTGAGCGGCATTGCCGGCCACACCCCGGCCGACATTTATCTGGCCAACACCATGCTGGTCAACGTACTGCTCAATCAGCAGAAGTACGCAGAGGTTGCACCGGTAATTGAGCAGCAGCTGAACAGCAGCTTTGCCTCGACTGCCGAAAAGAATTTTTTCAATAAGCAGCTCGTCTCGATCTACCTCGGCCTCAAGAACTATCCCAAAGTGATCGAGGTCGGTCAGGCTTTGGTTGCGGCGGGAACTGCCGATGCCACCACCTATAACGTGATGGCGCAGGCCTATGAGAAGCAGGGCAAACTGCCCGACGCAATCAAGTTCATGAAGTCGCGCATCGAAGGCGCCAAGGGCCAGAAGCCTTCAGAAAACGATCTGCTGCTGCTGCTGGACTTCCAGGGCCGCCAGAAGGACGGCGCAGGCCGGGCAGAGACCTTCGAGAAGCTCGTCAGCTTCTACCCGAAGCCCCAGTACTGGGCCAACATCATGCCGTCGCTGATCAACGCGCCGGAGAACACCGACGCAGTCACGATCAACATCTATCGCTTGATGGTGGCCACCGGCACGCTCAAACAGCACACCGACTACTCGGAGTTCGCCAAGCTTGCGGTTGTAGAAGGCGCAGCAGGTGAGGCCGTGTCAGTGGTGCAGAAGGGCCTGGCCGCCAATGTGTTCCCTGAGGAGCGCAAGGCCGCTGCCAATCGTCTGCTGGAATCGGCCAAGAAGCAGCTGGCTGCCGATCAGGCTGGCTTGGCCAAGGCCGAAGCCGATGCCAAGGCTGCTACCACGGGCGATGCCGATATCCGCGTTGGCAAGACCTATTACGGTCTGGGCCAGTACGACAAGTCCACCGAAGCCTTCAAGCGCGGTATCGCCAAGGGCGGCCTGCGTAGCGTCGAAGAGGGTCAGCTGCTGCTGGGTATCTCGCTGAACGCGCAGAAGAAGGGTGGTGAAGCCGCTGCAGCCTTCAAGGCCGCCGGCAAGACGGGTAACGACCCCAAGTTCGCCAACGTGGCGCGCTATTGGGCCGTGAACGCAAAGTAAAACAGGAACACTCATGACCATCAAAGTTGGCGATACCCTGCCTGCAGGCCGTTTCAAGACGGCTACCGCAGAGGCACTGGGTGACCTCAGCACCGACGAGCTCTTCAAGGGCAAGACGGTAGTGCTGTTTGCCGTACCGGGAGCCTTCACGCCTACCTGCGATGCTCGCCACCTGCCGGGTTACGTAGAACACGCCGCTGCCTTCAAGGCCAAGGGCGTCGATACGATCGTGTGCCTGTCGGTCAACGACGCCTTTGTAATGAAGGCCTGGGCCAAGTCCTCCAACGTGGGAGACAGCGTGCTGATGCTGGCCGACGGCAACGGCGACTACACCCGCGCACTGGGTCTGGAGCTGGACGCGACGGGCTTTGGCATGGGCAAGCGTTCACAGCGCTTTGCTATCGTGGCCAAGAACGGTGTTGCCACGCAGGTGTGTGTGGAGTCTGGTGGCGAGTTCAAGGTGTCGGCCGCCGACGCCGTGCTCGCCCTGCTGTAAAACAGCGCTTGCGGGGTGGCCTTCTGCCACCCCGCAGACTCTTTAGCGGCTGTTCAGTCGCTGAGTCAATTCCGGAACAATGTTGAACAGGTCGCCGACTAACCCCAAGTCTGCTGACTCGAAAATGGGTGCGTCTGCGTCCTTGTTGATGGCGACGATAGTCTTGGCATCTTTGATGCCAGTCATGTGCTGAATAGCCCCGGAAATACCCACGGCAATATACAGCTGCGGCGAAATGATTTTGCCCGTCTGACCCACTTGCAGTTCATTGGGCGCATAGCCTGCATCGACCGCTGCTCGCGACGCACCAACCGCCGCTCCCAAAGTTGCTGCCAGCTGCTCAATCAGTTTGAACTGTTCGGCACTTCCCAATGCGCGACCACCTGACACCACCGTTGCCGCCGTCTGCAAATCGGGGCGGTCGGTATTGGCCTGAGTCATCGAGACAAATCGAGTGTGCAAGGGCAGGGCAACCTGCAGAGTGCGAACAAGTACGCTGGCCGAACCGTCTCGAGTGACCTCGCCAAATGAGGCTGTCCGCACGGTTGCGACAATGACCGGTTGATCGGCCTCAACCTCAACAATCAGGATGACGTTGCCAGCATAGATCGGACGGCGAAACCGTCGTGCCGATTCAACTGCCATGATGTCGCTGAGTTGAGGCGCATCCAGCAGAGCAGCAACACGCGGCATGAGGTCCTTGCCAAAGGTCGTGGAAGGACCGAACACATGCGTGTAGCCCTCACGCACCAACGCCGCAATCTGCGGAGCCAGTACTGCCGCCAGTTGGGAGTCATTAGCCGGATTCTCGACCTGCACTACTTGTGCAACCCCCGCCAGCGTGGCTGCCTGGGCCGCAACTGCGGCTGAGCCCAGCACCATCACATCGACCTGTGCATCGGGTACCTGTACCGCGCAGCTGACGCATTTGGCAGTGGCGGCGTTGAGGTGGCTGCCATCGTGCTCAGCAACAATGAGAATGCGGTTCATCAGACGAGCCCCCGGTTAGCCAGTTCCGCAAGCAAAGTGGCCACGTCAGGAACCAGCACGCCCTTTTGGCGAGGTGTTGGTGCGTCGTGGCGAACCGCGTGCATACGATGTCGTGGCGTGATGCCCAACGCCTCGAGCGTCAGTACATCCAGCGGCTTCTTCTTGGCCTTCATGATGTCGGGCAGCTTGACGTAGCGCGGCTCGTTAAGCCGCAAATCCACGGTGATTACCGCCGGCAAATCCACCTCAAGAGTTTGCAAACCGGCATCCACCTCGCGCGTCACGCGCACTACTTCGCCGTTGATCTCAACCTTGGAGGCAAAAGTGGCTTGCGGACGATCCCAGAGGGCAGCCAGCATTTGGCCAGTCTGGTTGTTGTCATCGTCGATGGCCTGCTTGCCCAGCATGACCAGTTGCGGCTGCTCGCGGACAATCAACTGGTGCAATACACGCGCGCCGTCGAGCGGCTCCAGCGGCATATCGACCTGTACCAACACAGCGCGATCTGCACCCATGGCCAGCGCAGTGCGCAGCTGTGCCTGAGCATCCGACGGACCGATTCCAACCACGATCACTTCGGTGGCCTGACCGCGCTCTTTGATGCGCAGCGCTTCCTCGAGCGCAATCTCATCAAAGGGATTGATGCTCATCTTGGCGCCTTCGGTCATGACGCCGCTGCCATCGGCTTTGGGGCGCACACGGACGTTGTAGTCCACGACGCGCTTGATGCCGACCAGTATCCGATTGATGGCCAAGGTGCCCTCCGGGGGCTCGCATAGCAGATGGGGAGGGCGCGGATTATAAGCGCCAGACCTGCCGGCTGCACCTCGCGCAGAGCCCGGCCAGACGCTAGACTGCCCGGTTCCACCGTTTCCGAGACCGCCATGAAGACCGACACGCGCATCCGGCCCAGCGACAGCACCAAACACGTCCGCTACGAAATCCGTGGCTCGCTGGCCCGTCGTGCCCTGGAACTGGAGCGTCTGGGCTACGAGATTACGTCACTCAATATCGGCAACCCGGGCATCTTCGGCTTCCGCACTCCGGAAGTGCTGCGCGTCTCAGTCATCGAAAATCTGCCCCGCGCCGAAGGGTACGTGCATCAGAAGGGCGTATTTAGCGCCCGCGAGGCGATTGCGTTGCAACAGGAAGAACGCGGCGTAAAGGGCGTGACCACCGAAGATGTGTTCATCGGCAATGGCGTGAGCGAACTGATCGATATGTCGCTGCGCGCACTGCTTAACCCGGGCGACGAAGTGCTGGTACCGTCGCCGGATTATCCGCTGTGGACTGCGGCCGTCACGCTCAACGGCGGCAAGGCCGTGCATTACCCCTGCCGTCCCGAAAATGGCTTCTGCCCGGATCCGGATGAAGTGGCCTCGCTGGTCACACCACGCACGCGTGCGATCGTAATCATCAACCCCAACAATCCCACCGGCGCGGTGTATCCCAAAGCGCTGCTGGAACGGCTGGTGCGCACCGCTGAGACCAATCAACTGGTGATCTTCAGCGACGAGATCTATGACGGCATCACCTATGACGGCACCAAGATGGTACCGATCGCCACACTGGTGCAGGACACGCTGTGCGCCACCATGTCTGGTCTGTCCAAGATCTATCGCGCCTGCGGTTATCGCGTCGGCTGGGTCAGCTTCTCCGGCGCCACTCACCGCGCTGGCGACTACATGGCCTCGCTCGAACTGCTCAGTTCGCTGCGGCTGTGCAGCAATGTGCCGGGCCAATATGCCGTGCAGAGTGCACTGGGCGGCTACCAAAGCATTCGCGATCTGACCAAGCCTGGCGGACGATTGTATGAGTCACGTCGCGCCATCGTTGAGGGAGTGGCTCAGAGCCAGTACATGCGGCTGACCAAGCCCAACGGCGCACTGTATGCTTTCATCGAAGTGCTGACCGACAAGCTGCCCAACTTCAATGACCACCAATTTGCCTTGGACCTGCTGGAGCAGCGTCACGTGCTGGTCACGCCGGGCAGCAGTTTTAACGTGCCCTATAGCAACCACTTCAGGGTTACCAATCTGCCCGATGCGCAAACATTGCAGATGGTGTTCGGTCGCATCGAAGCACAGCTGGCCGACTACGCTGGCCAGACTTGAGGCTGGTCAGCCGATTCAGGGGCGACCAGCAATAGAAAACTGCCGAAGCCCGGCAGCATCGGCCGGGCCCAGCAATTGCAGCTGACCAGCCAAGACAGGTGAGGGCGTTGAACGCGCCGCCACAGTGCCTTGCAATTGCCAGCCGCCTAACGGCTCCAACTCCAGTTGAGCCTGCAGCGCCAACGGGCCGCCCTCATCAACAATGTGCGCAGGCTGCAGCGCGCCGCCCTTAGCGCGGGGCCAAGTGATGGAAAAATTGCCGTAATCCACTGGCGCAGGCATGACGCTGCTGACATTGCGCAGCAACACGCGACCTTCCAGCGCCTGCAGTGCGACACCACCCAGCTTTAATCGCAGATCGTCGACAGTAGCTGTGCCATGCCAACCCGCAGGTACGCCAGGCAGCAGCTGATCTTCCAACAGCACAGTGCCGCGTATCGACAGCACCTCTAACGCAGACGCACTGCGCTGCACCACAGCTTGTACGACACTGGTACCGCGATTAAGGTTGAGTTGAGCAGCCAGACGTCCGCGCAGCAATCGTGACGGTAACAGCTGCCAATTAAGCTGCACTTTGATTTGCTCCGGCAGCGCTGCACGCTGCACCCAAGCTTGACCACACTGCCCCTGCCACAGTGTTCCTGCGATCTGCTCGCAGTGCACTTGTGCCGGCAAGAACCACACCAGCACACGCGCCGGTGGCCGGAGCAGCAGCATCACCAAAAAACTGGCAACCGCCACAACCACCCATAGCAGCGGCTTGCGACGCAATGTTGACGGGTCTTGCAAAACAGCTGCGCTCAACGTGAGCGCAAGACCAACGTAGCGTTGACCATGCCAGCCTCTGAGGCCGCATCGATGGTCGCAGTATCAACACTGACGCTGTGTTGTTCAGACAGCTGAGCCAACCACGCCACCACTGTATTGAACCGTGCGGCTTGCAACTGCACCCGCAATGCACCGTCGCCTGCCGGCTGGCTGGCCACCAATGCCGAACCCAACCCTATCTCGCGCGCCGATCGATCAATACGCACCAACAGCGATTCGTTGCCCGACACTGCCAGTGGCGACGGCCCCAAGGCGGCAAGTTGCGGCCCTGCCGCTTGCAGCCACGCCAGATCTGCACGATGCGTAGCGACACTGGACTGCAGTGTTTGTAGCTTTCGTTGCAACGGCAATTGCACAGCCACCAGAATCAACACCACGGCGCAGCCCGCGCCCCATCCCAACATGCGTTGCTCACGCACAGTCAGTGAGTTCCATTGCTGTTGCAGACGGTCGCGCATCAGTTGCTCCTCGCCGCACCGGCGACCGCGCGCACTTGCACACGACCTTCGTAGTGATCGCCGCGCTGCGCACCAGCGGTCAATTCGCTGCGATACCCGGCACCCACCAAGGCTTGGCTGACATGCTCCAGCGCTGCAGCATCTGCACCACCGAGCTTAAGATCCAGCGCACCGCGCCCAAACCCCAAAGACTGCACTCGCGCAGGACTTGCCGGGTTTTGCGCAGCAGCGACCACCGACAACATACCCAGCAAACCCTGCGCATCGGCACCGACCGACTGGGCCTGAGTCAAGCGCTGCTGCAGGCGTGTACGCAGGCCAGGCCCTGCCGATTCACCAGGCAACAAGGCCACAACCTGCTGACGCAGTTGTGCTTCGAGCAGCCTGTTTGTGGTGGTCAGTTGGCGAATCTGCCAAGACTGTGCAACCAGCTGCACGCCTGCCAGCAGCAAGGCCATCGCGGCAGCTACTCGCCAGCGTGACCAACCTTGGTATGAGTTTGAACGCGGCGCATAGCGTCCCTGCAGAAGATTGATGGCTTGTTGCTGCGGGACTTGTGCGGCCAACAGCGGCAGCACACCCGCGGAGAGCAACTGCACTTTGAAAGAAGCCAGAGAAGGGCGCAGTGCCTCGAAAGCAGGCGCCTGCGACTGCCAATCTTGAGAAGACGCATAGACAACCATATGTGAGACAGCCCGCTGCGCGGCATCCCCCAGCGCCAGATCAAGCGCAAATGTTGCATCGGTCGACGGCAATACCAGCGGTCGCTCACCCTCACGGGTGATGGACAGAGTGTCGCGGTCGATCAGCACCGATATGACGCCAGGTACCTGTGGCACCAAACTGCTGTCCGCCTGCATGCTTTGAGGCGTAACGCCCAATGCCGCGACAGCCTCCAGCCAAGCATTCATCTTGCTATGGGCCACCACATCGACATCGACACGACCGGCCGCATCTACGCTGCGAGCCGTTGCACAGTGCAATTGCTCGATATCGTCAGCCAAGTGTTCTTCAAGAGCATTGGGGACAACTTGGGCAAGTCTCGAGTCTGATCCCGGGGGCAGGGCCACACGCGTTTGCAGCACCTCTGCGCCAGGCACAATCACCACGACACGTTTATCCAAAGCAGCAGCCTGCAAGGCCTGTGCATCGCCGCTGACCGGTTGCTGGGTGAGGTGCCCACTGGGGGCCACACTGACCCAAACCGGCGGCTGATCGCCCTCGCGGCCCAGCCGCAGCAGTAACCAATCCGCCATGTGAGGTGACCCTTATTCGGTGCCGAGAGTGCGCAACAGCGGCCGCACCAGGCCGCTGTCTTCACGCATTAAAAGACTGTACAAGGCGAAGTGATCAGTGCCAATACCGATATCACTGCGCAAGCGAAAGAAGCGCGATTGTTCCGTGGCGCGCCGCTCTACCGAGGCCCCTACGGTGCTACGCAGCACCGCCAACTCAGGAAAACAGCCGCGCTTACGCAGCGCTGCCAGTTCGACTGCCGACATGCGGCTATATTCGGTTGTGGCACTGCCCTGCGGCGACAGCACGAAGAGGGCATCGAGTAAGGGCCCCCCAGCCGTGCAGACATTTATCTTATTGGCGGCAGGTGGCAGCGCAGTGACATAGGGCGCTAAACGCGTATAGCGAGCCAGGTCAAATCCCGGCAACTGCAGCAACTCGGAAATGCTGGTGACCGGCATATTTGCGGCGCGATGCGGCACTGTCTGCGACAGATACACGCTGTCTTCGGCGCCGTTACTGCCAGGCAACACATCGGTATCGATCCAGTCTGCCCACAGCACCGCCCACCGCGGCTCCAGTTGCAACAGCTCAAGTAATCGTGTGAAAAGTTTTAGAGCTTCCGGATCGACTTCGCCGCGTGCGTTGATCAGGGTATTGAGATTGAACTTGCCCTGCTCATCGCTTAGTTGGGCCGCCATCAACACGCCAGGTGCAACTTCCAAGGGGCCTAGCGGTTGCGCCCATGGCTGATCGAGGCTGTCGCGTGCTCCAAGCTGCTGCGACAAGCCCCAGACTGCCAGCGCCTCAGCACCTTGGGCATACTGCAGGCCCTGCTCAAGGCTGCTGTTGGCTATGCTGCGACGCGCACCCAGCATGCCACGCGAACCAATTGCCACAGCCAGCATCGTGGCCAACGCCACCAACACCACCGCAGTGAGCAAGGCGACACCTCGCTGTCTTGAACGCATCACCCCGGCACCTCGATGATGCGCACAATCCGGCCCCAATCGGCCAACTCTAAAGTCACCTCAACAGCCAGTGGACGACTGTAGAGCGAACGGCGCAACGGATCACCGGCAGATGACACAGCAGGCCATTGCGTTTGCCAAGCATGATTGCTGTCCATGAAACGCAGCTGCACTGAACGAACGTCCTGCAACAGCACGCGGCTGCGAGGCCGCGGATCTTCGGTGGCATCGAGCACCAGCCAGTACTCACGTTTGAGTGTCTGGCCATCGAGGATATAGCGCACACGCTGCAGGCTGCTGCGCTGCGCACCGGCAGGGTTGGTCCAGCCCGCGTGAGTAAGCGTGGCCAGTCCCGGCGTACGTCCGTCAGCACTCAATGCAGGCAGACCACCTTCGCCAATGGTCTGGCGAACCGGACGAGGCGACAACTGAGTGAAGTCGGTGACCAGCACGCGCACCGCGTTCTGCACTGCCAGCAGACGATCCTGATTACGCTCCAGCGTGGCGCGATTAGCCAACGCTTGATTAATAGCACCGTAGCCCAGCGCGAACACCACAGAGGTAATGAACAGCGCAACCAGCAACTCAACCAACGTAAAGCCCGCTGCGTGGCGCTTCATCGCTGCGCCTCACCGGCAGGCGACTGCGCTGGAGGCTGAGCTGAAGGCGGAGTTTGCGGTGGCACCGTACCAGTCCAATCTGGCTCAGCGCCGCGCGGCTGACCTTGGTTAGCGCCTATAAAGCCGGTGACTGTCGTGACCGGCGCAGCCTCTTTGCCTTCACCGGAGAGCACCGTAACCTCCACCCGCCGCAGTCCGGTGATGCCAGGGTCGGCAACGACTTGTTGCCAACTCCAGCGCTGACCGGCCATCTCTTGTGTGCCTTCGCTGCTACCCAGTGCCGGCGCAGTAGCCGCCAACCGAAGCGTAGTGAGCTGATTAAGTCCGACCCACTGGGCCAAGCTACGCTGACGCAACTGCGCAGTCTGATTGGCCGCTGAGGTCAGTGTGGCCAACAACGCGCCCATACCCAAGGCAACCACCACCAGCGCCACCAGCACTTCCACCAGCGTAAAGCCGCGCACTGCAGCGGGCGACTTCAACGTGCTGCCTCGGGCAATGGGGTGAATACGATGCTGTCATCCTGCGCTGCAGGCGCTGCTCGAAAGCCCTCCGCACTGCCTTCGCGCAACACGGTCAATTCAAACGCATTGAGCTCACCACTGGAATACAGCAGCACTTGCGGTGCCACAGATTTGGCGTCGGGCTTGGGCAATACCACAGGACGACCGTCAATCAATAAGCTGGCCTGCAAACCAGCGGGCAGGGTGCGCCGGCGCAACACGCGATCGTCTTCCGGGATGTTCTGCCATTGGGCGGCACGACTGTCGTAGCTCATGAACTCATAGCCGCCAGCAAACACGCGTAGTCCGTATTGTTCACTGTGAATGCCAGCCCTATCACGCACCAGCTGCAACAGAGTTTCGAGACGTTGACGCTCGGTCTCTACCTGACGATCCTGACCCAGCACGCCCAATGACAACAGTGCTCCGGCAGCAACGATGCCGATGATCAGCATGACCACCAATATCTCGACCAGCGTGAAGCCTCGCTGGCCTTGCCGGTCAGCGATCAAGGTTCCAGTTGCCGATGTCGGCGTTGACGCCTTCGCCACCGGGCTGCCCATCGGAGCCGAAGCTGTACAGGTCGTACTCACCATGTTCGCCAGGCACCAGATACTGATAGGCATTACCCCAAGGGTCTTTGGTAGCGCGCTTGAGATAACCACCGGCGCGCCAATTGCGCACCGCGGGATCTGCTGGTTTCTCGACCAAGGCCTGCAGCCCCTGATCGGTGCTGGGGAACTTGAAGTTGTCGAGTTTGTAGAGCGTCAGCGCGGTGTCGATGGCCTGAATGTCCTGACTTGCCTTGGCTACCCGTGCATCGTCAACCCGGCCCAGGAACTGCGGCACTACGACTGCTGCCAGCAAGCCGATGATGATGACCACCACCATGATCTCTATCAAAGTGAAGCCGCTCTGCTGCCGGCGGGCGCCGGCGGGTCGATGACGTAAGATCAAAGGCATGGGCATGGGACCTGATGTGACAGTGGCTGGATCATAGCAAATGACTGATGGCGAACCTGTGAAGGCACGGCCCAGCTGGCTGCAAGCGCTGCACCTGCAAGGCGCGCGCGGTGGACTGCTGGCGCTTGCCTGTGGCGGGCTGCTGTTGCCTTCGGTGTGGCCGGCACTGATGCCGCTGCTGCGCTATGAACGCACAGCCCTGACCAACGACCAATGGTGGCGGTGGATTACCGCCCATCTGGTGCATCTGGATGCCGGTCATGCCCTGCTAAATGCGATCGGTTTGATCTTGCTGTGGGCGCTGTTTGCAGGTCTGCTGCGCGGTCGCGACTGGCTATGGATAGTGGGCCTGTCGGTGACAACGGTAGATCTGGGGCTGTGGTTCCTGCAACCGCAGCTGCAGTGGTACGTAGGGGCTTCTGGCGTGCTGCACGGCGTCATGGCTGGGGGCTGTGTAGCACTGCTGCGTAGCGCTGACCGTGCCGCCTGGCCTGCCACGGTGCTGTTTACAGCCAAGTTGGCCTGGGAACACTGGCAGGGTCCATTGCCCTTCGAGACGCAGTCTCAAGTGGTGTCCGCAGCACATCTGTATGGTGCGGCAGGAGGGCTGCTGGCTGCCCTGCCAGAGGCGGCGGGGGCGGCTATACTGCGTCGCTGCAAACCTGAGGTGAGCCATTGATGAGCAGCGTGTTTGTGTTTCCGGGTCAAGGGTCGCAATCGGTCGGCATGCTGGCCTCGCTGGCCGCCAGCGACAGCGTCATCACCGACACCTTCGCCGAGGCGTCTCAAGTGCTCGGTTACGACCTGTGGCAACTGGTCAGCCAAGGGCCCGCCGAGACTCTCAACAGCACCGCCTATACGCAGCCCGCCATGCTGGTTGCCGGTGTCGCCACTTGGCGCTTGTGGCTCAAGCGCGGCGGTACCCAGCCGGGTCGCGTCTGTGGTCACAGCCTGGGTGAGTTCAGCGCACTGGTCGCCTCCGGCAGTCTGAACTTTGGCGATGCGGTCGCACTGGTGCGCCACCGCGGCGAACTGATGCAGGAGGCCGTGCCAGCCGGTGTAGGCGCCATGGCTGCCGTGCTGGGTCTGGATGACGAGCCACTGCTGGCCGCCTGCGCCACCGCCGCACAGGGCGAGGTCGTCGAAGCCGTCAATTTCAATTCACCCGGTCAGGTGGTCATCGCCGGGCATGTGGGTGCGGTCAATCGCGCTATCGACGCATGCAAGACCGCAGGCGCCAAGCGGGCCGTGCTGCTACCGATGAGCGTCCCGGCGCACAGCAGCCTGATGCAGCCGGCAGCGCTGCGCTTTGGCGAGCGTCTGGCGGCGCTACCCGTGCAAGCCCCGTCGATCGCGTTTTACAGCCCGGTCGATGCTGCAGCGCACAGCGATCCGGCAGATATACGTCAGTTGCTGCAACGCCAATTGGCAAGTCCAGTGCGCTGGACCGATCTGGTGCGTGCACTGCTGGCCGAGGGCGTCACGTCGCTGGTGGAGTGCGGACCGGGCAAAGTACTCACCAGTCTTAACCGCCGCATCGACAAACGACCAGACCTCATCTGTAGCGCTCTGGAAGACGCTGCCGCCTTTACCGCCGGAGCCGCATCATGAGTTCATCGACACCGCTTGCTGGTCAAACGGCGCTGGTAACAGGCGCTTCACGAGGCATCGGTGCGGCCATCGCTGCCCACTTGGCGGCCGCCGGCGCCCGAGTAATAGGCACAGCCACGACTACCGAAGGAGCCGAACGCATCAGCGCCACGCTGGCAGCGCACGGTGGGCACGGCGCGGTGGTTGACGTGGCCGATGCCACCTCTGTTGCTGCGCTGTTTGCGCAACTGGAAGCGGCCGGCGAGATGCCTGCAATTCTGGTCAACAACGCCGCCATTACCCGCGATACGCTGATGCTGCGCATGAAGGAAGACGACTGGGACGCGGTGATCAACACCAATCTCACAGCCAACTTCCGCGTCACCAAGGCGGTGCTCAAGCGAATGATGAAAGAGCGCTACGGCCGCATCATCAGCATCTCCTCGGTAGTGGGGCAGATGGGCAACGCCGGTCAGGTCAACTACTGCGCTGCCAAGGCCGGCGTCATCGGCATGACCAAATCCCTTGCTCGCGAGGTAGGTTCGCGGGGCATTACGGTTAACGCCGTAGCGCCAGGCTTTATCGATACGGATATGACCCGCGGTCTGGACGAGGCGCAGCGCAGCGCCTTGCTGGGGCAAATTCCGGCCGGCAGGCTCGGCTCCCCCGACGATATCGCCGCCGCGGTGTTGTTTTTGGCATCACCGGCCGCCGCCTACATCACCGGTCAAACCCTGGCGGTCAATGGCGGTATGTTGATGCCCTGAATCGGGCCGGGGAGGGTGCTGGCGAAGCCGCCGGCCCCGAAACTGGCAAGGCGGCCAGCCTTCCCCTACAATATCAGGCCCGCTGGCTAGCCGCGGCGTCCCAAGAATCAATTGAACGAGAGGGTTACAAGCAGATGAGCAGCGTTGAACAGCAGGTGAAAGCCATCGTCGCCGAGCAGCTTGGCGTCAAGGCCGAGCAGGTGACCAACGACGCGTCGTTCGTCGATGACCTGGGCGCCGATTCACTCGACACCGTCGAGTTGGTCATGGCCCTCGAAGAAGAGTTCGAGATCGAGATCCCCGACGAAGATGCAGAGAAGATCACGACCGTCCAGCAGGCGATCAACTACATCAACGATCGTCGCAAGTCCTGATCAGGACTTGACCGCGGCGGCGCATCTGGCGCCGCTGCTTTTTCCGAGCCGAGGTCCCGCTTGAGCAAGCGTCGCGTTGTTATTACCGGTATGGGCATTGTGTCGCCGGTGGGCAGTACGATAGACACGGCGTGGGCCGATGTCGTCAACGGTGTCAGCGGCATTGGACCGATTACACGCTTTGATGTCTCGGCTTTCCCGTGCCGGTTCGGCGGTGCAGTCAAAGGCTTTGAGCTCGATCAGTACCTGCCCGCCAAAGAAGCTCGTCGCATGGACGAGTTTATGCATTACGGCATCGCTGCCGGCGCGCAGGCCATGGCCGACGCGGGGCTGGATATGAACCGCATCGACCTCGATCGTGCCGGCGTCATCATGGGCTCGGGCATCGGCGGCCTGCAGACCATCGAAGATCAGCACAACGATTACGTGGCTGCCAACAGCCCCCGCAAGATCTCACCGTTTTTCGTGCCTTCGACGATCATCAACATGATCGCCGGGCATCTGTCGATCCGCTTTGGGCTGCGCGGCCCCAACCTGGGCGTTGTCACTGCCTGCACCACCTCGACCCACGCGCTGGGCTTGGCGCTGCGTACCATCCAGTACGGCGATGCCGACCTGGTACTGGCTGGCGGCGCCGAGATGGCCACCACCCGCATGGGCTTGGGAGGCTTCGGCCAGGCCAAGGCGCTCTCCACCCGCAACGACTCACCGCAACAGGCCAGTCGCCCGTGGGACCGTGACCGCGATGGCTTCGTGCTCAGCGATGGCGGCGGCGCAATGCTGCTTGAGGAATACGAACACGCCAAAGCACGCGGCGCACGCATCTACGCAGAACTGTCGGGCTTTGGCATGAGCGGCGATGCACATCACATCACCGCTCCGCCGGAAGACGGCAACGGCGCCTGCCGCGCCATGCAAATCGCATTGCGCGACGCCGGGCTCAATCCCGACCAAGTGCAGTACGTCAACGCCCATGCCACCTCAACGCCGCTGGGTGATAAGGCCGAAACACAGGCGATTCGCAGCGCCTTCGGCGAAGCCGCCTACAAGCTGGCCGTCAATTCCACCAAGTCGGTCACCGGCCATCTGCTCGGTGCCGCAGGTGTTGTAGAGGCCATATTCTCGGCTCTGGCACTGCGCGACCAAATCGCGCCGCCCACCATCAACCTCGACAACCCCGATGAGGGCTGCGATCTGGACTTTGTCCCCAAGGTCGCCCGTCAGATGCGCATCGACGCCGCTGTTTCCAACTCGTTCGGGTTCGGCGGCACCAACGGCTCGCTCGTCCTGCGCCGCTTCGCGGGCTGACGGCAGTCCGGTAGCACGCGCCATGGGCGCGCCTAGATTCATACGCCATCCGGTCGCCCTGCGGCCGGGTGTGCTGGCTGCGCTGGCTGCAGCCCATCCCGATCGCTATCCGGTAGTGCTCGACAGCGCGGCCAATGGACCGTTGGCCCAGTTCAGTCTGCTGGCTGCCAACGTACGCGGCAGCCTAGTCAAACATGCCGATGGACGCTTGCAGACCGGCGGCGATCAGCCGCCGCCTGCGTCCATCTTGAAGGGCGGCTTTCTCGACTCGTTACGTGCCTGGATGACCTTGGAGTCACAACCGGCCCTGCCTGAGGCTGGCACGCCGTTTCACGGCGGCTGGTTTGTGTATCTAGGCTACGAGATGGCCAGCGAAGTCGAAGCGCGCCTGGTGCTACCGCAGGGCGATCTGCCGCAGGCTTTTGCGCTGCGCGTGCCAATGGCAGTCATTGAACAGTCAGACGGCCAAGCGTTCATCATCTGCGAGCCAGACGTGACCGAGGTACAGCTGGCGCAACTGCGCGACGACTTGGCACAGATCCCGCTACCCACCAGCAGCCCGTTAGAGATCACCGGAGTTTTCGAAGAAGCCCCAGAGCGCTATGAGCTGCGAGTTCGCCGCGCTCAGGACTACATTCGTGCAGGCGATGTGTATCAGGCCAATCTGTCACGCCCTTGGCGATTTGAACTGGCCGAGGGCACAACAGCGGGTCAAGTCTATGAGCGCCTGCGCAGCGCCAATCCTGCGCCGTTTGCCGCACTCGCGCAGTACGCAGGCGTACATCTGCTGTCGTCGTCACCCGAGCGTCTGGTGCGCATAGCCGGTAGCCGTCTCGATACGCGCCCCATTGCGGGCACACACCGCCGTGGCGCCACACCCGCAGAAGACCGGGAGCTGGCCGCACAATTAATCGCCCACCCCAAAGAGCGTGCCGAGCATGTGATGCTCATCGATCTGGAACGCAATGATCTGGGACGCGTCTGCGAAGCCGGCAGTGTGCAGGTAGATGAATACATGGCAGTGGAAACCTATGCCCACGTGCACCACATCGTCTCCAACGTCACGGGCCAACTGCGCAAAGACAAAGACGCCATCGATGTTCTGCGTGCCGTATTTCCTGGCGGCACCATTACCGGTTGCCCCAAACTGCGCTGCATGGAAATCATTGCCGAACTGGAAGCCGAGGCTCGCGGTGCCTACACCGGATCGTTGGGTTATCTCAATCGCGATGGCAGTGGTGACTTCAACATCCTCATCCGTACGATGACGCTACACGGCCGCGAGATCCGCTTTCGGGCAGGGGCGGGCATCGTGGCCGATTCCGATCCCACTCGCGAGCTGCACGAGACACGGGCCAAGGCTCGCGGCATGCTGCTGGCACTGGGGCAACGAGGCGAGACACCATGAGCGAACCGGTCTGGAGTTGGCTCGATGGCGCGCCACTGCAGGCCGATTGGATGCTCGATCGCGGCTTGCACTATGGCGACGGTCTGTTCGAAACCATGCTGTTGCAGCGCGGGCGTCTGCGCTTTGCCGCTTTGCATGCCGCGCGCCTTGCAGAAGGTTGCAAGCGACTGCACATCCACTGCGATGCCGCAGCAGCGATTGAGCAAGCCCAACAACTGCTCGGTGACGGCGATGCCATGGTCAAGCTGATCGTGACTCGTGGCGTTGCTACCGAGCGTGGCTACGCGCCCAGCGGTAACGAGCGTGCGCGAGTTCTGCTGCTGCGCTATGCAGCGCCCACCATCGACGGGCCCGGCGTCCCAGATACCGCAATCGCTCTGCTGCAGGCCCAGCTGGGTGAGAACCCGCTGCTCGCAGGCCTCAAACACCTCAACCGACTCGAATTGGTGATGGCTCGAGCGCAATTGCAGGGCAGCGGCTGCTTCGAAGGTATCCTGTGCAGCAGCACTGGCAACTTGGCCTGCGGCACCATGAGCAACCTGTTCATTGTTGATAACGATCGCCTGCTGACACCACGCGTCGACCGCTGTGGGATAGCAGGGGTTATGCGGGCTGTGGTCCTGCGTGAAGCTCAGCAGATGGGCCTGACAGCGCAAGAGTGCGATATGCCTGCGGCCGCGCTGCAGCAGGCAGAGCAGGCGTTTATCACTAATGTTCGAGTGGGCATTCGGCCTATCACACGCATTGGCAATCGCGCGCTGCAAGCAGGTCAATTAACGCTGCAGCTGCGCCAACGAGTAGCAGACCTTGAAGCCTAAGCGCGCCATGCTGCTTACTGCGGTGCTGCTGCTAGGCGTTGCAGTACTGGCCGGTGCCCTGCAGTTGCAGCAGCAGATGCTGGCCGTCGGACCTGCCACTACCACTCAAGACCTGCGCATCGCGCCGGGCAGCAGCCTGCGTGCTGCACTACAGAGCTTGCAGGACCATGGTCTGATCCGTCATCCGCGGCTGATCGAGCTGTGGCTACGCTGCTGCAACAAACCCACACGCCAGCGACTGCCAGACGTGCGCTCGGGCCACTATCGCATCGAAGCAGGCCAGCCTGCATTAGCCGTACTGGATCAACTGTTCGCCGGCCGAGTCATTCTCGAACAGCTGACGCTTGTCGAGGGCTGGAACCTGCAGCAAGTACGCGCGGCACTGGCACAACATCCGGCGATCGAACATCGCAGCAAAGACGTACCGGCCACGGAGCTACTGCAGCATCTAGGGTATGCCGCGGGCTCTGCAGAAGGGCGTTTTGCCCCCGACACCTATCGCTTTGAAGAAAATTCAACCGATACCCAAATACTGCGCATGGCTTATGAAGCACAGCAAAAGCGCCTAAAGAGAGCGTGGGAGGGCAGAGCTGCCAATTTGCCGCTGGCCACTGCCGACGAAGCACTGGCTCTGGCATCAATCGTCGAAAAGGAAACAGGTCTTGCCAGCGAGCGTGCGCAAATCGCCGGCGTGTTCATCAACCGGCTGCGCAAGGGCATGCGTCTGCAGTCTGATCCAACGGTCATCTATGGGTTGTTCGATCGCTATGATGGTGACATCCACAAGCGCGACCTGATCACAGACACGCCCTGGAACACCTACACACGTACAGGTCTGCCGCCCACCCCCATAGCCATGCCGGGTGAGGCGGCCATTCAAGCCACCTTGGCACCTGCTGTCACCGATGCGCTGTACTTTGTTGCACGGGGTGATAGCAGCGGTGCTCATCAATTCAGCGCTGGTATCGAGCAACACAACCAAGCCGTAGCCCGCTATCTGCAGCGGCTGCGACAAAACAGACAGGCTAACTGATGGCAACGCGCGGCAGATTCATCACGCTTGAAGGCATCGAGGGTGCAGGCAAGTCGAGCGTCGCACGGGCACTGCTGCAGCATCTGCAGGCAACAGGCCAGGCCGTGATTGCCAGCCGTGAGCCCGGTGGCACGCCAATGGCCGAGCGCATCCGTGAATTGGTGCTGACACGCAGCGAAGAGCCCTTGCCAGCTGGCGGCGAGCTGCTCCTGATGTTTGCCGCGCGGGCGGTGCACGTCAGCAATCTGTTGGAACCAGCCCTGGCACGCGGCGACTGGGTGTTATGCGATCGCTTTACCGACGCCACCTTGGCCTATCAAGGCGGTGGGCGCGGCGTGCCGCTGGACGACATCCTGTCACTGACCCGGTTTGCCCATCCCGGACTGTCACCTGACCTGACGTTGTTGCTGGACGTGCCACCTGCCATAGGCCTGCAGCGCGCCCGGGGCCGAGGTGAGAACGGTGATCGCTTTGAGGACGAAACAGTCGCGTTTTTTGATCGCGTCCGCGCGGTCTATCTGCAATTGGCGCATGCGCAGCCACAGCGCTGGTGCGTTATCGATGCGACAGCGCCATTGCAGCGAGTGCTCGAGCAGGCAAAGGCAGCCGTGCAGGCTTTGCAAGGAACGCCATGACCGCCACAACCGAGCCGCAGTTGCCGTGGCTGGCCGATGCCTTTGCGAACCTGCACAGTGCGGCAGAGGCAGGCAGGCTGCCACAAGGTCTGTTGATACACGAAGCGCCCGGAGCAGGCGGCCTGCATCTGGTCAAATATGTCGCCCGCCTCGTGTTGTGCTCGTCAACGCCTCGGGCCTGCGGACAGTGCTCTGCCTGTCGGCGTGTGGACAGTGGCGAACATCCCGACTTGCTACGAATCGTGCCGCCGGAAGAGTCCAAACTTCAGCAGATCGGTGTCGACGACGTGCGCGATGCCTGCGCACAGTTGGTGCTCAGCAGCTATGAGGGCCGCGGCAGTGTAGCCGTGGTACTGCCAGCCGATGCTATGACGCATCAGGCTGCCAACAGTCTGCTCAAGACCCTCGAGGAACCGCGTGCCGGTCTGCATATTGTATTGCTGACCAGCCGTCCGTCAGCGCTGCCAGCAACGATCCACAGTCGCTGCCAACGCCTGCGCTTACGCGCACCCACCACAGCCCAGGCACAGCAGTGGCTGACGGCCCAACGACCTTCCGACGACTGGCCTGCCGCGCTGGACGCATGCGCAGGCAATGTGTTGACAGCGCTGGATCACGACCCCTCACAGCTGCGCCAGCTGCGCGACGACACTCACCGGGCGCTGGCTGAGGCGGTACACGGCAGGCTCGATGTGCTACGTACTGCCGACCCCTGGGCCAAAGATGAGTTGTCACTGCGGCTCAACTGCATTGAGAGCTGGCTCACACAGCGGATCCTCCGCGACCCTTCGCTAGGTGGCGAATCTGGTCATTTGCGCACTGGTTCTCACTTGCCCGAGGGCGCTTCGGCCTTGAATATGGCCCAGACCTTCGGATTACTCGATCTCGTCCGTGAAGTGCGTGCCACGCTGGGCACCAGCCTCAACAAGACGCTGTCGATGGAGCGGCTGCTGTGGGCCTTCGTGGCTGCCGGCGCAAACTCAAACCCGCGAGGTTGAACACGGTTTTCCACCTGCCAGCGGGGCACAGTGCGAGCATGCTCAGTCCACCAACTCCCCGACCGCAGAGCAGCAAACCCGGTTTGCTGACTCTCACCATCCGCGATAAGAGCGCCCTGTATCTGGCGTACATGCCGTTCGTGCGCAATGGTGGTCTGTTCATACCCACCAACAACGGCTACCGCCTTGGCGACGAGGTGTTCATGCTGCTCAACGTGTTGGGGGGCGACGAGAAGCTGCCGGTTGCCGGCAAGGTCATCTGGCTGACACCCAAAGGTGCGCAGGGCAAACGTCTGACGGGCATTGGCGTGCAGTTCAGTGAGCAAGACCGCGGTCAAACGCAAAAGCGCATTGAAACCTATTTGGCCGGCGCACTGTCGGGCGAGAAAGCCACTCACACTATGTAAGTTGGCGCGCGCTCTGCCGCGCCAAGCTGCTGCACTCAGCCGTTGGCAACCTGCACAACGCCAGGTCGGACGCAGCTCAAGCCATCACGCAACACACACGCCTCGATGCCACGCTCGGCCAAGATAAAGGCTGCTGCCGCGCTGCGCAGTCCAGTGTCGCAGTACACCACATAGCGTGTGTCGGGCTGCAGTACCGACATCTTCAGTCGCAGGAAATACAGCGGGATGTTCAGCGACCCCTCGAAGGCGAAGCCCTGATACTCGGACGGAAGACGCACATCCAGCCAGCGACCGCCGTGGGCAACAATCTGCTGGGCCTGATCAAAATCAACCTTGACTGTAATGGCGTCGGTCAGCAACTCACTAAAGTCTGCCTTGGGCAGGCGCATCACCATGCCATCGCTGAGCATACGCACGGTCGCATTGCGCCTTGCCTCGGCGATCAACGCCTCTTCGCCCAGCGTATCGCTGGGACCTAATTCGGCAAGGCGTATGCCTTTGTTGTTCAGCGGTGTCTCGCGGGTTACCAGGGCACGGCCGCTGACGATGGCATAGAAATAGTCGCCCTCAGCACCTTGCTGGACGATGACGTCCCCGGCAGAGAGCCTAATGCGCTCAAAGCGCGTAAACAGCGCCTGCAGTTTTTCAGGCGGCAAGCGCTGCAGCACGCGGTTCTGCAGCAAAGTAGTCATCCAGTCGTCCTCAGCCACACCGTTGAGCTGCTGCTGCAACTCTGCAACCTCATACGTACCGGTCTGATCCCAGGTGATCATCACATCCAGCAATTCGGTATCGATTGCCAGGTATTCAATGACATCCAGTGCCCGAGCCGTAACCGTACGCGGATTAGTAGACTGGAGCGCTTGGGCAGCCTCTGCACTGCCACCCTGCACGATCGCGGTGATTTGATTGTCGTGACGAATCTCGACAGAACCCGACACGACCCAATAGGTGCGCTTGTCGATGTCCCCTTCCTTGAACAGCACGCGCCCCGGCTCAAGCCGGCGCACAAACACCTTGCTCGCAAGAGATGCGAGATTGCGCTGCTTCATGCCGACCAGCGGCGTAAAGCGCTTAAGCAAGGTGATGTCTGCAGCCCGTTGGTCAGTCATCGACGCGGCGGTTCCTGTTCATTGAGGCCACGCCACCACGACAGGCAGCGCAACCACCGAAAAGATTAGCACGCACCGACTTCACGGCCGCCTGGTGACCGGCGACCTGTGTCACAACTTAAGTAATAAACACCTTTATCCAGACCAACCGGCATCTGGTGTGAAGCGTGCACCGTGTGTGAGCGCCAATTTCTCAAGACGCTGCGTGACTTGCGTCACACCTGTGTCGCGTGACCATGCCAACGGGCCACCGCGAAACGGCGCAAATCCGGCACCAAACACCAACCCGGCATCGACCAGATCTGCATCGGCAACGATACCTTCACGTTCGCAGGCTTTACTCTCATTGACCAACGCCAGCACCAAGCGGTCCTGCAGGTCCGCAGGCACTTGGCTGCGATCCACACGAACTTTCACCGGCTTGCCATCAACCCAAGAGTAAAAGCCCTGACCCGTCTTGCGGCCGAGCTTGCCGGCAGCAATCAGCGTTTGGATGCGCGTCAGCGGCAAGGGGGGGGCACGGCCACTGAGTTGGCCTACGGTTTCACCCACCTTGCTACATACATCAAGACCAACCACATCGGCCAACTCGATGGGCCCCATTGGCATGCCCCAATCCGTTGCGGCCAGATCAATAAGCTCTGGCGCCACACCCTGCTCAAGGGCAATCAAGGCTTCCAGCAGATAGGGCGCAAGCACTCTGTTCACCAAAAAACCAGGATTGCTTTTGCACGGCAGTGGCAAGCGATCCAACTGACGGGCGAAGCGCACTGCTGCTTGACGCATTGCATCGCTGGTATTGGCAGATGAAACCACCTCAACCAAGGGCATCTGTGCCACAGGATTGAAGAAGTGCAACCCAACCAAGCGTTCGGGTGACTGCAGAACTGTGGTCAAGGACTCCAATGTCAGACTGGAAGTGTTGGTCGCCAGTAGCGCATCAGGTTTCATGGCCTTTTCGAGACGCTGCAGCAAGTCGTGCTTGGCTTGCAAGTTCTCGTAGATGGCTTCAATGACCACATCGGCCGTTGCAACACCGTTACCGGCAATATCCATCTGCAGACGCGCCGCGGCAGCCGCGCGCTTTGCAGGATCACGCAAACGCTTGTCAAACAGTGCCGCTGCACGGCTCAACGCCGGCTGCACTTGTTCTGCAGTACGGTCTTGCAGGGTGACGTTCAGTCCACGCAGCGCACACCAAGCTGCAATGTCACCGCCCATCACACCGGCACCAACGACATGCACGCGGCGCAACGGCGCAACGGCTGCGTCCTTGCCGCCCAGCGCTTTCAAGCGATCCTGCAGCAGAAATACGCGCACCAGATGGCGTGCCGTACCGGTACGGAACAGCCGACCCACCGACAGGGCCTCAACCTCAAAGGCCTGCGGCCCCTGCGCACCGCTCTGGACCCAGCTGTCTACCAGTGCATAGGGGGCAGGGTAGTGATCTGGTTTGATCTTGGCGCGTAGCTGAGCCTTCAACAGCCGGGCAAGCTGACCGCGAACCAACGACCACGAGAGCAAGCGCTCAAGCAGGGGTGGCTGGTGACGCGGTGGCCGCTGGCGCAGCAGTTCAAGACACACAGCCTCGCCTTGATCTGCATTGACTACACGGTCCACTAATCCCATGCGCAGTGCTTTGTCGGCCCGGACCGTGCGGCCGGTAAGCATCATGTCCATTGCCGGCCGCACGCCCAGCAGTCGCACAGCACGCACGCTACCGCCGAAGCCAGGATGGATACCCAACTGCACCTCGGGCAGGCCCAGTGCCAGCGCACCGTCATCGACAGCCACGCGGTACGTGCACGCCATGGCCAGCTCCAAGCCACCACCAAGCGCAAAGCCACGCAGCAATACCGCAGTGGGGCAGGGCAGCGCCTCAATGCGATCAAACAGACGCTGTCCGCGCCGCACCATCTGCAGGGCCTCTTCCTCGCTGGCAACGCGTGCAAACTCGTTGATATCAGCTCCGGCGATGAAGCCGCTGGGCTTGGTCGAGCGAATCAACAGGCCCCGAGGCGGGTCTGCCTCCAGCTGCTGCAGAACCTCGCCCAACGCTTCGAGCACTTCAATAGAGAGTGTATTGGCAGAGCGCCCGCCCACGTCCAAGCTCAGTGTGCCGATACCCTCATCATTCTTTGAATAGTGCCAAGCAGAGTCAGCCATGGGATCACTCCTTGGGTTTGATCGTGAAATCACAGACCAGCGGCCGATGGTCGGACATGCGCACATCGGGAATAGCAAAACCGGTTACTTCAATGTCGCTGCTGACGAGCACAAAGTCGAGTTCGGCACGCGGCCGGTGTGCCGGGAACGACGGCAGACCAGCGACATTTGCACTGCGCAGACCGGTTGCCTGCTGGAACAGATACAACTCGTGCGAGCCCCACAACGTATTGAAGTCACCTGCCACGATGACTGGCTTGTTTGCCGTACTGACCAGCTGGTGCAGATGACGCAGTTGATACTGGCGATGTCGATAGCGCAGCGACAGATGCACCAGAAAAATACACAGGTTATCCAGTTCCAGCTCGATGATCAGCCGCTTGATGCCCGCATCAAAATAATGGAAGCGCTCACCCACCACGCGTGGCGACGCCAGAAAGGCATTGGATTGTTTGCGCACGATCGGCAGGTAGTTGTTGATTGATCCCGTACCGTATTTACACTCATAGATTGAGTAGTGGCCTAGGGCCACAGCGATGTGCTCTGCCTGATTAATCAGCCTGCTGCGCACAGAGCCCGTATCGACTTCTATGAGGCCGATGACATCGGCGTTCTGCTCTTTGAGGAATTGGGTGATTTGCGGCAACACACGCCGGTTGTTGCGCAAATAGCCCGCGCCAGGCACTGGCAGATGAAATGACACCCCGGTGCCCGTCGCATAGCGGATGTTATAGACCACAAGTCGCATGCCGGAACACCTCGGGCACCAGTGTAGCAAGAGCCGGCCCGAGACCCACTGCTGACACACGCGCAAAACCGCCGGCCAACATGCTCTACTGCAGACCATGTCAGCTGCAAAGAGACCCGTCCAGCCCAGCCGCGAGAGCAAATCTGCGGCCCTTGAGGCTGCGCGCAGCATCGGACCGGGACTAATTACCGGCGCCGCCGATGATGATCCCAGTGGCATTGCCACCTATTCGCAAGCCGGCGCCCGCTTTGGCACGGGAATGTTATGGACCGTAGTACTGACCTTTCCGTTAATGGCTGCCATCCAGATGATCAGCGCACGTATCGGTCATGTGACAGGCAAAGGACTGACAGCCAATATCCGCCGCGTCTTCCCTGCCTGGGTCACCTTCAGCATCGCAGCGCTGCTGGTACTGGCCAACACCCTCAACATTGCTGCCGACATCGCTGCAATGGGGGAGGCGCTACAGCTGCTCATCGGCGGTAACAACGGCCTTTATAGCGTGGGCTTTGGTCTGGTGTGTCTACTGCTGCAAGTCTTCTTGCCGTATCGCAGCTACGTGCGCTGGCTCAAATGGCTCACGCTATCGCTGTTCACCTATGTGGCTGTTGTGTTCAGCCTGCATATCGACTGGAGCAGCGTGGTCCTAAGCGTGGTATGGCCACAATTACTGCTCGACCATGGCGCGTTACTAATGATCGTGGGCGTGTTTGGCACCACCATCAGCCCCTATCTTTTTTTCTGGCAAGCCGGTCAAGAGGTAGAAGATAGGACCGGTACGGAAACGCCTGCGCAGGTACGCCAGCAATTGCGCCGCATCAAACTCGACACGATCATCGGCATGGCTTTCTCCAATCTGGTCGCCTTCTTCATCATCCTGTGCGCAGGCGTCACACTGCATGATGCGGGCATTACCGACATAGAGACCTCGGCGCAGGCCGCCGAAGCCCTGCGCCCACTGGCAGGTCGATTCACATTTCTGCTGTTCACCTTGGGAATCATCGGCACCGGCCTGCTGGCAGTACCGGTGCTTGCAGGTTCTGCCGCCTATGCCGCTGCAGAAGCACTGGGGCTGCGCGGTAGCCTGTCGTTCCGCCTAGAGCACGGTGAGGGCAAAGGCTTCTATAGCATCGTGGCGTTGGCTACGTTGGGCGGTGTCGCACTGTCGTTCTCGCCCACCAGCGCTTTGGCAGAGCTGTTCTGGGCCGCAGTGCTCAATGGCATCATCGCCGTCCCGATCATGTTGGTGATGATGATCGTGGCATCACGCACCGAAGTGATGGGCGAGCATCGCATCCGCGGCAGCCTGCGACTGCTAGGTTGGCTCAGTACAGCGGTGATGACAGCCGCTGCGAGCGCGTTGCTGCTGACGTTTTAAAGCCAGCTGCCATGCTGCTGCAGCCACAGCGTCACCGCTGCCGCCAACACACCCGAGCCCAAGCCCCCACCAATGCGCAGTGCATAAGCACGGCCGCCAGTGACGCCCGCCAATACAACCTTGGCCAGTGAAGCGCAGGCCAATACAGCTATCAGCCCCCATTGAGACTGCACTGCTGATAAAGCCTGTGCGCCAAACAGCTGGGCTAAGCTGGCCACAGCGGCATGCACCTCGGCCAGAGCCACCACCATGGTCGCAAGCAGAGCACCGGAGACACCGAGCCATTGGCGCAACCAGGCAGCAAGCAGCAACAACACTGCGATCGCTGCCGCCAGCCACAGCGCCTGACTGAGACGAAAACTGCGCCCTTGCACATCACCGGGCATGGCCGCATCTACAGCCGTCAATGCGATACCGGGCGAGGCTGCAAGGGCCAGCACGACGCCCATTGCCAGCAACGGCCAGGCACACCCTGCCAGCAGGGCCGGAGAGGCTGTCCCCAAGACAGCTGCCATCAACAACAATGAGGCCAGATTGGCGAGGAGGGCGGCGGACACCGCCGGCAGGAGCAGAGCAGGGTAAAGACGCACGCGATGGCCGAAGCCACCGACAACCGCCAGGGACGACGCAAACCCCGAGCAGAAACCCGCCACGGCATAGCCCCAGCGTGCGCCTACCGCGCGCCGTGCGACCTCGCCCATCATTCCAACCGCCATCACCAGCACCACCAATCGCCACAAACGCGCGGGTACCAGAACGCCCCAGGGATCTACGGGCATAGACGGCAACCAAGGCAGCACCACCAACGCAGAACCGGCCAACAACAAGGCATCCTCAACCTCGCGAGCGCTCAGCACATCGCGGGCAAACCGGTGCAGCGGCAACTTCGCATAAAGCAGACCTGCAGTAACCACAGCCAATGCAGCTGCCAGCAAAGGTTCGTGCTGCGCAAATCCAGCCAGCAACACCGTTCCCAGCACGGCGACTTCGCTGGTCAAACCACGGTCTTGAGGTGCAGAACGCAAATACGCAGCAATGGCCAGTCCACCGACCAAGACCAACACAGCAGTGAACACCGCAATGCCTAGGCTGATTGCCACACCGGCAACAAGCGCTAACAAACTGTGGGTACGAATGCCGGCGATGCTGTTAGACGTATCAGAGCGCGTGCGCTCGCGCACGACACCGATCATCAGGCCGATGCCCAGTGCAGTGAGCAGGCGCTGCGGCTCCAGATCAGCAAAGGCGGCAAAGTCCTGGGAACTGGCGATGAAGAACTCCTAGAGGTGTTGATTGGATCAGCCTAGCAAACACTAGCCATCCCCAATACTTCGCATAATGTATATTATGTTAAATTATGAGTATGTCTGGCCGCGGGGACTGACCCTAACCGGCTACCGGCATACACTGCTGCCCCGTGGTACCCAACGACGCACCTGACGACCGCCAACGCTTAGACAAATGGCTCTGGAGCGTTCGTCTGTTTAAAACCCGCTCCCAGGCCGCCGCTGCCGTGGCTGGCGGCAAGGTCAAGGTCAATGGCGAACGCACCAAGCCTGCCCATGCGCTGCGAGCCGGTGATTGTCTGACGCTGGCTATTAACGACGATCCGACAGAATTGCAGGTGTTGGCGTTTGCAGCGCGCCGCGGTCCGGCCGCTGAAGCGCGCGCCTGCTACATCGAGTCCATCAAGAGCCAGGAACGTAAACAGGCTAATCAGCAGCTTCGCCAGCTGGCGGCCTTGAGCCGACCTCGACCTGACACCAAGCCAGATAAACGTGAACGTCGGCAGATGGAAAAACTATTGCGCGACATTGAATGACTCGCGCCGCAGGTCTTGTCAGTCAATTAGCCAGGTGAAATAGCCGCTGGACTGATGAAACTGCTCATGGCGCAGATGCCGGCGCGTTTCTGCTGCCAAGCCTCGCACGATCAACAAATCAGCCCAACGTGTGACACCGAACAGCCGCGTTTGGGGATGAGTCAGCACCTGGCCAACCTGACTGCGCCAAAACCGTACCGGATCGCCTTCAAGGGCGATCAGCTTGGCGCCGTTACCCGCAAGCCGGGCTGCAACCTCTGGGGGCAAATCGAATTGCGGATCGTGCAACACCACGGTGGCCGATGCTGCTGCTTCGGCTACCGATGCGGTCGCGGCCGTGCCTGCGCCGGCTGCAGCGGCAATTGCGGCACCGGCAACACTTGCACCCGCCATAAAACGGCGGCGTGAAGTCAGGGAATTAAGTGATTTTGACATAATGCATCTGCCGCCAGAGTTGCTTTCGCAACCGATGTTAGACTCTTGGCGCGTCGAATGACACTGGGGACCTGCGCCATGAAATCCATCGCCATTCTGGGTGGCATCGCCGCCTTTCTACTGACGGTATCTTCGCCATTGATGGCAGCCAATGAAGAAGCCCGCTGGTTGCCGGACGCACGGCAGAACGCCCTGCTGCCAGCCACCAATCGCGCAGAGCTCTATAAGGCACTCGACACGTATCTGGCAGCCCTGCGTTCGCGCGATCCGCTCAAGGTCAAATGGGCTGCCCAGGTGCGCAACACCGAAAACAACGTGGCACTGATGGTCGGTGACGGCCTGTGGGCAACAGTCGGCGTTGTCGGTCCCTATGACCTGAGATTCGCAGACCCAGTCACAAGTCAGGTAGCGCTGTTCACGACAGTCACCGAAGGCGACGACACATCAGCAATGGCACTGCGTCTAAAAGTAGTCGCTGGCCTAGTCTCGGAAGTCGAGACGCTGGTAGTGCGCCAGCAGGACTCCGGCATCAAATTCGAAGGCCAAAAGTTTGAGCATCAGGCCGCCATGAACGAGATTTTGCCGCCGGCGCAGCGTCTGCCCAGACCGCGCATGATCAGCTTCGCCAATGGTTATTTCGATACGCTGCAGCTCAATGACGGCACGCTGTTTACCCGCTTTCACGCCAACTGCAAGCGTATTGAAAATGGCGTACAGACCACGCACAACCCCAGCTTTGCAGTGGTGCCAGTGGCACGCCTGGGCTGCGAGGAGCAGTTTCGCGCCGGCAACTATCGCTACGACGATCGGCTGCGGGACCGGCGCTTTATGATGATTGATGAAGAGCGCGGCATCGTCTTGGCAGCTGGCTTTATTGACCATGCCGGCAAGCTGGCAGAGTACCGCCTGACAGACGGCACGCTGGTCAAGTCGCCGGTGCGCCGGCCGCACAGCTTTTATTTGTTCGAGGCCTTCAAGCTCAAGGACAACAGCATCGAGCAGATCGAAGCCAACTTCATCACCGTGCCCTATGCCATGCCGTCCCCCTGGGACAGCTGGCAACCCTGAGCGGCTATCGGTCGTAAATCGTGGCTTAGGACGGGCTGCGCATCGGCCCGTCCTTGTGCAAACTAGGGCGTATGAACCGCCTGCACTATTTCTATGATCCGCAATGTGGCTGGTGCTACGCCGTGGCACCGCTCATCAAAGCCGCCGCGGAACTGCCCGGCGTACAACTGACGCTGCACGGAGGCGGCTTGTGGCCACGGCCAACGCTGCTACCGCGCGAGACCCGCGAGCGCATCCGCATACTCGATGAGAAAGTATCGGAACTCACTGGCCAACCGCTGGGCCAAGCCTACCTCGAAGAGTTGCTGCCCAGCGACGGCATGCTGTTGGATTCAGCACCCACAACAGCAGCGGTGCTGGCGGCAGGTAATCTGCAGCCCGGCGCAGACCTGCGCATGCTGCGCGCCCTGCAAACAGCCCACTACGTTGAAGGCGCACACACGACCGAGCAGGCTGTGCACCTACGCTTGGCAGTGGGTCTGGGTCTAGATGCTAAAGCCTTCATGTCAGCGTTGGATCTTGCACAAGCCAAAGCGCACATTGCGCAATCTCAAACGCTCATGCAGCGTTTTGGCGTCCAGGGATTTCCCACCACATTAGTGGAGAGTCGTAAGGGCTTTACTCTGGTGCCGGCACAGGAATGGTTCGGTAAGCCGGAAGGCTTCGTCGCCGCCATCCAGTCGGCGCTTGGCGAGCGGCTGCACTAAACGCCATGACCGTGCCTGTCAGCCGCGAACCGCGCCAAGCGGCTTTCATCTTCATCTTCATCACCGTGGTACTCGATCTGATCGCGGTCGGTATCGTTGCACCCGTACTGCCCAAGCTCGTCACCGGTTTTGAAGGCGGCAACATTGCCTCCGCAGCGTTGTGGACCGGCCTACTGGCCACGCTATGGGCAGCCATGCAGTTCATTGCGGCTCCCATCATGGGCGCGCTGTCAGATCACTTCGGGCGGCGCCCGGTCATTCTGGCGTCCAATGTAGGACTAGGACTCGACTACGTGCTGATGGCACTGGCGCCTTCGCTGGGTTGGCTACTGGTAGGGCGAATGTTGTCGGGCATTACCTCCGCCAGCTACCCCACAGCAGCCGCTTATATCGCTGACGTCACGCCTGCAGACAAACGCGCAGCTCGCTACGGCATGTTGGGCGCAGCATTTGGTTTGGGATTCATCATCGGACCGGCCGCAGGCGGACTGCTGGGCAACATCGACCTCCGGTTGCCCTTCTGGGTCGCCGCCGGCTTAAGCCTTGCCAATGCGATGTACGGTCTATTCATCCTGCCCGAATCGTTGCCCCCTGCCCTGCGTCGCCCCTTCAGCCTGCGGCGTGCCAATGTCATCGGCTCCATCAAATTGCTGCGCTCGCATCCGCAACTGGGTGGACTGGCACTGGTGTTGTTTGTCATGGCACTGGCGCACGAAGCCCTGCCCAATCTGTTCGTGCTGTATACCGACCAGCGCTACGGCTGGAGTGCTGCCACCGTCGGCCTAGCCCTATCGGCCATAGGTGTAGGCAGCTCAATCGTGTCGATGTCCTTGGTACGACCGGTCACCCGACATCTAGGCGAAAGCCGCACCGCGCTCATCGGTTTGTCACTAGGTGTGGCAGCGTATCTGGTGTTTGGGCTGGCACCGACGGGCAGCGTGTTTCTAGCCGGCATCGCTTTGGTAGCGTTGTATGGCATCGCGGGCCCTGCCATCCAGTCGCTGATGAGCCAACGCGCCGACCCAACAGTACAAGGCCATCTGCAGGGCGCCATCGGCAGCCTGCGTGCCATCACGGGCATGATCGGACCGCTGCTGTTCACGCAATTGTTTTCGGGCGTCGTCAGCCGCGGCGGCCACGGACTGTGGCTGGGCGCACCCTATATGTTGGCTGCCTTGTTGCTGGCAGCCGGATTGCTGCTGGCACTGCGCGTACTGCCGGTCGCTGACCAGCAGCACTGATACGCCGTTTATTTGGCGACTGCAGCGCTCTTGTCTGCCTTGGGCTTCTTCTTGGGCTTGGCCGCCTCAATCAATCCTTTGGCCTCTTCCACCGTAATCCGCTGCACCGAGTGGATGTTGATGCGATCTGGAATGCCACGCGGAATAAGAATCGCATCGTTACCAAAGCCGCAAATGCGGCCATTGTTGTCGCCATCCTTTACACCAATGGCAAAGGCAAACGGCAACTCGGTAGAGGGAAATCTGAGCTTTACCAAATAGGGCTGCTTGCGGCTGATTCCGTAAATGATCAGTCGCTCGCTATCGAGCGCGCTCCAGTCACGTACTGTGACCGAGAAGATGCACTCTTCGCGAGCCTTGTCATTTGCCGCTGCAGACTCCGGTGACGCAGTGGGCAAGGAAGCGCAACTGATTAAAGCTGCACTACAGGCCGCCACAAGCACTGGCATCAACCTAGACACATGGCGTGAAAAAGGTGTGTACATGGCACCTTCCTTGGGCTAGTAAGCCCAGTGAGTGTTACTTCTTACGACGCGCGCGTGTAACAGGCACAGGCTCTACAGCTGCAGCCTGAGTAGCGCCCAACAAATCCATGAGGTACTTGCGAAATGGACCACCCAAGGTCGAATGGTTCATACCGTACTCTACCTGCGCCTGCAGGTAACCGAGCTTACTGCCGCAGTCGTAACGCTTGCCCTCAAACCGATAGGCATATACCGCCTGCTTTTTCATCAGCCGCGCGATGCCATCGGTCAGCTGTATCTCGCCGCCAGCACCCTGACCGATCTTCTCCAGATGGGCAAAGATATCGGGCGTGAGCACATAACGACCCACTACTGCCAGATTGGAAGGTGCATTGGCAGGCTTGGGCTTTTCGACGATGCCATGGATGCGGCTGATCTTGGCAGGTGCGCCCCGCGTCTCGACAATGCCGTACTTGTCGGTATCGGTAGGCGGCACTTCCTCGACACCCAGCACACTACCGCCCTTCTGCGCATAGGCAGTGGCCATCTGCTTAAGGCAAGGCACACCCGCATCAATCAGATCATCTGCCAGATGTACAAAGAACGGCTCGTTACCTACCACCGGCTGCGCGCATAGCACCGCGTGACCCAAGCCCAGCGGTGCAGGCTGCCGGATGTAAATACAGCTGGCGTATTTGGGCAGCACCCGCAGCAGCGAAGCCAACTCTGATTTGCCCTGCTCTTCCAGCAGCTTTTCCAAGTCAGCATCGGTATCGAAATGATCTTCAATGGCGCGCTTGGATGCACCCGTCACGAACACCAGCTTGCGAGCACCGGCCATCAATGCCTCTTCGACCGCGTATTGGATAAGCGGCTTGTCGACGATGGGCAGCATTTCCTTGGGGCTGGCTTTGGTGGCCGGCAGAAAGCGCGTGCCTCGGCCAGCGACAGGGAAAACTGCAGTACGGATCTGGGGCTTGGCCACGGTATACCTTAATGCGTGAACGACAGACCCCGGATAGTAGACCAAACACCGTAACCGCCGGTATCCGGGGTCTGTGTTACTCAGCGCTTGACGGGTGCAGTGGCCGAAGTACCCACAGCAGACCGTGCAGCCGGCGTGACGACTGGGGCAGCACTGCCGCTGACGCGGATATCCGCGCGGTTCTTCTGGATGACTTTAGTGCCGATACCCTTGATCAGCGACAGCTCATCAGCCGATTTAAATGCGCCGTGCTTGGCACGGTAGTCGACGATGGCCTGGGCGCGCTTGAGACCAATGCCTTTAAGCTCTTGGGCAATAGTGGTCGCATCGGCAGTGTTGATATTGACCGAGCCGGCCTGAGCCGCCGGCAACTGCGCAAGCAGCAGGCAAACTGGTGCCAGCACCCAACGCTTGGCGGTATGTGAAGAAAGAGAAAGCATATGGAAGGCTCCTTGAGGTATCCCGGAATCGGGACGAGGAGCCTAAGGCGATGGGGCGGCACACCCAACGGCACTAATGTGCCTGTCTATGCCAAAACTTAATCGCGAATGGGTTTGTCAGCACCGACATTGACGCGCTCGCGCAGGTCCTTGCCAGGCTTGAAATGCGGTACGTACTTACCGTCCAGTGCAACGGTATCGCCAGTCTTGGGGTTGCGCCCTTGGCGCGGCGGACGAAAGTGCAACGAAAAGCTGCCAAACCCGCGGATCTCGATACGGTCACCTTGTGACAAGGCGTCGCTCATGATCTCGAGGATCTGCTTGAGGGCGAGCTCGACATCACGCGCAGGCAACTGCTTCTGCTTGGCGGTGATGAGTTCTATGAGTTCGGACTTCGTCATTGAACGATGCCTTTGCCCGCTGACCTGGTTGACCGGGCGCCGCCTAACGGCGACGCCCGGACAGGCACAGGATCAATCCCTGTCGTTATTACTAATCTGCTCCTTGAGCAGATCACCCAAGCTGGTGCCACCAGCGCTGGAACCAGTCTCAGAGCGATAGCTCTGCACGGCCTCAGCCTCTTCATGCATTTCCTTGGCACGGATCGACAACGTGATCGAACGGGTCTTACGGTCGACGCCGACGAACTTCGCCTCGATCTCTTCGCCGACCTTGAGAACGGTGCGCGCATCATCAATGCGATCACGGCCCAGTTCGGCGGCACGCAACTGACCTTCGATACCATTGCCCAGATCCACGATGGCGCCACGGGCGTCCACTTCGCGGATCACGCCACGCACCACCGCACCGCGGGGGTTGTCAGCGATGTAACCCGAGAACGGATCCTTGGCCATCTGCTTGATGCCCAGCGAGATACGCTCGCGCTCCGGATCGATGGCCAACACCATCGCCTCCAGCAACTGACCCTTCTGGTAGCTACGCACAGCTTCTTCGCCAGGGATGTCCCAGCTGATGTCCGACAAGTGGACCAGACCGTCAATGTTGCCAGCCAAACCAATGAAGATGCCGAAGTCGGTGATCGACTTGATCTGACCCGACACGCGATCTCCACGGTTGAAGTTCTCGGCGAACTCGGCCCACGGGTTGGCCTTGCACTGCTTGAGGCCCAACGAAATGCGACGACGCTCTTCGTCAACGTCGAGCACCATGACTTCAACCTCTTCGCCGGTCTGCACGACCTTGGACGGGTTGACGTTCTTGTTGGTCCAATCCATCTCGGACACGTGCACCAAGCCCTCGACGCCGTCCTCGATTTCGACGAACGCGCCGTAGTCGGCAATGTTGGTGACCTTGCCGAACACATGCGTGTTGGGCGGGTAACGGCGGGCAATGTTCTCCCACGGATCGGCGCCCAGCTGCTTGAGGCCCAGCGAGACACGCGAACGCTCGCGGTCGAACTTGAGGATGCGCACGTCGATCTCGGTACCGACCTGCACGACCTCTGAAGGATGCTTGACGCGCTTCCAGGCCATATCGGTGATGTGCAACAGACCGTCGATGCCGCCGAGGTCCACGAACGCACCGTAATCGGTGAGGTTCTTGACCACGCCGCGCACCACTGCGCCTTCCTGCAGATTGTCCATGAGCGCGCTGCGCTCGGCCGAGAACTCCTGCTCAACAACCGCGCGGCGCGATACCACTACGTTGTTGCGCTTCTGATCGAGCTTGATGACCTTGAACTCGAGCGGCTTGCCTTCGAGGTAGGCGGTGTCGCGCACGGGGCGCACATCGACCAGCGAACCCGGCAGGAACGCGCGAACATTTTCGAGCTCGACGGTGAAACCACCCTTGACGCGGCCCGTGATGATGCCGGTGATGATTTCTTGGTCAGTGAAGGCTTTTTCCAGTCGCGTCCAGGTGCGGGCACGCTTGGCTTTTTCGCGCGACAGGCGGGTTTCGCCGGTACCGTCTTCGACGGCATCCAGGGCAACCTCAACTTCGTCGCCAGCCTTGACTTCCAGTTCACCGCGCTCGTTGCGGAACTGTTCGATGGGAATGACAGCTTCGGACTTTAGTCCCACGTTGACGATGACCATGTCGTCACCGACTTCGATCACCAATCCCATCAAGATCATGCCCGGCCGGATGCGTTGATTGGCCAGGCTGTTTTCAAACAGTTCGCTAAATGATTCGGTCATTGCTCGCTCTCTTCGCGCATTTCTACCTTGAAATGCAACGGTTGCAGTGAATGGTTTCCGGTCCATCGGAAACCGATTTGAATAACAGTCAAGTGCTGTGCAGTCTCCGCAGATGCACCAAGTCGAGGACTTGTGCGACCACTTCGTTGATGCCCAGCGGCGTCGAATCGATGACGATGGCGTCTTGCGCGGCGACCAAGGGCGCCACAGCGCGGCTCATGTCACGCGCGTCCCTCTCGGCCATGTCACGCAAAAGGGCCAGAAGGCTAACACCGGAGTCCTTGTCTTTCAACTGGTTATAGCGTCTGCGGGCCCGTTCTTCGACACTGGCCGTAAGGTAAATCTTCAGGGGCGCATCGGGAAAAACCACCGTCCCCATATCGCGGCCGTCGGCAACCAAACCCGGAAGGCGCGCGAAATCGCGCTGGCGCTGAAATAGCGCCGCGCGCACCGGCGGCCAGGCGGCCACCCGCGAGGCACCCAGACCAGCCTCCTCGGTCCTGATGGCCGCTGTTACGTCGATCGGCGGGGTTCCCAGCAGAATCTGCTCGCTGCCGTCAGCCTGCACGCCGAAGGTCACCTGCAGGTTGGCAGCAACCCCTGCATGACCCTCAACATCATCGGCGGCCAAGCTTTGCAGTTGCCCGGCCAATGCAACCAGACGGTACAAAGCGCCGCTATCGAGCAGATGCCAACCCAGCGCCGTGGCAACCCTTCGCGCAATCGTGCCTTTGCCCGAACCGCCGGGGCCGTCGATAGCCAGAACCGGTGCAGCGCAACTCATGCGCCGCGCACCTGCAGCCCGGCAGCAGCAGCCACCTGCAGAAAGTCAGGGAATGATGTGGCGACGTTCTCCACATCATCGATGTGGATATCACCATCCGCACGCAGGCTGGCAACTGCAAAGGCCATCGCAATGCGATGGTCGCCATGACTGTCTATGTGGCCACCGGTGAAGCGCTGCCCACCCTGAATGCGAATGCCGTCGGGCAGCAATTCATTAACTATCCCCAAGCGCGTGAGGCCTTCAGCCATCACTGCCAAGCGATCGCTTTCTTTGACACGCAGTTCTTCGGCGCCGGTAACCAGTGTCTCGCCACTTGCACAAGCCGCAGCGATAAACAGCACCGGAAATTCATCAATCGCCAAAGGGACCAAGGCCTCGGGCACATGAATGCCGCGCAATTGCGAGGCACGCACAGAAATATCTGCAACGGGCTCGGCACCTGCGCCGACGCGCTCGTGAACGCGAACGTCCGCACCCATCAGACGCAGAATATCGAGCAGACCGGTGCGAGTCGGATTGACGCCAACGTTCTCAATCACAAACTCTGTGCCACCGGCCAATGCCCCAGCAACCAGAAAGAACGCGGCGGAGGAAAAGTCGCCCGGTACGCTGACCGGCGCCGCGGTGAGCTTCTGCCCGCCGGCCAACCAGACGCTGCCGGCATCACGTCCGATAAGCACGCCGAAGTCCTGGAACATACGCTCGGTATGATCGCGCGTGGGCGCCGGCTCGCTGACGCGGGTGATGCCTTCGGCCTGCAGAGCAGCTAGCAAGATAGCCGATTTGACCTGCGCGCTGGCCATCGGCAGGGCGTAATCGATGCCCTGCAAACGGGTCACTGGCGCAATGCGCACCGGCGGCTTGCCATCGAGCGTCTCGATCTGAGCCCCCATCAAACGCAGCGGCTTGGCAACGCGCTCCATAGGACGCTTGCGCAGTGACTCGTCGCCGGTAAGCGTAGTGGCAAACTTCTGGCCACTGAGCAAACCCATGAACAAACGAATCGCAGTGCCAGCATTGCCCATATCCAGCTGAGCTGAAGGCGCCTGCAGACCACGCTCACCCACACCGTGCACACGCAACTGAGTCGGCGACAAACGCTCCACGTGCACACCCATCATCTGCTGGGCACGCAAAGTAGCCAGACAATCGGCACTGGCCAGAAAACCATCGACCTCAGTGACACCATGGGCAATGCCACCGAGCATCACCGAACGATGTGATATGGATTTGTCGCCAGGGACGCGGATGCTGCCATTGACCTGTGTCGCAGGCGTGGCGATAAAACGCTGGGTCATGTCAGGCCTTTGCAGTCAGGCAGTGTTGCAGTGCAGCGATGACGCGCTGATTCTGTTCAATAGTCCCGATGGTGATGCGCACGCAGCGCGGCAGCCCATAGCCACCGACCGGTCGCACGATAACGCCATGACGCAACAGTGCCTCGTACACCTGCTGCCCGGTGCGACCGTCTACTGCCACATCGGCCAGCACAAAGTTGCCAGCAGACGGAAACAGTCGCACACCCAATTGCGGCAAAGCGGCTTGCAATTGCGCCAACCCGGCCTCGACCATCGCCACCGCACGCGGTGCCTGCTCGGTATCGGTTAATGCAGCCTCGGCCGCTGCCAGCGCCGGTATGGTGACGTTGAACGGTGCGCGCACCCGGTTGAGCATGTTGGCCACGTCCGGATGCGAGAGCGCATAGCCGACACGCAACCCGGCCAGCGCGTGGGCTTTAGAGAACGTACGCAGCACCACAAGATTGGGATGAAGTGACAGCAAGGTGCTGCCGTCGGTGCAGCCCATGCGCCGTGCGTATTCAAAATACGCTTCGTCGAGCACTACCAGAGTTGTCTCCGGTACTGCATCGAGGAAGTGCCGCAACGACGCATCATCGACCCAACTGCCGGTGGGGTTATTGGGGTTGGCGATGAAGACCAAGCGCGTATCGGCATCAATCGCTGCCAGCATGGCTTGCAGATCGTGTCCGTTGGGCATCGACGACCAAGTCGGCAGTGCCGCGGTCACTTTGGCTGTGGCACCGGTGGCCTGGACCACCAGACCATAGATGGCAAACGCATACTGCGAGATGACTGCATTGCGAGTTGCATCGAGAAACGCTTCGGCCAACAGGATAAGCAAGTCGTTGGAGCCGTTGCCCAAGGTCACTTGGCTGGCACTGATGCCGTGATGACGCGCCAGCGCGTCCTTGAGATCAAAGCCATTACCGTCCGGATACAGCAACGTATCGGCCAGTGCCGCCTGTGCCGCAGCCAACGCGAGTGGACTGGGGCCCAAAGGGTTTTCGTTGGAAGCCAGCTTGACGATGTCGGTAACGCCCAACTCGCGCGTCAATTCACTGATCGGCTTGCCGATGACATAGGGCGAGATGCCCTGCACTGCGGCAACCGCCAAGGCCCCAGGACTGCGCAGCACTGTGGTGCTCACAGTATCGCCTTGGGATAAGAGCCCACTACTCTAAACAGCGATGCACGTTGCTTGAGCGACGCCAACGCCTTTGCGATGTGCGCCTCTTCGGCATGACCTTCAATGTCGATGAAGAACACGTAATGCCATTTGCGCTTGCGTGAAGGCCGCGACTCAATGCGCGTCATGCTGACGCCATGCTTGGCCAACGGCTCGAGCAAACGCAATAGAGCACCCGAACTATCATCGCCAGGCGACACCATCAATGTCGTGCGATCGTCGCCGCTGGGACGCAGCAAAGAGCGGCCAATGACCAGAAAGCGCGTGGTGTTGTCGTCTTGGTCTTCGATCTTGGGCGCGATCACGCCAAGACCATAGATCTCGGCCGCAGTCTCCCCGGCAATAGCAGCGGTACCTCGCTCATCGCGGGCACGACGCGCTCCTTCAGCATTGCTGGACACCGCCACGCGCTCGGCGTTGGGCAAGTGTTCATCGAGCCAGCCGCGACATTGTCCCAACGCCTGCGCATGCGCACACACACGCTGCACCGAGCCGAGATCTTTCATGCTACCCATCAAATAATGATGGATACGCAGTTCTACCTCGCCGCAGATATGCAGCGTGGTGTGAATGAAACGGTCGAGCGTGTTGTTGACCGTGCCCTCGGTGGAGTTCTCGATGGGCACTACGCCAAAGTCGGCATTGCCCGCTTGCACCTCGGCAAACACTTCGTCGATGGAGGCCAACGGCAGCGCACGCACTGAATGACCGAAATGCTTGAGCACTGCCGTCTGCGTAAACGTGCCCTCCGGACCCAGAAAGCCGATCTTGAGCGGCTTCTCCTGTGCCAGACAGGCCGACATGATCTCGCGAAACAGACGCAGCACTTCTTCGTCTCGCAGCGGGCCGTCGTTACGGGCCGCCGCCATGCGCAGCACCTGCGCCTCGCGCTCGGGCCGATAGAAATCGACCGTATGACCATCCTTGTGTTTGGACAGCCCAACCTGCTGGGCCAAGCGAGCCCGATCGTTGATGAGCGCATGGATCTGCGCATCAACCGCATCGATCCGGGCGCGGATTTGCCCGATCGCCTCAGTCTTGCCTTTGGCAGGGGTTTTCTTGCGGGTTGATGCCATAGCCTGTGCCGTGAGTGTGCTGCGGATTAGCGCGTGAGAATAACACTGCAGGGCGCTGCCGAAGCAGCGGCGAGGACATCAGCCGTGGCGGCGTTCGAACTCGCGCATGAAATCGACCAGCGCATCGACGCCAGCCTGCTCCAGCGGGTTGTACAGGCTGGCGCGCATCCCGCCGACTGCCGCATGGCCCTTGAGGTTAGCCAAGCCCGCTGCGCGCGCCTGGGCCAGAAACTGTGCATCGAGCGCCGGATCGGTCAGAAAGAACGGCACGTTGATCCAAGACCGGCAGTCAGCCTGGACACGGTTGCTGTAGAAGCCGCTGCCATCGATAGCGGCATACAAAGTGCGCGCTTTGCGCTCGTTGCGCTGACCCATTGCCGCAAGGCCGCCTTGCCGGTGCAGCCATTTGAAGACCAGCCCAGACACATACCAGGCCAGCGTCGGCGGTGTATTGGCCATCGAATCGCTGCCGGACATGGTCTGCCAGTTCCAGATAGCTGGCGTCGCGCTGCGGGCGCGACCCAACAGCGACTCATGCACGATCACCAAGCACAGACCCGCAGGGCCGATGTTCTTTTGGGTGCTGGCATAGATCACACCGAAACGACGCACATCCAGCGGCCGCGACAAAATGGATGACGAAAAATCGGCCACCAGCGGCACGCCACCGGTGTCGGGAATAAACGGGAACTCGACGCCGCCGATGGTTTCGTTGGGGCAGTAATGCACATAAGTGGCACCAGGCCGCAGCTGCCACTGAGCTTGAGCCGGCACGTGGGTATAGCCCCCGTCGCGGGCATCTGCCGCAACATGCACGTCACTGCAGAAGCTGCGTGCTTCACGCACTGCCTTGGCGGACCAGTGACCCGTCACCACGTAATCTACCGCGCCTTCCGGAGCGGTGAGATTCATCGGAATGCCAGCCCACAGGCCGGTGGCACCGCCTTGCAGAAACAAGACGCGATAGTCGGGCGGAACATCGAGCAAAGAGCGCAAATCGGCTTCAGCCTCAGCCGCCACCTCAATGAAATCGCGGCTGCGATGACTGATCTCCATCACCGACATACCCAAGTTGTGCCAATCGGGCAGCTCGTCACGCAACTGCTCCAGCACCTCAAGCGGCAACGTGGCGGGCCCGGCAGAGAAGTTGTGTACGCGCAAAACAGCTACCGTAGGGATTGGGCGGCCACCGCGCACGGCAGCCGCAACTTAGATCAAGCGATGGGCGACTCGCCGTCGACAGCGGCACCCTCGATGGTGCTGCCCTCGCCGGCCTCATCGGCCAGTTGATCCACACGTTCAACACCAATGAGCTGATCGCCCTCGTCGAGCTTGATCAGTTTGACACCCTGGGTATTGCGGCCCAGCACAGAGATGCTGGACACCGCAGTACGCACCAGCGTGCCGTTGGAACTGATGAGCATAAGCTCGTGTTCCATATTGACCTGCAAGGCTGCCACCAACGCACCGGTGCGTTCGGTGGACTGCAGGGCGATGACACCCTGACCGCCTCGGCCATGCGCCGGGAATTCTTCAAGGCGTGTGAGCTTGCCAAGACCATTGGCCGATGCCGTCAGCACCAAGCCTTCACCCACTACAACCAAGGCAATCAGCGCATGCCCTTCGCCCAAGCGGATACCGCGCACGCCCGCGGTATCACGACCCATGGCGCGCACTTCTTCCTCGGGGAAGCGGATCACTTTGCCTTCGCTGCTGAACAACAGCACTTCGGCATGCCCGTCGGTGAGCGCAACACCCACCAGTCGGTCGTCATCCCGCAGATCCACGGCGATGATGCCGGCAGCACGCGGGCGCGAGAACGCAGCCAGCTCGGTCTTTTTGACGGTGCCATCGCGCGTGGCCATGAACACATAGCGATCGGCATCGTATTGCTTGATGGGCAACACTGCGTTGATCTGCTCACCCTCGCCCAACGGCAAGAGGTTGACGATGGGCTTGCCACGCGAGCCGCGACCGGCCAGGGGCAGTTTGTACACATCGAGCCAATAGACTTTGCCGCGATTGGAGAAGCACAGCAGCGTGTCGTGGGTATTGGCCACAAACAGCTTTTCGATGAAGTCTTCGTCCTTGACGGCCGTGGCCGCCTTGCCGCGACCGCCCCGACGCTGCGCCTGATAGTCGGACACAGGCTGCGACTTGGCATAGCCAGCGTGCGACAAAGTGACCACAACGTCTTGAGGCTCGATCAGATCCTTGTCGGTCAGATCAAGCTGCGTATGGACAATCTCGGTGCGCCGCGCGTCACCGAACTGATCACGAATCTCTAGCAACTCCGTGCGCACAACCTCTGTGAGCCGCTCGGCGCGCGCCAGGATGTCGCACAGGTCGGCGATCACCACCAGCAGCTGGCGGTACTCATCGATGATCTTGTCTTGCTCCAAGCCGGTGAGCCGGTTGAGGCGCATGTCCAGAATGGCCTGCGCCTGAGCGTCGCTGAGCTTGTAGCTGCCGTCAGACTGAAGACCAAACTCGCTTGGCAGGCCTGCAGGCCGGGAATCAACGGCACCGGCGCGTTCGAGCATGGCCGGCACTGCACCGCCATGCCAAGTGCGTGCTACCAGCGCCGCCTTGGCCTCTGCCGCAGCAGGTGAAGCCTTGATGAGTGCGATGACCTCATCGATATTGGCCAGTGCGACCGCCAGACCTTCGAGCAGATGGGCGCGTTCGCGCGCTTTGCGCAGATCGTAAATGGTACGGCGCGTGACCACTTCGCGACGATGACGCAAGAACGCGTCGAGCATCTCGCGCAGCGACAGCAGACGCGGCCGACCGTCCTGCAAGGCCACCATATTGATACCGAACACGGTTTCAAGCGGCGTTTGCGAGTACAGATTGTTGAGGACGATGTCGGCCGACTCGCCGCGCTTCAACTCGATGACGATGCGCATACCGTCTTTGTCGGACTCGTCGCGCAGGCCATCTGAAGCGATGCCCTCGATTTGCTTGTCACGCACCAGATCGGCGATGCGCTCAATAAGGCGCGCCTTGTTGACCTGATAGGGCAACTCGGTAATAACGATGCTCTGGCGGCCGGCACGCTCCATGTCTTCGAAATGGCAGCGACCGCGGATGGACAGACGACCCCGACCGGTGCGATAGGCTGCAACGATCTCCTGCGCGCCATTGATGATACCGGCGGTGGGGAAGTCGGGACCCGGCACGTGCTGCATCAACCCGGCCAGCGTAATGGCCGGATCGTCGAGCACGGCCAGCAGCGCGTTGACGATCTCGTTGAGATTGTGCGGCGGGATGTTGGTGGCCATGCCCACGGCGATGCCAGAGGCACCGTTGACCAGCAGGTTGGGCACTCGCGCCGGCAATACCGCAGGCTCTTGTTCGGATTCGTCGTAGTTGGGGACGAAGTCGACGGTCTCTTTGTCGATGTCGGCCAGCAAGTCATGCGCCAGGCGCGACATGCGCACCTCGGTGTAGCGCATGGCGGCCGGCATGTCGCCATCGACCGAGCCGAAGTTCCCCTGACCGTCGACCAGCAAATAGCGCATCGAGAACGACTGCGCCATACGCACGATGGCGTCGTATACCGCCTGATCGCCATGCGGATGATATTTGCCGATGACATCGCCGACCACGCGGGCCGACTTTTTATAGGGCTTGTTGTAGTCGTTGCCCAGTTCGCTCATGGCGAACAGCACACGCCGGTGCACGGGCTTGAGACCGTCGCGGACATCGGGAAGTGCACGTCCGACGATCACGCTCATGGCGTAATCCAGGTACGACTGCCGCATCTCGTCTTCGAGGTTTACGGGCAGGATTTCTCGGGCTATTTCCGTCATTGCACTGCGGGTCCGGACAATTGCCGAAGGGTAACACAACGACCGCTACAACCCTACTGTTGCAGGTGCCTTGCGCAGGGCACCTCAGGCTATACTTGGACCGTGACAAACCCTGCCCAATCCAGCGCCGATCCGGCCGAAATCGCCAAGTTCGACGCCCTCTCCCACCGCTTCTGGGATGAGAGCGGCGAGTTCAAACCGCTGCACCGCCTCAACCCGGTGCGTGCTGCATGGGTCGCACAGCATTGCCCTCTTGATGGCAAGCGCGTGCTGGATGTCGGCTGCGGCGGCGGTCTGCTGGCCGAGGCACTGGCGCGCCGTGGCGCACAGGTCACTGCCATTGACCGCGCACCGGGAATGATCGATGTCGCACGCCTGCACGCAGCAGAATCCGGCCTTGCTATCGACTACCGCGTACAAGATGCAGAAGCCGTGCTGGCAGATCCTGCACAGCGCTTTGACGTGGTCTGCTGCATGGAGATGCTTGAGCACGTCGCTGATCCGGGTTCAATGATCGCTACGCTGGGCGGCCTTCTGGCACCGGGTGGCCAGCTGTTTGTCTCCACTCTCAACCGCACCGCCCGCGCCTTTGCCTTGGCCATCGTCGGGGCCGAATACGTGCTGCGGCTGTTGCCGCGTGGCACGCACACCTACGAGCGTTTCATCAAACCTGCCGAGTTGGGCCACTGGGCACGCGCGGCAGGCTTGCGACTGGATGATCTGGCCGGCATTGATTACGAGCCGTTCTCGGGCCGTGCAAGTCAAACCACCGACGTCAGCGTGAACTACATGGCCCGTCTGCTACCCCAGGCAGGCTCATGACTGCCAGCGCCATTGGCGCGGTGCTGTTTGATCTCGACGGTACGCTGCTCGACACCGCGCCCGACATGATCATCTGCCTCAACCAGCTGCGTGCAGAGAACGGGCTTGAGGCCATCGCCTATGACATCGCCCGCACGCAGGTTTCGCACGGCTCCAAGGGCTTGGTCCAACTTGCCTTCCCCCAGCTTGAAGGTGAGCCGTTTGAGGTGCTGCGCAATCGGTTCCTCGATCTGTACAACGATCGGCTGGCGGTAGACACCCGGCTGTTCGACGGCTGCGAGCAGCTACTGGGCACACTTGAAGCCCGTGGCATACCGTGGGGCATCGTCACCAACAAGCCCGGTTTTCTAACCACGCCACTGCTGGCCACGTTGGGGTTGGATGTGCGGGCCGGTTGTGTTGTGGCCGGCGACACGCTGCCGCAGCGCAAGCCGCATCCGGCACCGCTATTGCATGCGGCAGCACAACTGGGCATAGATGCGCCGCGCTGCCTGTATGTCGGCGATGCCCAGCGTGATGTCCAATCAGCACGCAGTGCCGGCATGCCGGTGCTGGTCGCAGCCTACGGCTATCTGGGCCCCGAGGACGACTCGCACAGCTGGGGCTCCGACGGTCACATCGAAGCGCCGCTGGATATTCTCAGCTGGCTCAATACAGCCAACGCCAACCTCTGAGTTCATTTGCATGATTGATCAGCGCTTCAAGGCCCCTGCAGCCAACCTACTGGCAGGGCGCGTCATCGCCGTCACCGGCGCAGGCGATGGCATCGGTCGTGCGGTAGCCATGGATGCCGCCGCACACGGCGCGCAGGTCATTCTGATCGGCCGCACATCACGCAAGCTCGAGGCCGTGCGCTCCGACATTGTGGCGCTGCACGGCGAACGCGCGTTGATCGCTGTACTAGACTTGGAAAAGGCACTGGCTGCCGACTACGACCAGTTGGCCGACGCTATTGCCAGCCAATACGGACGACTCGACGGCTTAGTGCACTGCGCGGGCATCCTCGGCACGCTCACGCCCGTCGAGCAGTACGACGTGCCCACATGGTGCAAGGTCATGCATGTCAACGTGACCGCTGCCTTCGTACTGACTCAAGTGCTGTTGCCGCTGCTACGTCAGTCACCGTCAGCCTCGGTGCTATTCACCTCCAGCGGCGTGGGCCGCACCGGGCGAGCCTACTGGGGCGCCTATAGCGTCTCGAAATTCGCGATCGAAGGCTTGAGTCAGGTACTGGCCGCAGAAACCAGCGGCAACACCAACGTTCGCGTCAACGTGGTCAACCCCGGCGCCGTGCGCACACTGATGCGCCGTCAGGCGTTCCCGTCGGAAAAGCTCGAATCACTGACACTGCCTGCAGCGGTCACGCCAACTTTTTTGTGGCTGCTGGGCCCGGACTCGCTCGGCATCACCGGCGAGTCACTGGACGCCCAATAACTTAAGTGGCAGCGGGCGTCTCAGGTGGCGCAGGCGGCGCAGGTGGCGGTGCATCAATCGCGTCGCGCAAAGACCGCAGTTCGTAATCTTCCAGCGCTCTGGCCTGACCGCGCGCCATATTGCGTTCCAACTGCAGTGAACCAAACCGCACCCGCAAGATGCGGCTAACCACAGCACCCTGACGCTCGAACAGCGAGCGCAGATCGCGGCCATTGGCACCACGAGTCTCGACCAGATACCAACGATTGGCAGCCTCGCCACCGGCAGGCTCACACGAGAGCAACTGCAATCGTTCGCCGCTGTCGAGTTCACCCAGCATTGCCTGTTCGATCTGCTCCGGCATCAGTTCGCCACGCACGCGCAGACTAAAATCCATCTGCAGGTTGCGTACGCCACGTTGCAGTGCAGCAGCCAGCGCACCATCAGAGGTCATGACCTCTATGCCGCCGTCCATGCGTGGCATCGGACTGACCGCAATAAATCGTTTGCCATCCCGCCGCGACAAGCGCTCTACCAAGGCACCGCGCTCTTCGCCTTCGCGCGGTTCACTGAGCCCCTCACCCGGTGAGCGATTGCACAGAAACGTGGCGCTGCGCACTGTCGAAGCCTGCCGCACCAAGCGACCGTCAAGCTTGACTTGATCGTTGCCGGCGGCCCGACTGCCCAACTCCGCCAAGTCGCCATTGATGGTGACTCTGCCCTGGCGGATCCACTCTTCGGCTTCGCGGCGCGAACCCAAGCCAGCGCGCGCCAGAATTTTCTGTACGCGCTCAGTCTCCGCAACTGGCGCAGCGGGCGGCGCACTGCGCCCAGTGTTGGACCGCTTCAGGTGCCTTCCCCTGCAACCACTGCGGGCGCAGGTTCTGCCTCTGTATCAAGCTCTGGATCGACAGTCGGCTCAGCCGCGGCCTCAGCCGCTGCCTCAGCCATTGACTCGGCGGTTGCGTCGGGAGCAGCCAGCAGGGGCACCGGCGTCGTGCCCACGGGAATCTCTGCAACTTCATGTTCACCGAGCGGTTCGGGCAATGACAATTGCGGATCCAGTTCACTGAGCGCTTTGACCTCTGCCAACGGCGGCAACTGGCCGATGCTCTTGAGACCGAAGTAGTCGAGGAACTCCCGCGTCGTGCCCAGCAACTCCGGATGGCCCGGCAGATCGCGGTGACCCACTACTCGAATCCAACCGCGCTCCAGCAGCGTGCGGATGATGTTGGGATTGACGGCAACGCCACGTACCGCCTCGATCTCGGCGCGAGTCAACGGCTGACGATAGGCAATCAGTGCCAGTGTCTCCAGCAGTGCACGCGAATACTTGACCGGCCGTTCGGGCCACAGACGCGACACCTCGGCCGCCAACTCACGCCGCACTTGAATGCGAAAGCCCGATGCCGTCTCGCGAATCTCGATGCCACGCCCCTCATAGTGCGTCGCAAGTTCAGCAAGCGCCTGTCGCAAAGCCTCGGGCGTCGGACGATCCAGTGCATCAAACACTGTCAGCAGCTCCTGCACCGTCAGGCTACGGCCGGCAGCCAGCAGCGCCGCTTCGACCAAGTTACGCGTATGGACCTCGCTCATGGGGCAGTCTCCGGCGCCGTCTCGGCGCCCTCTATGGCAGCAGGTGCCGACTCGGCACCGTCAATGTCTTCGGAATCATCTGTGTCGTCTTCAACCAAGGCCGGCTGCGATAGAGCCAGCATGGCTTCATCTTGCGCCAGCTGCGCGGACTGCTCGGGATCGAGCTCGCCCTCAATCGTGTGGGGCAATACAGCTCTGCCCTTGCGCACATGCAGGGAGGAGAACTGCTCGGCCTGCACAATGGCAATCAGACCCTCACGCACCAGTTCAAGCAGCGCCATGAACGTAACCACGACGCCCATGCGGCCTTCCTGCGGATGGAACAACGCGCTGAACTCAACAAAGTGAGTGCCATCGAGTCGTGTGAGGATATGCGACATGCGCTCGCGCACCGACAAACGTTCACGTCTGATGTGGTGATGGGCAAACAGCTCCGAACGCACCACCACTTCACGAAATGCCAAGAGCATTTCCAGCAACGTCACTTCCGGCAGCAAGCGACCGACGCGTCGCTCATCAAAGCCCGCATTGGCCACCCAATGGTCGCGATCCAATCGAGGCATCTCATCGATGCTCTCGGCAGCGCGTTTAAAGCGCTCGTATTCCTGCAGTCTGCGCACCAACTCGGCACGCGGATCCTCTTCAATACCCTGCGCCGGATCGGTGGCGCGCGGCAGCAGCATGCGCGACTTGATCTCCGCCAAGGTCGCCGCCATCACCAGATACTCGCCTGCCAGCTCCAACTGCATCTCCGTCATCACTTCGATATAACGCGTGTACTGACGCGTGATCTCGGCGATTGGAATGTCGAGGATGTCTAGGTTCTGGCGACGGATGAGATACAGCAGTAAATCAAGCGGTCCCTCGAAAGCATCAAGGAACACTTCCAATGCCTGCGGCGGGATGTACAGATCACGCGGCATCTCGGTCAGTGGCTCGCCCAGCACCATTGCAAAGGGCATTTCGACCTGACCTAAAGACGCCGCGGTTTCCGGCAGCGCCAACTCTGACTGCTGCGTATCGATAACTACCGTATTCATGCCGGTGCCTGCAGATTCATGACTCGCCGCACCTCATCCATCGTTTGGGCAGCCGCTTCGCGGGCCCGCACTGCACCCTCGCGCAGCACTTCGGTAACCAGACCCGCATCCTGCTGAAACGGTTTGGCGCGCGCCTGCATGCCTTCAGCTTCAGCAACCACGCGATCGATCAGTGGCTGTTTGCACTCCAGACATCCGATGCCAGCAGACCGGCAACCCTGCTGTACCCAATCGCGAGTGGCTTGATCCGAGTACACACCATGCAGGTCATACACCGGGCATTTGGCCGGATCGCCTGCATCGGTGCGGCGCTGACGCGCCGGATCGGTCTGCATGGTACGCAGCTTCTTAGCAACCGAATCGGGGGCTTCGCGCAAGCCGATGGTGTTGCCATAGGACTTGGACATCTTGCGACCATCCAGACCAGGCACCTTAGGCGTAGGGGTCAACAACACCTGCGGTTCGGGCAGGATGCTCGCGCACAAACCGTCGAGGTAACCCAACAGCACACGCCGCTCGGCATCGCCCAGCGTGGCCTGCTGCAATACAGCACGCGCCTGCTCGCCAGCCTGGCTGTCGCCCTCCTGCTGCCAACGCTTTCGCGCCTTGGCATACACGCCAGCATCAGAGCCCAGTAACCGCACCGCCGCCTCTGCGCGCTTGGCAAAGTCAGGCGAACTGCCGAACAGGTGATTAAATCGACGCGCGATCTCACGAGTAATCTCAACGTGCGCCACCTGATCTTCACCGACAGGCACATAGTCCGGTCGGTACAGCAGGATATCGGCGCTTTGCAGCAGCGGATAACCCAAGAACCCATAGGTAGCCAAGTCGCGCTCTTTAAGCTGCGCCTGCTGATCTTTGTAGGTGGGCACACGTTCCAACCAACCCAGCGGCGTGATCATCGACAGCAACAGATGCAACTCGGCGTGCTCGGGCACCTGAGACTGCACGAACACTGTCGACACCGCAGGATCGATCCCCGCAGCCAACCAATCGATCACCATCTCGCGGATGTGCGTTTGCAGTTGCGAGGTGTCCTCATAGCCGGTAGTCAAAGCGTGCCAATCGGCTATGAAGAAGAACGCGTCATGGCTTTGCTGCAGCGCGACCCAGTTGCGCAGAGCACCGTGGTAGTTGCCCAAGTGCAGTTGGCCGGTGGGCCGCATGCCGGACAGAACTCGCCGGCGCTGTGGGGTGGAATTCATGGTGGGCGGCATTATACGTGTCAGATGAAGGGCGCGAGGTCGCCGCGTCCCTCACGCACCACCACCGGCGGTGAAACACTAAGATCCACAACGGTAGTAGGTTGGATGCCACAGCTGCCGGCATCCAGCACCACGTCCAACCGCCGGTCCAACCGCTCGCGAATCTCGGCGCCATCGTTGAGTGGCAAGTCGTCACCGGGCATCTGCAGCGTGGAGCTCATCAGCGGCTCGCCCAATTCCTGCAGCAGCAGGCGCGGCACGGGATGATCGGGCACACGGATACCGATGGTGCGGCGCTTGGGATGCTGCAGCATGCGCGGGGTCTCGCGCGTGGCTTCAAGCAAAAAGGTATAGGCGCCAGGTGTGCAGGCCTTGAGGAGACGAAACTGCCAGGTGTCGACCCGTGCATACCGGGCAATTTCGCTCAGATCCCGACAGACCAACGTGAAGTGGTGGTTTTTGTCGGCCTGGCGGATGGTCCTCACCCGTTCCAAGGCCTCTTTGTCGCCCACCCGGCAGCCCAGCGCATAACAGGAGTCGGTCGGATAGGCGATCACGCCACCGTTGCGCACGCTATCCACTGCCAGTCGCACCAGCCGCGCCTGCGGGTTATCGGGGTGGATGTCGAGGTACTGAGTCACCGCGCTATGATACGCGACCGCCACGGCGCCCACGGCACCTCACCATGACTGCGTTGCTCGAACTTGTGCCGCTGCTGATCAGCATCGGCGCCTATTTTTACCAAGGCCGCGATATCTACGTCGCCACCGCCACCTTGATGGTCAGCATGACGTTGATGCTGCCCGTGATCTGGGTGGCCGGGCGTAGCCTGCCCAAGATGTACCTGCTCAGCACGGTGCTGGTGCTGGTCTTCGGCACGGCCACACTGGTGCTGCACGACCCGCTCTTCATCAAATGGAAACCGACCCTGTTTCTGTGGATGGTAGGCATCGCCTTTCTGATCAGCGGCTTCGTCGGCCAGCAGCCGCTGGCCCAGCGACTCATGCAACCTGCCCTGCCCGACTTGCAGCTGCCGCGCGCAGCCTGGCTGCGCGTCAATCACCTGTGGGTGGTGTTCTATGCGGTCTGCGGACTTGCCAACATCATTGCTGCGCTGCGGCTGCCAGAGGCACTGTGGTTCTCCTGGCATGGATTGGCCTTGGGCCTGGCCAGTATGCTGTTTATTCTGGCTCAGGCTTACTGGCTAGGCAGGCGAGCTGGGCCACCCGCTGCGGCCAACGACCCATGACCACCACTTCGGTCATAGAGCAGTTGCGAGGCCGACTGCAGCAGGCCCTGCAACCTACAGAGCTGATCATCGACGACGAAAGTGCAGCGCATCTGGGGCATGCCGGCGCCCGCGAAGGTGGGCACTACGCCGTGCGAGTAGTATCAGATCACTTTGCCGGACTGGCCGCGCTGGCACGTCATCGCTTGGTCTATTCTGCGGCCGGCGACCTGCTGCACAATGGCATCCACGCGCTGCGTATAGACGCCGTAGTACCCACTAAACTACCTTAATAAAAACCCATAAACACATGAAAATAAAGATCTTAATATCCGCGATAGTGCTCGCAGCCACCGTTACTGCCTGCTCCAAGCAAGGCGCTGACAAGGCCGCTGACACAGGCACCGAGCCGGTTGCCGTGGTCAATGGCAAGCCGATCACGCGCAATACGTTCGACTACTACGTAAAGGGCGTGACGGGCAAACCGGTTGCCGAGGCCACTGCCGAACAGCAGCAGCAACTGCTGGACACCTTGGTGCGCGGTATGTTGGTTGCCGAAAAGGCCGAAAAAGACGGCCTGAACAAAGCCGGCGAGACGCAGGCCATGCTCGACCTGACCCGTCTCAATGTTCTGCAGCAGGCGGCTTCACAGGCCTTCCTCAAAGATCGCAAGACCACCGACGAAGAACTGCGCGCCGAATACGACTCGCAGTTGGCCAATGTGCCCAAGACCGAATACCACGCGCGCCACATCCTGGTTGCCACCGAAGAGCGTGCCAAGAAACTGATCAGCGACTTGGAAAAAGGCGGTCGGTTCGAAGAGCTGGCCAAGAAAGAGTCCATGGATCCGTCCAAGACCAACGGCGGCGATCTGGGTTGGTTCACGCCCGACCGTATGGTGCCGGCGTTTTCGGCAGCCGTAGAGGGCTTGACCAAAGGCACCTACACCAAGGCGCCGGTTCAGACGCAATACGGCTGGCACATCATCCGGCTGGATGAAACCCGCGCCGTTGCCGCACCGCCCTTCGACAGCGTCAAAGACCGTTTGGTGCAAATTGTCGAGGCCAAGAAGTTCAAGGCCTACGCCGATGACTTGGTGAAGGGCGCCAAGGTCGACAAAAAGCTTTGATCGATTGTTCGTCCCAACCGGATGTAGGAAACCCCTTACATCGGGTTGGGATGATGTCTGATTGAGACAGGGCCTTACTGTCTTCACACTGCGCGCTAGCCCAGCACCCCTGGGGCAACGGGACGCAGCATGAACGACGGCGGAGATTCAGGCCAAGCAAAGCATGCTCTGGCACCCCTCGATGTGACCTCGGGCCAACTGCCCATACAGGTCGGCCAAACGCTCGCCGAGGCACGACGCATCCTGATCATGGCCACGCTCAAGTCCTGCGGCAATCACAAGACCCGTGCTGCAGCCATGCTCGGCATCAGCCTCAAGACCCTATACAACCACCTCAACAGCTACCACAACACGCCCGGTAGCTGATCAACCCCCTCCAACAGCGGCCAGCAGCTCAAGCAGTCCCTGCTCATCAATCACCCGAACACCCAGCTCGCGTGCCTTGTCGAGCTTGCTACCGGCTTCCTCACCGGCCACCACGTACTGCGTGCGCTTGGAAACACTGCCGGCTACCTTGGCACCGGCAGCCTCTAGCCGTGCTTTGGCCTCGTCGCGCGACAGCGTAGGCAGCGTACCGGTCAACACAAAGGTCTGGCCGGTCATCGGCAGCACGGCGCCTGCCGTGGGTTCACCTTCGACCCACTGCACGCCTGCCTGACGCAAGCGCGCGATGATCTGGAGGTTGAGCGGATCGGCAAAAAACGCCGTGACATGTCGCGAAACCACCGGCCCCACGTCAGGGGTCAGCTCAATTTGTTCTGCGGTGGCGCCGCTCAGTGCCTGCAAATTGCCAAACTGACGCGCCAACGCGGCAGCTGTCGCCTCGCCCACATCGGCAATACCCAGACCAAACAGAAAACGTGCCAGAGTAGTGCTGCGACTGGCTGCAATGGCATCCACCAGGTTACCGGCTGACTTGTCGCCCATCCGAGGCAACGCGGCCAAGGCAGCACGCGGCAGGCTGTAAAGATCAGCCGGGCTCTGCACCAAATCCGCGTCAATCAACTGACCGATAATCACATCGCCCAATCCATCGATATCCAGCGCGCGTCTTGACGCGTAGTGACGCAGCGCCTCATGTCGCTGTGCCCGACAGCGCAAAGCCCCCGTGCAGCGGGCCACTGCCTCACCCTCTATTCTCTCGACCACGGACTGACACACCGGACACTGCAGCGGCAATACGATGGCTGCTGCATCAACCGGCCGCAGTGCCGGAACTGAGCGCACCACTTCAGGAATCACATCACCGGCACGCCGCACCACCACCGTGTCGCCGATGCAGATGTCCTTGCGGGCAATCTCATCCATGTTGTGCAGCGTCGCATTGCTGACCGTGGCACCACCCACTAGCACCGGATCCAGACGCGCCACAGGTGTCAGCGCACCGGTGCGACCCACCTGAAAATCAACGGCGCGCAGCACCGTGCGCGCCTCTTCGGCAGGAAACTTGTGTGCGATCGCCCAGCGCGGCGCACGGGATACAAAGCCCAGCCGTTCCTGGTCTGCGAACTCATCTACTTTGTAGACCACGCCGTCGATTTGATACGGCAGTGTTGCGCGCCGTTGCTGCAGATCGGCAAAGTAAGCACGACAGCCCTCAACACCCTGCACTAGCCGCGCTTCAGGCGAAGTGCGCAAACCCCAGTTACGTAGCGCTGCCAAGGCAGCAGCATGCGTGGTCAGCAGCGGCCCGCCCTCCAGCGCACCCAACGCATAGAAACAGATCTCCAACGGTCGACGCGCAGTGATGCGCGGATCCAATTGTCGCAAGCTGCCCGCAGCGGCATTGCGTGGATTGACGAACAGCTTGAGCCCCTGCCGCGACTGCTCCGCGTTCAAGGACTCAAACCCCGCCACCGGCATATAGACCTCACCGCGTGCTTCAAGCAGCGCCGGCGCATCACCCAGCAAGCGCAGCGGCAGACAGCGCAAGGTGCGCATGTTGGCAGTGATGTCCTCGCCCTGCTCACCATCGCCGCGCGTGGCCGCACGCCACAACACGCCCTCGCGATAGATCACACTGACGGCCAGACCATCGAGCTTGGGCTCGGCGCTGAAACGCACGGCGGCAGCACTGCCAAGACGCTCGCGCAAACGCGTATCAAACGCCTGCAGTTCGTCGTCGCTGAGGGCATTCTCCAGTGACAACATAGGCGCCGGATGGCGCACGCTGTCAAAGGCTGCAGAGGGCGCGCTGCCGACGCGCTGCGTGGGTGAATCAGCTGTGCACAGAGCAGGCTCTGCAATTTCGAGCTGCTGCAGCTCACGCAACAGCTGATCATATTCAGCGTCGCTTACCTCGGGCTCATCGAGGACGTAATACCGGTGGTTGTGGCGCGCGAGCTCATCGTGCAACCAGGCAGCGCGTGCCGCCTGACTCATGGCCCGCCGGCGTCGTCTGGTGCCGCAGCAGCACCGTCATACAGCGCTTGTCGCAGCTCATCGATACGCTCGACCGTCAGGGCACCACCAGTATCGTCGAGCACCGCACCATCCAAACGCGTGGCAATTTCATCGGCGAGCATCAACAGTTCATCGAAGGTCTGCAGATCCGACAACGGCGCAGGCAACACCGAGAACACATGCACGCCGCGAAACTGCTGGCCATCCATCACAGCCAGATCAAAGCTGCCTGGTCGCGTCAGATTGGCAGCGCTGGCCAACACTGTTCCTGCATCGTTGGCGCGGTGAAAAATATCCTGTGGACCGTGCGCCAGACCGCAAGAAGCCAGTGCCTGTCGCAGGGCTCGACCCTGGAAATATGCGCCCTCAGGCGCCACTACTCGCAGCCACAAAATACGGTCCTGTTTGGCGGGCGGCCAGATCACCTGCAGCGCGCCCATCACACCGGGGCGATCCACTGCGACTTCGCTGACCACACCCAAATCCACGCTGTCGGCTCCCGGCGGAACCTCCACGTCATCAAGCATGACCAACGGCGGATCGCGGCGGCCGTCACCTATGATGCGCACATCAGACTCATCGAAGGACATATCCTCCGCGCCTTCCATGCCCGGTTCTTGGCGGATGTGCAGCATTTCACTGCGCCGTGCCGCCTGTCGGCGGCGACGCATCTCGATTAACGCCAGCACCACCACAAACAAACCACCCAAGCCCAGCAGTATCCAACGCAACTGGCCCATGTCCATGTCGTTCATGCCGCCACCACTGTCTGCGCGGCCAGCCGCGCGGCCTCGTCCACGTCAACGGTCACCACTCGTGAAACACCTGGCTCTGTCATGGTGATACCCAGCAGCTGAGACCCCAATTCCATGGTGGTCTTGTTGTGCGTGATAAAGATGAACTGCACGCGTTCAGACATCTCACGAACGATGTCGCAGAAGCGATCGACGTTGCCTTCATCCAGCGGTGCGTCCACCTCGTCAAGCAGACAAAACGGCGCCGGATTCAGATCGAAAATAGAGAACACCAGAGCCACAGCGGTCAGCGCCTTTTCACCACCCGAGAGCTGAGAAATGCTGCTGATACGCTTGCCGGGCGGGCGCGCCATGACCGCTACGCCAGCTGTCAGCACATCGTCGCCGACCATTTCCAAATGCGCCTGTCCACCACCGAACAAACGCGGGAACTTCTCTTTGAGTCCAGTATTGATACGGTTGAAGGTGTCCTCAAAACGGGTACGCGTTTCCTTGTCGATACGGCGCATTGCCGCCTCGAGCGTGTCGAGCGCGTCGGTGAGGTCTTTGAACTGGGCATCCAGATAAGTCTTGCGCTCGGTCTGCTCACGCAGCTCATCGATGGCTGCCAGATTGACTTGACCCAGACGCTGCAGGTCAGCCACCACAGCCGTAATGCGATCCTCCCAATGCAACACGTCAGCCGCTTGCGGCAGCGCTTGCATGACCTCTTCGAGATCAAATCGCAGTGCAGCAAACTGCTCCGCCAGTGACTCGCGCCGCAGACGCGACTCTTGCGCTATCAAACGAGCCCCTTCCAATGCAGTACGCGCGGCTTGCACGCGCTGCTCGGAGGACTGTCTCGTGTCATCGAGCTGGCGCAATTGGTACTCCGCCGCATCCAGCGTTGCACGTACCGCCGACAACTCGGTCTCCACTTCAAGACGACGCGCCAACACCTGATCAAGATGCTGCTGCAAAGTCTCAATGCCTGGCTCGGCTTCCTGCAGCTCCTGCTCCAACTGGGCAAGTCGCTGCGCCACTTGATCGCGCTGTTCCTGCATGCGCTGCAAGGCCTGACCCATCGACACTTCGGTGGAGCGACGCCCTTCGAGCTGAATAAGCACTTCGCGTGCACGGCCTTGGGCAAGCTGCGCCCGGCTGCGCGCATCGGTTGCAGACTGGCGACGCTCATCGCGCTCGGACTCCAGCTCGCGCCGCTGCACATCAAGCGTTTCTAGCTCATTGGCAGCCACATCAAACGCGGCCCTGGCGCGTGCCAAGGCTTGTGTCGCCTTGTCCTGCTCGCCAGCGATTTCAGCGGTCTCGGCGGTGATCTTCTGCCGGCGCAGCATCGATTGCTGGCTGCGAGCACGGGCAGCTTCCAACACGCCACGCGCATCTGATTGGGCACGATGTGCATGCTGAATCTGTACCTGTAAGGCATCGCGGTCGCGTTCCAGCTGCAACGACTGCTGCCGCAACTGTGTGCGCTCTGCATCCTGCGCAACCACTGCCGCTTCATGATCGCTCAAACTCTGGCGCAG
>CANFSB010000009.1 GCA_947449495.1 Pseudomonadota bacterium
GGCAACTGAAAACCCAGCTGGATCACACCCGCCACGAACACGCCGATGGACATGGTCAGGCCCGGGTTACTGCTGTGCGTGGCTGCCAGCAAGGTCGCAGCGATCATCACCGTGTTCATCACCACACTGGTCAACGCGGGAATGGCGAAACGCCCATAACTGTTGAGCACGCCCGAGAACAGCGCCGTCAGCGAGATGAAAAACAGATAGGGGAAGGTCCAGCGCAGCATCTGCACGGCCATCTCGTACTTGCCGGCAGTGCCGGTGAAGCCCGGTGCAAACAGGAAGATGATGAGCGGCGCCGCTATCACACCGATGACGCTGAGCACCAGCAACACCGCGCCCAGCGTGCCCGACACACCGGCCACCAGTTCGCGCACTTCGTCGTGGCTACGCTGCACCTTGTGCTCAGAGATAACCGGCACAAACGACTGCGAGAAGGCGCCCTCGGCAAACAGCCGGCGCAGGAAGTTGGGGATCTTGAAGGCGACCAGAAAGGCGTCCATGAAGGCACTGGCGCCAAAGCTCTGGGCATAAATGATTTCGCGCAGCAGGCCAGTGACCCGCGAGAGCAGCGTGGCCAGCCCGACGATGCTGGTTTTACGAAAGATGGCGCCACTCATGCAGTACTCGAGACTACCAGAGCTTCATTGACAACGGGTACCGCGCTGCGCAGACTAGGCGGCTTAGCAATATTCGGCAGCGGCGGAGATAGGCGTGGCGAACACCAAATCGGCAGAGAAAGCGGCGAAACAGGCGGAAAAGCATCGCGAGCGCAATGTTGCGTTGCGGTCCCGCATGCGTACCGCGATGCGCAAAGTAACCGATGCAATCGCCGACAAGGGCGACGCAACGGCGGCTTACTTGGCAGCAGTGCCGGCCATCGACACCATGGTCAACAAGGGCCTCGTGCACCGCAACAAGGCAGCCCGTCACAAAAGCCGCTTGGCCGCCAAGGTCAAGGCTCTGGCCAAGGCCTAAAGCCCCCGCCGAGGGGCGCAGCAGCCGTCAGGCCTGCGCCCGCTCTGCTTCGGCGCGCTCTTCCAGCGCCGTCATTACCGCCGCGCACAACTCCTTGGTGCCCGAGCCGGTAGCTCCAGAAATCAGGAATCGCGGTCCCTTGTGCCGCAGTCGACGGGCAATGTCCGCCGCTACCGTCTTGGCTTCTTCCGGCGTCAGCAAATCGCTCTTGTTGAGCACCAGCCAACGCGGCTTGGCGGCCAGTTCCTTGCTGTACTTTTTCAGCTCCGCAATGATCGCGCGGGCTTCCTTGACCGGATCTGAGTCCGGGTCGGGCGGGCAGATATCGATCAAGTGCAGCAGCACACCGGTGCGCTGCAGATGCTTAAGGAATCGATGACCCAGGCCCGCGCCCTCTGCAGCGCCCTCGATCAAGCCGGGGATGTCGGCCATCACAAAGCTGCGGTGCTCGCCCACATCCACCACACCCAGGTTCGGGTATAGCGTGGTGAACGGGTAATCGGCCACACGTGGCCGTGCCGCCGAGACAGCTCGGATCAACGTGGACTTGCCCGCGTTGGGCAGGCCCAGCAGACCCACGTCGGCGATCACCTTGAGCTCCAGCCCCAACATGCGCTTCTCGCCCGGCAGGCCCGGGCCATACTGACGCGGCGCGCGGTTGGTGCTGGACTTGAAACGCTGATTGCCAAAGCCGCCCTTGCCGCCCTCGGCCACCTTGATGGTCTGGCCCGGCTCGCTAAGGTCGCCCAACTCTTCGCCGGTTTCAGTGTCCTTGACGGTGGTTCCCACAGGCACATTTACATAGAGGTCTTCGCCGCTGCGGCCGGTGCGATCGCTGCCCGAGCCGGCGTCGCCAGAGCGGGCTTTGAAGGTACGCTGGATGCGAAAGTCGACCAGCGTGTTGATGCCCTCGACCGCGCGCAGGTAGACGCTGCCGCCATAGCCACCATCACCGCCATCAGGGCCGCCGAAGGGCACGAATTTTTCGCGCCGGAAGCTCACGCAACCGCGGCCTCCGTTGCCCGCCTGGATTTTGACCAGGGCTTCATCGACGAACTTCATGTATGGACTCCAGAGACGAAAACCCCGGCACGGGGGCCGGGGCTTTCGGTATCGACCAGTGGGCCGGACTGCCGGTCAGTTCGGCAGAACGCTCACGTAGCGGCGCTGCTCCGGACCTTTACGGCCGAAGTGCACACGACCATCGACCAGCGCGAACAGGGTGTGGTCTGTTCCCACGCCCACGTTCTCACCGGCGCGCACGGGCGTGCCGCGCTGACGAATGAGGATATTGCCGGCCAACACGGCCTCGCCACCGAAGCGCTTCACGCCCAGTCGCTTGCTGTGTGAGTCACGACCGTTGCGTGTACTGCCGCCTGCTTTTTTATGTGCCATTTTGCGTCTCCGAAATGCGGGGCAATCAGCCCGCCGCGATGCCCGTGATCGTAACCAGTGTGTACTTCTGGCGGTGGTTCTTCATGCGCAAGTAGTGCTTGCGGCGGCGGAACTTGACGATGGGCTTCTTTTCGCCCTGACCGTGACGCTCGACCGTGGCAGTGACCGTGCTGCCCTGCAGCAGCGGCGCACCGATTTTGATGTTGGCGCCGTCGGCAATCAACAGCACCTCATCAAACACCACCGAGCTGCCTGCTTCGGCGTCGAGCAGTTCAACACGCAGCGAGCTGCCGATTTCGACCCGATACTGCTTACCGCCAGTGGCAATGACCGCGTACATGTAGAACCCTGCCTTTCAATGATGATTCGCAGTGCACGCGCCCAGTGGGCGTTTCACGTCCTGCGAAAGGTCGCGCATTCTACTCAGGCGCTGGGTTGGGGTCAATTAATGCTAGCGCCCGCTCAATAAAATGCGAGCGACTCTATACCCTCACCACCTTCGTAGGCTTGGACGACGCGTCCGCTGGCCAGCTCCAGACGGGTCAGCAGGCCACTGTCGTGGCTTGCGACCAGCACCGTGCGCCCGTCAGCCGCGAACGCGACCCCTTGGGGACCCTTTGCCACGGCGATCTGCCGCTGGCGGGCCATATTCTGGCTGTCGATGATCCAGACCTGACCGCTGGCATAGGCTGTAGCCAGCAACCAGCGGCCATCCTGCGAGACCTGCAGCTTGATCAGACGCGTACGCTTGATATTGGTCGGTGCCAAGTCCCGCAGAGGCACTGTCTTTTCGGGCTTAAGACTGACCGTATCAAACACATGGATGGCCCCCTGACCATTGTCAGCAATGAACAACCGTCGCCCGTCGCGGCTGAGCGCCATACCCTCTGTGCCGCTACCGTTACCCGTACCCGGCGCCTGAGCTGTGACGTCGAGGCTGGCAATGAAGCGGCGCTGTCGCAGATCAAACACCTGCGGCGCGGACTGCTTGTTAGAAACGTAGAGCCGTAACTCGTCCGACTGCAGCAGCAACTGATGCGCGCCAACACCCGGAACAACGTAACTGTCCACCACCTGCCGGCTGGCTAGATCGATGCGCAGCAAGGTGTTATCCAGATCGCAGACCACCCACAACGAGCCATCACGTGTCGCCACCAGCCCATGGGGTGCGCGATGCCCGCCCAGATCGATGACTGCAGCCACACTGCGGCTGAGCAGATCGACAACGAGAACTTTGTTGTTGGGGTTGCGATTGGCGCCGTATATGCCATCGCCATAGAGCGGGACATAGGCAACGGGTTGCAGCGGATCGAGCGCCAACTCGTGGACTGTAGGGCTGGGTCCATCAAGGTGTGCGATCTCGCTGACACTCACCGGATCATAAAAACGGATACGGTTAGCCACCTTGTCTACGGCAATCAGTCCTTGCGGCGCCGCCATAACGACCGGGGTGCACAACAGCAACACCGGGACCATCCAGACGCGGAACCATCCGTCTCGTAATCGCATGATACCCCCTGACATGATCGAGCTTGATTGTGTGCCTTGGCTTAAGATTCGCTCCCAACCATGCAACAAATTACTCATCGTCGACAGGCATTTGCCTCTGCTGTAAAGGCTGTGCTGTTGTTGTGTCTGGTGGCGCTGAGCGCTTGCCACTCTGGCAAGGACTCGAAAAATAGTCCGGCTAGTAGCGACCACGCCGGCGCGGCCAGTTTTGTCGGCAGTGAACGCTGCGCCGCTTGTCACACGCAGGCTTTCCAAGCCTGGCAGACGTCGCAACATCAGCAGGCGATGCAAACAGCCAGCGCGGACAGCATCAAAGCGCCTTTTGCAGGCGAATCATTGCAACATCAGGGCAGTGTCTCAGGCTTCCGCCAGGAACACGGGCAATGGTTGATCCACACCCAAGGCAGCGATGGCCACGAGGCCGATTTCCCGGTGCAATACACGTTCGGCGTGATGCCCTTGCAGCAGTACTTGCTGGCCCTGCCCGGTGGCCGCCTCCAGGCCTTCACGGCAGCCTGGGATACACGGCCGGCCGCAGCCGGCGGACAGCGGTGGATCGACCTCTATCCGGGACAACCGGCAACACCCGGCTCACCGCAGCATTGGAGCGGATACCAGCAAAACTGGAACTTCATGTGTGCGGACTGCCACGCCACACATGTGCTGAAAAACTTCAACGTCACCGACAACACCTTCAACACCACTTGGTCGGAACTCGGCGTGGGTTGTGAGGCCTGTCATGGTGCGGGCTCTGCGCATGTGCAATGGGCCACCAACAGTCCGCGCGACAGCTCAGACCTTCAAAAAGGTCTGAGCATCCGTTTGGACGAGCGCAAAGGGATCAGCTGGCAACCGCACCCGGTGACCGGCAAACCGCAGCGCAGCTCACCCCGCAGCACAGCACAGGAGCTCGATGTCTGCGCGCGATGCCACTCGCGCCGGGCGCAACTGACCGATGCCGTCACGGCCGCAGATCCTTTAACTCAGGGCTTTACGCCAGCCCTGATCGATGAGGATTTGTACTTTGACGATGGTCAGATGCGTGAGGAGGTCTATAACCACGTGTCTTTTCTGCAGAGCCGCATGCAAGCCCATGGGGTCACTTGCAGTGACTGCCATGAACCCCATTCACAGACCCTGCGTGCGCCGGGCGATGGCGTGTGCCTGCAATGCCATGCCAGCGCCAGCTACGCGCAAACCAGCCATCATTTTCATCCGGTGGAGTCAGCCGGCGCACGCTGCGCTAACTGTCACATGCCGGTGCGCACTTATCTGCAGGTAGACCAACGTCACGATCATTCATTGCGCATACCGCAACCGGCAGTCTCTGCCGCTGTCGGTGCACCCGACGTCTGCACCAGCTGTCACAGCAAGCGTGACAGTCGCTGGGCGCAGCGCATTATCGACCAACACTATCCCCATGCCGCACCGGCCTTTCAGACCTTCGGACTGGCATTCGCAGCACTGCGTCAACATCAGCCGGGCGCCGCTGCCGCAGTTACCGCCATCGCCCGTGACAGCGAGCAACCGGCGCTGGTGCGCGCCAGCGCTCTGCGCAGGCTGCAACAGGCCGGGGCAGACATCGACAGCCAAGCTCTGTCTCTTGCGGCCACACACAGCGACGCCCTGTTGCGCATGGCCGCCGCAGAGGTCGCCAGCCGCGCACCCAGGTTGCTGCCCTCTCTGCTAGCCGACTCACAACTGGCCGTGCGTCTGATGGCCAGCCAGCAACTGACCGACGCGTCCGGACAGGCCGCGCAGTCAGCGTTAAAGGCATATCAGGACAGCCAGCGCTATAACGCCGATCGCCCGGAGCACCGGACCAATCTGGCCGACTCGCTACGCCAGCAGGGCAACCTGGTTGGGGCAGAAACACAGTTCCGCGCCGTCATCGCCCAAGACAGCGGCTTTACGGCAGCCTATCTGGGTTTGGCGGAGACCCAACGGGCGCAGGGACAAGAGGGCAAGGCAGAACAAACGTTGCGCGCAGCAAGCCAGAAAGGGCGCGAAGAATTGGCCAGAGTCATGCTGGCCTTGGGACTGTCGCTAGTCAGACAGCAGCGCTATGACGAAGCCCTGCAGGCCTTGGCCGATGCCGAGCGGCGGGATCCGGACGACGTGCAAATTGCCTATACCTATTGCGTCGCCCTGCAGGAGCGAGGCCTGACCCGACAAAGCAAGGCCGTGTTGCAACGAGCCTTAAAGCGTCATCCCGGACAGACCGATCTGCTGCAATTGCTGCAAACCTACGGACCAGCACCTTGAGGCGGCCGCTGCTGCATTTTTGCACTATGTTTGGCCAATATCCCCCGTGCTCACCGGATACCCACCATGAACCCATCGACCCCCGCCCTCGTGTTCCCGGCTACTGCGCCGACGCTGCTGCCGGTCAACGGTGACCCGCGGCACTTTCCTGTGCGACGCATCTTCTGCGTCGGGCGTAACTACCTCGCGCACGTCCGTGAACTGCAAAATACCGAGAACGAGCCCCCGTTCTTTTTTCAGAAGCAGCGCGAAATGATCGTGCAGCACGGCGCAACGGTGCGCTATCCGGGTCTCACCAACGACTTCCAGCATGAATTAGAACTGGTAGTCGCCTTGCACTCCGGCGGACTCAACATCTCTACCGACGCGGCCAACCAACATATTTTCGGCTACGCCATCGGCCTGGATATGACGCGCCGCGATCGGCAGAACGACATGAAGCGCATGCAAAAGCCTTGGGAAGTATCCAAGTCTTTTGAAGACAGCGCGCCCTGCGGTGCCATCACACCCGTATCGCAAAGTGGTCTGCTCAGCACTGGCGGGCTACGCCTGCACGTCAACGACCAGTTACGGCAGAGCAGCGATCTCAATTTGCTCATCTGGCCCATCCCCAAGCTCATTGCGGCGCTGTCCGAGCAGGTCGAATTGGCTGCCGGAGATCTCATCTACACCGGCACACCCGAGGGCGTTGGGCCGGTCCAGCGGGGCGATGTACTGGAAGCCGAATTCGACGGCTTGTCACGCCTGCGGGTCACGATCGTCTGAGCGTCATGACAGAACCACGCGTTACGGCCCGCACCTGGCCTGAACACTGTCCGCTCGCCGTCAGCATCAACGTGATGCTGGAGAGCTGGGCCGATGATGACGCGCCTGGCATAGGCCCCATGGGCAATCCCCTGCCCGGGCGCACCGCTGACTGGCAAGCGCGGTCGTGGGCCGCCTACGGGCCACGAACTGGCGCATGGCGATTACTCGATGTCCTGGCCGCCCGGCGCGTGAAGGCCGTGTTTTACGTCAGCGGATTGCTGGCAGAGCGCAACCCACAACTATTGGCGGCAATCCACGCTGCAGGGCATCCCATTGCAGCGCACGGCTGGGTCCAAGGTACTTTGCCGGCCACGCAAACGCCCGAGCAGGAAGCCACCGATATCGACCGTTGCATTGCCGCGCTGACCGCAAGCAGTGGTCAGCGACCTGCAGGCTGGATTAGTCCCCGCTGCACCCCCAGTGCAGTCACGACGCAATTGCTGGCTGCCCGTCAGATGCGTTGGCACGGCGATTTTTTTGATGCCGATATGCCCCGCATAGAACAGACAGTCGCAGGCCCTATTGTCGCCTTACCGTTCAGCATGGAGATCAACGATCTGCCGCTGACCATCCGTTACGGCAATGCGGCAGAACTATTCACTCAATCGTTGCAACGCATCATAGAAAACAGCACTCGGGTCGTGCGCAAAGCCTGCTTAGATGTCACGGTCCACGCACACGTGTTTGGGAGGCCAGCAGGCGCTATCGAGTTTGATCTCAGCCTGCAACTGCTGCAGTCGCGACAGGACATCGCTTTTTTGACTGATCACGCAGAGTTAGCCGATCTAACGCTCGCCTAGCTCTGCCCGCAACGCCGTGCGGTCCAGTTCATTTTCCCAGCGCGCCACGGCCAGCGTTGCCACAACGTTACCTATCAAGCTGGTCACCGCGCGACAAACGCTCAACACGCGGTCGATCCCGACCAGAATGGCCAACGACTCGATGGGTATGCTGGGCACAGCCGCCAGTGTCGCCGCCAGCGTGATGAACCCGACACCCGCCACACCGCTGGTACCCTTAGACGTAAGACTGGCAACACCAAACAGGACCAGCTGCTGCGTCCAGTCCAGATGAGTGCCTGTTGCCTGCGCCAGGAATAGCGCAGCCAGCGTAATGTAGATGCAGCTGCCATCGAGATTAAAGCTATATCCGGCCGGCAGCACCACCCCGACCACCGAGGAGCTGGCACCCAACTTTTTAAGTTTGGTTACCAGCGCTGGGAACACCGCCTCGGTTGAGCTGGTGCTCAACACAATAAGCACCTCTTCACGCAGATAGCGCAGCAAAGGCCACATGCCGCAGCCGCACCAATAGGCTATCGGCCCCAGAACCAACGCCACAAAGACCAGTGAAGCGCCGTACAAACTCAGGACCAGTAGCGCCAACTTCCATAGCGTGGCCAACCCGAACCGGCCGATCGTAAAGGCCATGCCACCAAACGCCCCCACAGGCGCCAGTCGCACGACCCAGCTCATCACCCCGAAAAGCAGCTTCAACAGGTCGTCGATAACAGCAGTGATGCGCTGTCCGGCGGAACCGATCTGGGTGCACACCACGCCGCACAAGACCGCCACCAGCAGCACTTGCAGGAAGTCGTTGCCGACAAGGACGGCCAACAGGTTGTCGGGAATCAGGGCCAGCAGGCGCTCGGACCAACTGTGGCCGGCGGCGCGCTGCACATAGCCCGCAGCGATAGAAGGATCCAGCGTGGCGACATCCAGATGTAGGCCTGCGCCAGGCTGCACGATATGCGCAGCCAACAAGCCCACCAGAATGGCTAGGCTGGAGACCACTTCGAAATATATGAGGGCTTTGGCTCCAAGCCGGCCTAGGTGCCCGAGGTCCCGGCTTTGCGCAATGCCCAATACGACAGTGCCGAAGATGATTGGCGCCACCAGCATCTTGATGAGCTTGATGAAGCCATCGGCCAGAGGCTTACATTGCACCGCCACATCAGGCCACAACAGCCCGGCGGCGATGCCCAACACCATACCCAACGCTACCTGCGCATAAAGCGGCCGCAGGTAGCGCATGGTCTCAACTTACTCCGTAACGGCCAGCTGCCGTTCAGAAGCGATAGTTAAGTGTCACGCCATAAGAGCGGGGTGCCGAAATCGACGCCGAATAGCGCTGACCGGCATTGCCGCTCAAGGTGAAGTCACTGGCCACAATCCTGGCGTCGCCGCTAGCAACAGCGTTAGATGGCGTGCGGTTATCGGTCAGGTTGTTGACGTAGGCAGTCGCCGAGAAGTCACCCTTACTCAAGGTGCTGCGGAAATTCAGCGTGGTTTTCGGGGCGATCCACGAGAAGTTCGCATCATCGATGAGCAGCTTGTCGTTGTAGTTGGCATCGGCCCTATTTGCCCAAGTCACGCCATTGGCAAACGGTGTGGTCAGGGTCGCACCCACATTCAAGGCATTCTTGGCGATCAGCGGCACCGAGTTGCCGGTGATGTCTACGCAAGCCGAGGGCACGGTCTTGGCAATCGGCAGACCAAATCGCACGATGTCTGGCGAGCAGGCATCTGCGTACTTGGTGTCGGTGTAGGCATAGGCCATGCTGACGCTAAAGTTCTTGGAAACCTCATAGGCCAGCGACAGCTCCACACCCTTACCGTCGACAGCACCGGCGTTATAGAACACGCGCGTGGTGTAGTCGGATGCAACCGTCGAGATCGTCGGCTGCGAGCCTGCCGTAGCAATCTGGAAGTTGGTAACCGTCACATAGTTCTTCCAGTCGAGCTTATAGACGGCCAGGTCAAAGCGCAGCTTGCGATTCAACGTCAGTCCCTTGATACCGACCTCGTAGTTCCACAACTGCTCTTCGTCAAACTTCAAAAACCCGTTGAGCTGGGCGGCCGTTCCGGCCGCAGTGGCAATGGCCTGCTTGTTGGGGGTCAAGGTATCCACGTTCACGCCAGCGGGATTGTTGCCGCGCGCCACCTGCGCATAGGTGGTGATATCCGGGGTGAGACGATAGGTCAGCGAATAACGCGGCAGCGTTGTCTTGGTGACCTGCGTGAAGCCCTTGTTGATCAACGGCGAGAAGTTGGTGACATCCTCTTCCTGGTAGCGCACTTCGCCCGACAATGTCAGTTTGTCAGTCAGCGAATACTGCGCCGAACCGAATACGCCCTTGTTGATCGTCGCATCAGCGAAAGTCTGAGCAACTACCAGCGTGGTCGCATTGTTCTGAATCAGGGTCAGGAAGTCATAGTCGTAGTACGACGCGCCAAGTGTCGCACGCAGACGGCTGCCATTAGGCGAGATCCACACTGCCTGATAGAAGCGCTCATGAGTGCGCGAATCGTCCAAGCCGTTGTTGATGGGATTGACCGCCAGCTTGGTGACGGTGTTGTAGTAAGGAAGCAGATTGGTACGGTCGTTATCATCAGCACGCTGCTGATGATCGTTGGACTGAAAGCCGCTCACCGTCAAATTGCTGTTATCGGGCAGCTCAAAACTGATGTCCGCCGAGTAGCGGTTACGGTTCTGATTGGTCAACGGATCACTGATGCAATTGGCCGTGTACACGGTCGGTGTCAGCGGCGCAGGTCGAGCCACACTCGCACCAGTGAAGCAGAAGTTGCGATTGAATGCCGAAGACGGGACGGCAAAGTCCACGGCGCCCAGCACCAGCTTGGCGCTGGTCTTGGCATTGACGTTCGGGGCAACGCTGGACGGCAGCAGCACCCACTGCGGATCGTTCGGATCCACCAGGTAGTTGGTCGACGTGTCGTCATCGGTGACCAGCTTCTGGTAGCGCAGCGTTGCCGTGACCCAACTGAAAGGCGAGAAAGTGATCTTGGCCGAGCCGTACTGGGTGTTAGTACCGCCTAGCCCAAAACCATCCGACGAAACCGGTGAGTCCGGACCCTTGTACTTGTTGGTCAGACCAGAGATCAGAACGCCCAGCTTGTCGCTCACCACGGGGCCTGTCAGCAAAAATGACCCGCTTTGCAAGCCATCGGTGCCGCGCGTTAATTCCACCTTGCCTGACAGGTCGTGCATGTTGGTCGGCGTCGAAAGATAGTTAATGGCGCCGCCGAATACAGCGCGACCAAACTGTGCGCTCTGCGGGCCGCGATACACCTCGACACGGCCCACATCAACCAGCTGAGACACAGCCTGCTGACCTAAGACAGGCATACCGTCATAGAAGGTTGAGACCTTTTGACGGTTGGGCGAAATCTCGGTGGACTTGATGCCACGGATGCCAGGAAGAGAGCTGTTTCGCTCGCGTGCTTGGGTGTACTGAAAACCAGGGACGGTTGCCGCCAATGAGCCCAGATCGGTAATGCCGGCTTGTTGCAGCGCATCGGCGCTGAGACTGGTGATGGCAATAGGCACATCAACCAAACGCTCCTCGCGCTTACGCGCAATCACGATGACCTCTTCCAGCGACTGACTGCCACTGGCAGCAGGCGCATCGGCCGCATAAAGGGGTGTCGTCGATACGACAGAGACTGCACAGGCCAACGCAACGAAACGGCGGATCTGAATACTCGACATGGCAATCTCCCCTATGAGCTAAAACTTTTGTCTTTTACGATATTTTATCGATTACGTTTGTAATATCGCTTTTAAAAGAAGATAGACCTAAATATTGTAAGATATGTGCAAGCCCTTGCTGACACTGCAAATAGGCTGCTGGCTAGGGTTGCAGTTGTTTCCCGCGGGTTTCGGGCAGCAGTAAAGCGGCGACCACCATGGTCGCGTAGGCCACGCCGGCAAATACACCGATCGCACGCCCCAAGGGCATGGTGGCCGACAGCGCGCCAACCAAGGCCGGAAACAAAGCGCCCAGCGCACGCCCCACGTTGTAGGTGAAGCCCTGACCTACTCCCCGCACGGCCGTCGGGAACTGCTCGGTAAAGAACGGCCCCTGAGCACTGAAGACTCCGGACGCAAAAAAGCCCAACGGAGCGCCCAAGAACAACATGGCCGTGTTGCCAAACGGGATCAGCGTATAGGTGAGCACAATCACCATTGCGCCCACAGCGAATATAAGAAAGGTATAGCGCCGACCAACGATGTCGGCCAGATAGGCGCCAGTCATATAACCGCAAAAAGAGCCGCCGATGAGTACGGCGAGATAGCCAGACGTATCAAGAATAGAAAGATGACGCTCGCTGCGCAGATAAGTCGGCAGCCAAGTTGTCACGGCAGCGTAGCCACCCTGCGCGCCGGTCCCCAACAATCCGCCAAGCAAAGTAACCCGCAGCAATGGCGGCTTAAAAATCGACCACGCAGAGGTCTTTGGGCCGCCGTTTGCGCGAGCCTCTCGCGCCTGCAAATAGACTGCCGGCTCCTGCACCAGACGGCGCACAAAAAAGATCAGCGCTGCCGGCGCAATGCCAACAAAGAACATCGCGCGCCATGCCCACTCCGGCGGCAGCAACGTAAAGAACACAAAGCTAAAGCCCGCTGCGAGTCCCCAGCCGACCGCCCATCCGGCCTGCATAGAACCCAGGGCTTTGCCGCGGTGTTGCGCGCGAATAGTTTCGCCCAGCAGCACAGCGCCCGCAGCCCATTCACCGCCAAAGCCCAAACCCATTAATCCGCGAGCTACAAACAGTTGCTCAAAGTTTTGGGCAAAACCTGACAGGAACGTGAAGATCGCAAACCATGCGATTGAGATTTGCAGGGTGCGGACGCGACCGATGCGATCAGCCAACCAGCCGGCACCCCAACCACCCACCGATGACATCAGCAAGGCAGCAGTCGCCAATTGCCCGGCCTGACCGCGACTGATGCCCCATAGGCCGATCAGCGCAGGGATGACGAAGCTGTAGAGCTGAACATCCATCCCGTCCAGCGCCCATCCGGCCACGCAAGCCTTGAAGGTGCGACGCTCACCCCGACCCAGCTCAAGATACCAGGCCGGCCCCCAGCCTGCCTTTTTCATCAGGTGCGCTTCAGGTCAGTCAGCGCAACAAACGCCAGGGCGGCCATCAGAGCCACATGTTCAGTTGCCATATGCAGGGCGTTGAGATGCTCGCCCCCCTGCAAATTCCAGAAGTGATGCACCAAAGGGATGGTCAATGCCGTAAACACGATCAACGCACCGGCACCGAGCCAAGAGAGCTTACGTGATAGCACCAGCAGCGTTGCGCCCAGCTGCACCACCACTGTTGCCGCATTGAACAAGCCCGCAGGCTCTAGTCCAAAGTGCGCCATCTCGGCCATGCCGCCAGAAAAATCAAACAACTTAGTCAGGCCACTCTCCCAGAAAGGGAAAGTAAGCAAGAGCCTCAACACGATTTGTGTAATCGGTCCCGATGGCAGCATCTCAGCTAACTTGCTCATATCTAACGCCCCTTTGCTGCAGTCCGGCTGCAGGTTCTTTGAATCCAATAAACCGAAAACCTTGCAAACTCTGTGGACACCTGCCGCTACATCACAATGTTTGCATCCTCTTGCGGCATTACAGTCGCCAAGTTCATTGATTGAGGTGACTGACATGAAACTCGGTATCGCGGTTTTTGGGTGTGCGGCTTTGCTGGGCTCAACCGCTCAGGCCCACCATTCGTTTGCGATGTTCGACAACCAAAAGGACGTCACCATCGAAGGCACGGTCAAGAACTTTCAATGGACCAATCCGCACACGTGGATCCAACTGATGGTCAAGGACGCCAACGGCACTGAAGCCGAGTGGAGCATCGAGGGCCAGAGCCCCAATGGACTGGTGCGCCAAGGCTGGCAAAAGCTATCGCTCAAACCTGGCGATCGTGCAGTAGTGGTCATTCACCCGTTGAAGGACGGCAGCAACGGCGGCAGCGTCGTACGCGTTACGGTTAACGGCACATTGGTTGGCCGTCCCGGCGGACCTGGCGGCCCGCCGCCCGCCCCCTAAAGGTGGATTGCCTTGCTGTAGGCGGCCAATGTCGCCTCGTGCATGGCTTCAGACATCGTCGGATGCGGGAAAACAGTTGCCATGATCTCGGCCTCGGTGGACTCCAAGGTCATGGCAATTACAAAGCCGTGAATCATCTCGGTGACTTCGGCACCGAGCATGTGAGCACCTAATAACTGACCCGTGCTCGCATCAAAGATTGTTTTGACAAAGCCATCTGTTTCGCCAGACGCCACTGCTTTGCCGTGATTGCGGAAGGGATATTTGCCGACTCGAATCGTGCGGCCTGCAGCCTTAGCCTGCGCCTCTGTCAATCCAACGGAAGCAATCTGCGGTTGCGAATAGGTGCACCCCGGTATTGGTGAAGCCACATGCGCCACGCCAACTCCTGCGAGCTTTTCTACACAACGAATGGCCTCATGACTGGCCTTGTGTGCCAACCATGGAGGGCCGGCCACGTCACCAATCGCGTAAATCCCCGGCACATTGGTCTGACCGTATTCATCAGTGACGATCTGACTGCGCTCTGTCACAACACCCAAGGGCTCCAGCCCTAACGACTGGGTGTTGCCCTGTATGCCTATGGCGACAATGGCTCGGGCCGCTTTCAGCATCTCACTCTTACCGTTGAGGTCCAACTGCAACTCGACGCCGCCAGTCACACTGGTCAACCGGGTTACCTTCGCGCCAATCTTGAAGTGGATGCCGCGCGCCTCGAAGCTCTTGAGAGCAGCCAGCGACACCTCTTCGTCTTCGACCGGCAATATGCGCGACTGCGCCTCAATCACTGTGACCGATACGCCCAAAGCCCTATAGAAACTGGCGAACTCGATGCCAATGGCGCCAGAACCGATGACCAGCAGCGATGCTGGCAACTCGGTAGGCACCATGGCCTCTCGATAAGACCATATGTTTTGACCGTCAGCCGCCAAGCCCAGTTCGGGCACAGTGCGCGGACGCGCACCGGTCGCGATGATCACGTGCTTGGCTTGAACACTGCGTGTTCCACCCGCCTTAAGAGCAACCGACACCGTTCGGGCGCCGGCACTCTTTTGCAGCTCAGCAGTGCCCTCAATGACCTCGACTTTGTGCTTCTTCATCAGAAATGCAATGCCGCTATTGAGTTGTGCAGACACCTTGCGTGAGCGCGCAACCATGCTCGACAAGTCAAAACTTCTTCCCGAAACCGAGATGCCGAATTGGCCTAGGTGATCCAGGCTCTCATAGGCCTCGCCTGCCTTGAGCAATGCCTTGGTCGGAATGCAGCCCCAATTGAGGCAGACGCCGCCGAGAGCCTCGCGCTCGACGATCGCCGTCTTGAGCCCCAACTGTGCGGCACGTACCGCCGCAACATAGCCACCAGGACCTGCACCGATGATCAGGACATCAAACATGATGCAAAAGCGCCGTGATCATTGCTGGCCGCGGGAAAGCACGGCACCACGGGCAGCAGCCTCTGCGACTGGCTCACCTTTCTCGACGGTGTACCCCTGCAGTGCATTACCGCCGCCAGGCAAGCGGTCTCCACCACCACCGGCTGCGGGACCACCGCGCGGCGGACCACCACCCGGCGGACCACCACCCGGGGGACCACCGCCGGGAGGACCGCCACCGGGAGGACCGCCGACTGCACCGGCACGACCATTGCCACCCCATTCAGACAATGAAGCCGGCGCTCTGGGAGCCGCGTCCAAATCAGCAATCAAGCGAGCCACGATCTGAGGATTGGCCGCGGCCACGTCATTGCTCTCGTTTGGATCTGCGACGACATCAAACAACATCGTCACCTTGTCATCGGGGCCAGCCCCACCAGGCGCTGGCGGCGCTGCACCGGAACCAGGGCCACCCGGACGCGGACCCTGAGCTGCATTGAGCAAGGCTGCTGGCGCACGCACAATCTTCCAAGGCCATTGATAAGCCGACTCGTAATAGGCACCAGCGCGCTGAGCGTGGTTGCCCATGACCATTTGCGCAGGTTTGGCGACCTGATCGCCACGCAAGGATTTCATAACGTCATGACCGACGATGCGCTTGTCCTGCGGCACTTTGCCACCCGCAGCCGTGATCAAGGTCGGAAACCAGTCGAGTACCGTGATGACCGAATCGAGCTTCTTGCCACCTTCGAGGTGACCGGGCCAATAGGCGATAGCCGGCACACGCTGACCACCTTCAAACGAAGTGCCTTTGCCCATCCGCAGTCCACCTGAGGTACCGCCCCCGCGGGTCTCCGGGCCGTTGTCGCTGACCCAGAGGATGAGCGTGTCTTTGGCCATGCCTTCTGACTCAATGGTTGCCAGCACACGGGCAATCTGCGCATCCGCGTGATCCACCATCGCAGCGTAGGTGCGACGAATGGGATCTGCTATGTCGGCATACTTGGCCACTACCTCTGCGGGTGCCTGCAAGGGTGTATGCGGCGCGTCATAAGCCAAATAAAGGAACAGTGGCTTTTTCTTGTCTCGTGACTTGATCTGCGAGATAGCGTCGGCAGTGAACAGATCCGTGGTGTAGCCCTCTTCACGAACCGAAACGCCATTACGCTGCCAATCGAGATTACCGTCGGGAGTCAGATGGGTGTAATGGTCGATGAACCCACCCAAGAAACCGTAGTAGTAGTCAAAGCCACGCTTGAACGGCAGGTATTCGGTCTTGGCCTGACCAAGGTGCCACTTGCCTACCATGACGGTCTGATATCCCACCCGCTTGAGATGCTCCGGCAACAGCGTTGCGTCTAGTGGCAGCACTTTGTCCAGCGCGATGGGCGCATCCACACCGGTCTCAAGTGACGAGCGTCCGCTCATCAAAGCAGCGCGCATCGGGCTGCACACGGCATAGGTGTAATAACGATTGAGCTCAACACCGCGCTTGGCCAGCGCATTGAGGTTAGGCGTGCGGATCTCAGCGCCGTGATAGCCCACATCACCCCAGCCCAGATCATCATTAACGATGACCACGATATTTGGCTTGGTAGCGGCCAGGGCTGCTGGCGCTGCGCATGAAAGCCCGAGCACTGCCATCAGATATGCCGAGCCGCGCCACAGCCATGCCGGCTGCGAGGAACAAGACTTTGCACTAAACATGAGAGCAGACCCCTTTTATTTTTCAGCCCACCGGCCGGAACACAAACAGACTCTCTTTATGGGCGCTCATTGTGGACAAATTACGGATCCAGATCAGACGCGCCCTGTCCGTATTTGATTCGCAATTCCTGCCGATACTCGCCGATACCAGATTCAAATCGAATAGAGGTCCTGCGTGAAACTCAGTCCGTTATTTTGTGCTGCCGCGCTTGGCCTTGCGTTCGCGAGCAGCGCCACAGCTCACCATTCATTTTCAATGTTCGACCAAACCAAGACGCTGACCCTGACAGGAACCGTCAAGAGCTGGCAATGGACCAACCCGCATACCTGGCTGGTTGTAGTCGTTAAAAATGACAAGGGCGAAACCCAAGAGTGGAGCATCGAGGGTCAAAGCCCTTCGGTACTACGCGGCGAGCAAGGCTATTCGCGCGACATCATGAAAACCGGAGACAAGATCGTCGTGCGCATACATCCGCGCGGCGACGGCACTCTGGGCGGCAGCCTGATGGGCGTGACCGACCAAGACGGCAAGGCCCTCAACCAGCAACCGCAGAATTAACTTACTGCATCACACAAGCAACCCCATGTCACTCATCAGCAGTTCCCAGCGTCCTATCGGCCTCACTGCAGCAACCGCAGTCCTGCTGCTGGGTGCTACAGCCAGTATCAGCAATGCGCAGACGCTCACCCCAGATCTCTCCGGCATCTGGTCGATAACCCGCTACGAAGCGGCGCTCAAGCCTTCCGACAAGAGCGCCATTCCGCTCTCACCTCAAGGCATGAGTCTTTATGCAGCCAACCAGCAGGCGCTGAAGGCCAAGACGCCCACTGCAGACACGGCGACAAGCCTGTGCGTGCCTCAGGGTGTGCCGCGGTCTTTGACTACGCCCTATCCTTACCGGCTGTACCAATCTGGCGCTCAGATCACCTTCATCCATGAAGCCAATAGGGCATTCAGGCTGGTGGCTGTAACTGGCAAACATGCGGACCCGCAAAACTGGGACCCATCATTTATGGGTGATGGTATTGCACGCTGGGAGCAAGACACTCTCGTCATTGAAACCACCAACTTCAACGACAAAACATGGCTCGACGACACAGGGTTACCGCATAGCGACCAATTGCGCGTAACGGAACGACTGCGGCTTGTCAGCAAGGGCGAGCAACTCGAGGACACAATCACCATCGAGGATCCGGGCGTCTTTACCCGTGCTTGGACAACCAAGCTCAGTTTCAAACGTCGCAACAACATTCAGATCGTCACCGATTCAATTTGCGGCCAACCACGCCGCGACGTATCCGACATACCGGGCGCAAAGGCATTCCGATGATCCGCAAAGAAACGCTGCTTCTGGGTTGCACCGCGCTGGCCTCGCTCTGGCTGGTGCCGACCGATCTGGTCGCGCAGACACCACCCAACACCGCTACAGCTACAGCCAGCGGCACCACATCAGAGCTCAATAGCTTCGCTGGCTACTGGCGCGAACCGCGGCAAGCGCGTCGCGGCCCTCCCGGCGGTGGTCCTCCGGGTGGCGGTCCTGGTGCCGGCGGCCCTCCCGGTGGTGGTCCTCCGGGTGGCGGTCCTCCGGGTGGTGGTCCTCCCGGTGGTGGTCCTCCCGGCGGTGGTCCTCCCGGCGGCGGTCCTGGTGCCGGTGGCCCTCCTGGCGCAGGCGGTCCTCCGGGTGGTGGGCCCGGCGCAAAGGTGAGAACAGCTGCAGCAGGCAAGATGCTGCCCTGGGTTGAACAGCGTTATCAGGCATACAACGCCGCAATGGCTGCTCAACAGTTGCCGATCACCAACGCCAATCAATGCTTGCCTTGGGCAGTGCCCGGAATCGGCATTCCCGGTGGCGTGGCTTATGGGATGAACATCGTCACTTCGCCGACCGAGGTCGTATTCCTATACGAGCTCGATCATCAGGCACGCATCGTTTATCTAAACCAAGCCCATCCCAAAGATCTCAAGCCCAGCTACTTTGGTCATTCCGTGGGGCACTGGGAAGGCAACGCTCTGGTTGTGGACTCGATTGGCTTCAACGACAAAACAGAAATATTCGATGGAATTGCGCACACAGCTCAGCTGCATGTGGTGCAGCGCCTCAGCATCAACAGCGCAGGACGGCTTGAAGAAGCTGTGACATTTGAGGATCCCGGCGCCTACAAGGCTGGCATCAGCTTCACCCACGTGTTTGAGCGCGGTGCTGCATTCCAAGAATATGTCTGTTCAGAGAACAACCACGAGATCGACTTGGCAAAACCCCTGCCCTAATTCGACCTCACCCCAACCGAGTGACTACTCGGTTGGGACCTGCATGTCGCGGTTGTTCTGGGCACACACGTATTCAAGCAGCCGTGTCTCGGTCAACTTGCGAAAGTGCTTCGTCACCGTCCATGGCGCCACCAGCGCACCCGGGTCGGTTACCACCAACTGCAACTCCATCGCACCAGGCGCAGTGATGGTGTAACGCTCAACCACCTGCAGTGCATCGGTATGCGGGATGCCATCCCAGTTCAATTGACCACGGGCACTTAGACCCACCGTATCAACAACCAGCGTCTCACCTTCCCAATGGCCTACCGAATCTCCATACCAGTTGGCTTGCAACTTGGCGGGATGGGTTGAGTTCATACGGATGCGCCGCGACTGGTAATCAGCCTCGTAAAGTATGTAGGTGACCTTGTCAGTGCGTAAAAACTGAAAGGGATAGGGAATCTCTATAACGGTAGGCGTGCCATCAGGCCGGCACTCTGCTGTGTTGGTGGCCAGCGGCCTGCCAACCTTGAGCGCCGCATCACGCTTGGCCATTACCTCCATCGCCCAAGGCTGCAGATACTTGGCGTAATCGTTCCAGCCCTCTTCCGAGCAGCATCCCTCGAGGGGAGCGCCGGGCGGTCTGCGGCCACGACCTGCGTTACGCCAAATCCCGTCAAAGGCTGAATGTGCGCCCGAGACTGCTCCCTGCTGGGCACCCGATGGGGTCGCCGCATTGAGCTCGGCAGACAGAGGCAGACTGACTGCCAGAATGACGGCTGCAACTGCTGCTCTCACCGTCGCGTAATGTTGGGTCACTTTCATTTTCCGGCCTTCCCTGAGAAGTTTCGGTGTTGCTCGCCGCAGGCGTATTCGACGATGCCCACATCATCTTTCTTGGCAAAGGTCATGCGAGTCGTCCACGGCTTCTGGTAATAACGTGAATCGCTGATGGTCACGTCAACCTGCAAGCGACGACCACCGGCCAGCGTTTGCCAACGCTCCAGGGTCTGCAACTCGTCACTGTGTTGAAGACCAGAATCGTCCAACCAGGTCTCGCCATTGAAAGCGATGCTCTCGATAACAAGCACTTTGCCTTCCCAACGGGCGTTGGCATTACCCATATAGTTTTCGATCAGCAGGTTTGGATCGAGAGGCGGACCGCCTACTGGCAATGCGCGATAGACATGCCGTGCTTCATGGATAAAGGTGACTTGGCCGGGAGTCTGCACAATCTCGAACGGATAGCGAGCCGTCAGCAAACGGGGAACACCGTCAGGCAAACAATACTTACGAGTCAGATCTTGGATCTTGGCCGACTTGAGGCCAGAAGCCACTGCTTGGTAAGCCGCGCGCCCCTCTGGCGTTAGCGGCGGCGCGGAGCCATCCACAGCGCGCAACGAACTGATCGATCGTTCTGCCAGCCAGATACCTGAGAACTCGTCCGGACCAGCAACTGCGTTGGCAGCTATTGCACAGGTCTGCGACACCAGCAGCACCATGGCAATAGCAGCACCCTTACTGAACATGCCCATGAAACCACCCTTGATATTGTTATCGCCCGAGGCCTTAAAAAGACCAATTTGTGGGTCGAGACTGGCTTCGCAATGTGTAGAGAATGAGGATGCGCCGTGAGCTAAGCCTCGTACTTGTACCCAACGCCATAGACCGAGCGCAGCGGCTTCTCATCAAGTTCCAATGAGTCCAACTTCCGGCGCAGTTTTTTAACATGGCTGTCAATCGTCCGATCGTTGACGATACGAAAGTCGTTGTAGACCCTGTTCATGATTTCATCGCGGGAAAAGATGCGGCCGGGCGCATCCATTAACACTCGCAGCATCTCGAACTCCAAGGCAGTAAGCGCTACAGCTTTGCCCTTGGCGCTGGCTCGATAGGTGTCCCGATCCAGAACCAATGCAGCGCGCTTGGCCGGCGGCTTGTCGCCTTGTACCCGACGCAGCAATGCATGGGCTCGCGCCACAACCTCTTTGGCAGAAAATGGCTTGCAAATGTAGTCGTCGACGCCCAGATCGAAACCGGCCAACCTATCCTGCTCCTCGCGCCGTGCGGTGATCATAATCACCGGAACAGTCGACTCTTTGCGCAACTCCCTGCAAACCGTCAGCCCGTCACACCCCGGCAACATCAAGTCAAGCAACACCAAACTGGGGCTGTTCTTGCGCAGCCAAGGCAAGACCTCCAGACCGTTGGCAATACGATGAGTGCGCCCACCTGCAGCATGCAAGTACTCCGCAAGCACCGAGGCGATCTTGTCCTCGTCCTCTACAATCAGAATCAGTGCACCGTTCATAGCTTGACCACCGGAATCAGTTTGATGTCAAAACGCAAGCCGCCAAGCGGAGATTGGGAAGCCACGATTGTGCCGCCATGGGCAGCGACAATGGATTGCGCAATGGCGAGACCCAATCCAGAGCCACCACTGGAGCGATTTCGAGACGATTCGCCGCGGTACATTCTCTTAAACAAATGCGCCAGCTCAAAAGCTTCAACCGATGGCGAACTATCCTCAAACCTAATGACAATCTGCTCGGCCTCACGCTGCACGGTAATGCGCACACAGCCGCTTTGGTCGGTGTAGCGCAAGCTGTTTTCCAGCAGATTCATGAACACCTGTCGCAAACGGTCTGGATCACCAATGGTCTGCAGCTTGTCGCCGTCTTTAACGCTGTACTCAAGGGCGAGCTGTTTTTGGACAAAGCGTGTTTTCGATAGATCCACGCAAGAGGCTAACAAAGCCCCAACATCCAAGTCGGTCGGATGTAACGACGCAATACCGCCATCGAGTAACGATAATTGATGCAAGTCATCAATCAGCCGCGACAACCGCTTTGCCTCTTCTTGCAACGAGCGAAAGCCCTCTGTTGTGGGCGCTCGTAGTCCATCGATTACCGCTTCAGATTCAGCCAACAAGATCGCGACCGGCGTGCGCAACTCGTGCGAGATCTCGGCCAACCATTGTCGCTGCAGATCTTGGTTGCGCTTTAGCGCAGCCGCCAGTTGATTGAAGTCTGCCGCCAGATCACTAAGTTCATCATTCGATTCCAGCGGCAACTCTTCCACTGACTGGCCGTCTGCCAGCAAACGTGCGGCCAAGCCAATTTGCTGCACCGGACGTGTCACGAGCCTGGCAATGAAGAATGCGGGCAGCATGGCCAGCAGAACGCTACCAGCAAGAATCAAGCCTCTGGCAGTTAAGAACCGCTGTCTGAACTGCTGGTCATAGGGCGTCGCCTTGTTCAGCGCAAGGCCCAGAATGCCGACAACCGATTGACCACTGTGTATGGGCCATTGCCGCATACCGGCGTCGAGCGGCGCTGTACCAATGAGCAAGTGCTGCTGTGCGTCGAGTAATACGAACCGCAGCGGCAAGGGTGCAGGAATGGACTCTGGAAACTCATTGCCCTTGAACTGCTCGAACAAGGCTTCCAGCTCAGCGATATCACCGGGCTTATGCCCAGCAGCCACCATTGCCAACTCTGCCCAGCGGCCATGGTTTTCTTGAAGCGCATTCCAACCGCCGCTCTTGGCGTATTCAAGTTCAAGATTGTCCGCGAACACCTGCGCGCGTTGGTCATTGAAGGAGTTCATGTACTCCGCAAAGCCCTTGTCGAAGGACCAGCCCACCAGCAGCGAAAATGCGAAGACCACCAACAGCGACTGCACCAGCAGCAGCAGAAATACCTTGGACCGGATGTTCAGGCGCCGGGGCGTAGCCCGGCGCCGCTGGAAGACCTGGCGGCGAAAGCCCAAAGCTCGGGATGCAGACGCTGCCGGGCTGCTGTCAGGACGCTGTGTTGCCTCGGGCTGCATGGGGACCTGTCGGACGGTGGGTAATCGGAAGTCACTGTGTACTCGCCAGAGCGCCTCAGGGTCAATCGACAAGCAATCCGGCCCGCAACGTTTTCGCATTGCTTCCATATTCGTTGGCAATTGGGGTCATAGCATCGACACAGTCGCATACAACAAAGAACAAAATCGCTATGGCAACCACAACGCAGCCCGATCCCCAAGCTAACGTTGGCTCCAGCCGAAACCGTCAGCTGTTGCTAGGCATCATCACGATGATGGCGGTTTCCAGCCCGCAATATGTGTGGACGTTGTTTGTGCCTGCAATTAAGGATGGAATGGGTGTGCCGCTCTCGCAGCTGCAGATCACCATCGCCATTTTCAGCGTGTGCATGTGTGGTCTGGGGCCCATCCACGGCTATCTCGCTCAGCGCATCTCTTCCCGCGTGTTCATCGGAATAGGCGGGCTTCTTGCCGGCCTCGGCTGGGTGCTATCAGCCATGGCCACCAGCCTGCCGATGCTCTACCTCAGTTACGGTGTCATCACCGGCATTGGTGTCGGCATGGTCTATGTGGCTGGCAGCGACCTTGCCGCACAGTGGTTTCCGGACCGGCGCGGTTTAGCCGTTGGCTTGGTGGCCGGTAGCTACGGCTTTGGCGCCGTCGTCACCACTTTTCCGATTGATGCCGCTATCAAGTCCGGCGGCTATCAGCACGCTCTGACGATCTACGGCGCACTACTGGGCGTGATCTGCCTGCTTGCAGCGCTGGGCATGCGCAAGCGCACCGCATCTGATGTGGTACCTGCTGCTGCAAACAACGTTGCCAACATCCGCAGCTACACGCCCAAAGAAATGCTCAGTACACCGGTGTATTGGCTGCTCTTCACCATGATGACCCTGGTAGCTACCGGCGGCCTGATGGTTATTTCTCAGATGAGCGTGTTCGCCAAAAGCTTCGGAATCGGTCCGACAACACTGGTGCTAGGCGTTGCAGCTCTGCCTCTAGCACTAACCCTCGACCGTATTGCCAATGGATTCACACGGCCCTTGTTCGGTTGGATCTCGGACCATATTGGCCGCGAGAACACCATGGCCGTGGCTTTCTTCATGGAAGCGGTTGCCATCGTGCTGTTGATGTTGGTCGGACACGAACCGGTGCTGTTTGTGCTGTTGTCTGCCGTCGTCTTCTTGGGCTGGGGCGAGATCTTCTCGCTGTTCCCCGCCACACAAGCAGACATGTTCGGGCCCAAGCACCAAGCGACTAATCTAGGCTTCCTTATGGTCTCAATTGGTGTGGCCTCGGTCTTCGGCGGCCCGCTGGCTTCATTGGTGTTTGAGCAAAGCGGCTCGTGGACACCCGTGTTTTATATCGTCAGTGGCTTGGACTTCATTGCCGCAGTACTGGCTCTGGCAGTACTCAAACCGATTCGCCGCAATTGGCACTCAAAGCCATTACAGGACACAGCTGTTTAGCTTGTCTGCTGCTCCGGGGCAGCTGGAGAACTCATGATTACGGCAAACGTCATGCCGTAATGGTTCTCCAGCAGCTTCACTGCATCGACAGACCGTCGGGACAAGCAAGCCTCTACGATCGCCTTGTGCTCATCCAGCTCATTACGTTCAGAGATTTGTTGGGCTGCAAGTAATCGATAGCGCTCGGCGGCATCAAATAACTGCTCAGAGATGCGCCGCGTCCAGCGAGAGCCACAGCCGCTCACCAAAGCGCAATGAAATTCCCTGTGCAGACTTTCCCAACTCGTATCGGCGACAGCCAAATTCTCGTCAGCGACACGACTGGCTCTGGAGAGTCTATGCAGCGCCAGCACCAGGCCCTCTTCCCAGGCCACGTCGTAACGACGAATCGACTCGCTGATGGCAGCTCCATCAATGGCGCAGCGAGCAAGCACCAGTTCCTGCAGGTCACTTTCGCTCACCGGTGCGACGCGAAAGCCCTTCTGATCTTCCAGGGCTACGAAACCTTCGGACAGCAGCCGGTTCAGCGCTTCTCTGATGGGACTGCTGGCGATGTTGAAGCGCTTGCGCAAGTCCTCAGCCCGCAGTTTTACGCCCGGCTTGAGGCGCCCAGACAGCACTTCCGCGCGCAATTCCCGATACACGACAGTACTGAGAGTCGTAGAGCTTTTTTTGGCCTCAACGGCCGGATCGGTCGACTTGGTTCTGTTTATGGTCACAGTCGTGCCTAGCGGAAATGAAGCAGCAGAATAATTCAAAAGTCCCACGAAGCCATAACTCATCGCCGGAAACCTTATTTTTATCGACTTTACAGTTATAATTTCCCAAATTTAGAGATTCCAGCCAGTAGTGCGGGCAGATCTAACTTCCGCCACACACCCCTTATGAGGAGCTTGAAAACATGAAACTCGGTATTGCAGGACTGGGCTGGTGGGGCGGCACGTTAGTCGACGCAGTCGAGCACAGCCCTGGACTCTCCTTCGTAGCGGCCTATACGCGTTCACGCTCGGAACAAGACCAGCAGCTCGCAAGCAAGCATGGGCTACGCCTCAGCGAGAGCTATCAAGCAATGCTCGATGACCCGGAAGTGGAAGGCGTGGTACTGGCCACACCGCCAATCGCCCATTGCGAGCAAATCCTTGCCGCAGCGGCCGCAGGCAAACATGTTTTCTGCGAGAAGCCCTTTGCAATGTCGCGTGACGAGGCGCTGCGATCCGTCACCGCTATGGACAAAGCTGGGCTGACTCTCGGACTCGGCTACAACCGACGGTTTCACCCTTCCTGGCAAGACCTTAAACAGCGCATCGCCAGCGAAGAGCTCGGTGTAATCCTGCATGCTGAGTGCACCATGTCGGGACCCAACGGCCTGACTCTGGCCAAGAACGCTTGGCGCGGCAGCAGTGAACAGGCGCCCTGCGGCGGCCTGTTCCCAATGGGCGTTCACGCCATCGATGGATTTATCGATCTGTTTGGCGATATCAGCTCTGTTTTTTGCCTCAGCAATCGTCGCGCCGTGCCACCTGGCAACGACGACAACACCTCGGTGCTGTTGCGAACCAAGGCAGGTATGTCTGCGTACTTGGGGACGATGATGGCCACAGCGCCTACGTTCCGCTTCCAGGTCTACGGCTCCAAGGCCATGGCCTTGCTCGGCGGCACCGTGCACGTCGCAGGTCAGTCGTCACAGCACCGTCGCTCAGGCTTGTTCGGCAGCTACATCGTGCAGCCCATCAAAGGTGAGGCTCAGTCGCTGGATGTGCCGGTCTTTGACGTCAACTGTGCGGAGCTGGAGGCTTTCGCCCGTGCGGTCTCTGGCGCAGAGCCCTATCCCATCTCCACGGCCCAGATGATCCATGGTGTCGCCGTCACTGACGCCATCGTCCGCTCATCTCAATCGCAATCATTTGAGTCGGTCGTCTGACCGCACCCAGTAACGGAGTTTTATAACCATGGATCTTGGCAAATACGGACATCTGACCTACTCGACGCTGGTGCACCCTGGCGATACGTGGGAAGAAATGTGGGCCAGCCTCACCAACTATGTACCCAAGGTGAAGGCTCGGGTCTGCCCAGACAAGCCATTTGGCGTGTCGCTGCGCATTTCCAATTCATCAGCCGAAACCCTGATCAACTCGCCGGAAGAGCGCAACAAGCTCAAGGCGTTCCTGGCGGACAATGACCTCTACCTGTACACGGTCAATGCCTTTGTGTTCGGCCCGTTTAAGAACCAAATCGTTAAGGAAAAGGTTTACGAGCCGGATTGGCGCACAGAAGAGCGCTTGCGCTACTCGATGAATGTCGCAGACATCCTCGCAGAAGTCGGCGCACCCTTCGTCAACCCATCAATCCAGAGTCCGCCGCTAGGATTCAAGCCGCGCGTCACCGATGCCTCGGTCGTTGAGGCCTATGCGCACAACGTACGACGCATGGCAGCCCATCTGCACCGGCTGCGTGAGCGTACCGGACGCACGATTACGCTGGCCCTCGAGCCAGAGCCCTATTGCTATCTGGAAACCACTGCCGAAACCGTTGAGTTCTTTACTAAGGTGCTGCGATCAGCGCAGTCGCTGCAGGCACTGGGCAAGGACCTTGGCATCAGTTCAGAGGAAGCCAGGGTCGTACTGCGTCGGCATGTCGGCACCGTTTACGACATCTGCCATCAAGCGGTCGAGTTCGAAGACATCACTGCCTCACTGCAAAGTCTCGTGGATAACGACGTTCCGGTATTCAAGTTGCAAGAAGCTGCAGCCATGCAAATGCCAAACGTGACGCGTGAAACCGTCGAAGAGCTGCGCAAGTGGTCAGACAGCGTCTACCTGACCCAAACCATCGAACGCCGGGACGGCAAGCTGACGCGCTTTCTCAACCTCGAAGATGCCTTCGCGGCCTTTGAGAAAGATCCGACCGGTCATCGTGAGTGGCGCACCCACTACCATGTGCCGGTGTTTCTGGAATCACTGGGTGATCACTTCAAGACCACACGCTTTGCGATCGCCGAAGCACTGGCCTTTCACAAGGCCAACCCGCTCAGCAGCCAACTGGAAATCGAGACCTATACCTGGGACGTGCTGCCCGCACACCTTAAGACCGGCGACATCGTTGACTATGTGACGTTGGAGTTGGAATGGGTTCAGAGCCAACTCAAATGAAGTTGGGCTTCATCGGTTTGGGGCGCATGGGCTCCGGCATGGCTGGCCAACTGTTACGTGCCGGCTTTGCGCTGCAGGTCTTTGACCCGGACCTGCGACAGAGCGCGCGCATGGTCGAACAGGGTGCAACAGCAGCCAGCAGCCTCGGGGCGCTGGCACAGAGCGTCGATGTTCTGATCAGCATGCTCCCCAGCGATGAAGCGCTGCTTGAGGCCACCACTGCCGCAGGCGGCCTGGTCGACCAGTTGTTGCCTAAGTCGATCCACATGGTCTGCGGAACCCATAGCGTCGCCGCTGTGGCCCAACTGATTACGGCTCATCAGGCGGCGGGTCAGAAATTGGTGGCCTGCCCCGTCCTAGGTCGCCCGGACCTTGCTGCCACCGGCAAACTGGGCTTAGTACCCGGGGGCGACCCGGAACTGACAACAGCTCTACAGCCTGTCTTTGCTGCCTTGGGTGACCGCGTGTTTCCTGCCGGTAATGACCCCCTTGCGGCCACCGCTATGAAGATCGCCAACAACTTTGTGCTTGGCTGCGCCATCGAAGCCATGGGCGAAGGTATGGCGATGGTGCGCAAATACGCAGTCGATCCAGTGGTTTTCCATCAGGTATTGGTCGGCGGGCTGTTCAACTGCACGGCCTACCAAGCCTATGGCGACCTGATTGCCAAACAGGACTGGGGCCGTGTGGGCGCGTCGGCAGTCATTGGACTCAAGGATGCAAATTTGGCTATTGATGCTGCGGCAGCCGTCGACGTTAGATTGCCCAGCGCAGAGATCTGGCAACAGGGGCTGCAAGCAGCTATTGCCCGAGGCGAAAGCCAACTCGACTGGTCTGTCATGGCGCGTGAGCAATTTCGCGCCGCCGGACTTGAGCAGGACTAAGCGCTATGTTGTTTAAATCATTGAGCGAAGCGCTGCCCTATCAGGCACCCAACCATACCGGTGTGGATTCGGTACGCCTGCTGGGCTTTGAAAACGGCGGTCCGCAGCATTTCTGGGTTGGCCACTCCATCGTGCAACCAGGCGGCTTTGCCGGTCCAGATAGCTCACCTCTGGAAAAGGTGTATGTGGTGCTCAGTGGCCACCTGGAGCTTCACGTCGATGGGCAGATTCGCCAGCTCGCACCGATGGATTCCTGCCGCATCGCACCCAATGAAGAGCGACTGTTGCGCAATGCGACTGCCGAGCCCGCCACACTGCTGGTAGTGATGCCTTACAGCGTCACGACCTGAGTTACTTTTGCCGCAACCTGCGGCGCGTTCAATCTTGCTTTGGCTGTGCGGGACGCAATGCGTTCCAGCAGCTCTATCATCTCGATGACGGCATCTCTGGCGATGCCTTGAGCGATGAACACCACGCGTGTACGCGTATCGGCATCGGGCCAGGCGTCGAGCCAAGTGAGGTTGTGCAGCAGATGCTGAGCGCCCTGCACCAGCGCCGGGCGACCGGGCTCGTCGGCAATGTTAACCAAGCCTTTGACGCGCAGCAGGTTGGGCCCCAGATTGTTTTCCAGTGCGGCAAGCAACAGGTGCAAGGCTTCGCGCTCCATCGGCTGCTCTTTCACAAAGCAAAACGAGGCGATGTCCTGCAGATGGACAGCCGCTGAATGCGAACTGTGATCGTGGTCATGGTCGTGTGAATCACACCCATAGGCTTCGGCATTGAGCCAGGCCAAGGCCTGCTCACTGCTGCAAAAAGGATCATGCCCGGCCGCATGCAACAGCGTCAGCAACGCGGCATCGTCCTCTGGCACCGCCTCAATAACAGCCGCAGGATTCACAGTGCGCAAGGTCGCACGCACCACAGCCAGACCATCTGTTTGAGATTGCAAATCAAGCTTGGTGACCACGATATGATCCGCCATGGCCAACTGTCGAACGGCTTCATCGTGCCGCGACAAAGTCCCCGGACCATTAACCGCATCATAGGTGGCGACCACCCGCGCCAGCTTGAAGTGGGCCTCTAGCGAGGGCTCTGACAACAGGGCCTGAAGAATGGGGGCAGGATCTGCCAAACCGGAGGTCTCGATGACCACGTGCTCAAACGCCGCGACTCTCCCGGCAGTGCGCGCACGATGCAGTTCGCTAAGTGTTTCCAGCAAATCACCGCGAACGGTGCAGCACATGCAGCCGTTTTCAAGGACCACGATGTTGTCATTGCTGGACGCCACCAGCGAATGATCGAGACTGACCTCACCAAACTCGTTAATGATGACAACGGTACGCGCCATGCCGCCATGTCGCACCGCCCTGGACAGCAGTGTCGTCTTACCACTACCCAGAAAACCGGTGAGCAAGGTCACCGGTACGCGAGTGTCGATGTGATCGGGCACGGGAGCGTTCTACCTTTTCTAGAAAACCTCGCAACCCGGCAGACCGCAACTGATCAGCCGGTCTGAAGGGAAGTTGGTGATGATCTCACAGCCATCCTTGGTGACCACGACCTCTTCTTCAATGCGCGCTGCGCCCGAGCCGTCGGATGCGCCGCACCAGGTCTCCAGCGCAAACACCATGCCCTCCTTAAGCGGCTGAGTCTGGCCTTTGTAACGCTTGGAGAAGATGGGACGTTCCCACAGCGACAAGCCCACGCCATGGCCGTACTGCAACAAGAAGGCCTCAGCCTCATCTTTGTAGCCAAACTCCTGTGCATCCGGCCACACCTGCGCCACTTCATCGGGCGTGACGCCGGGGCGGATCATGTCGATAGACGCACTGATCCACTTCGACGCCTTTTCATAAGCTTCTATCTGATAGCGATTGGGTTCGCCGCATATGAAAGTACGGTAGTAGCAAGTCCGGTAGCCGTTGAACGAATGCATGATGTCAAGAAACACCATGTCACCGGGTTGGATGATGCGATCCGAGAAGGTGTGCGAATGCGGACGTCCGCGCGATCCCGATACGGAGTTCACGCATTCAACACGCTCTGACCCCAAGCGAAATAGCCGGTCATGGGCGATGGCTACCAACTCGTTTTCACGGGTGCCGGGACGTACTGCCTTGATGATATCGACATAGGTGGCATCGACCATGGCAGAGGCCACTTTGAGCAACTCGATCTCATCGGGCGTCTTGATCTCACGCGCGTCCAGCAAGGCTTGCTGGCCATCAACGATCTCTATGCCCTCGGCCTCAAGCGCACGCAACATAGGCAATTCCATGATGTCGATGCCGATCGGCTGTTTGTCGATGCCGTAGTGCACGAGCGCTTTTTTAATCTGTTTGGCAAAGCTGCTCTCAACCTTCATGGATGGCCGCAGCGCACCCTGCATCGTTGAAATCGGCGCAGCCACATTGTCCGCAATCCAAGGCGAGGCGATGCGCTTGGAGGGCGCGGCCGGATCCCACAGGTAAGGGGGGCCCTCGACAGGGCACAGCGTATAGCGCATGAACTTGTCGCGCGCCCATTCGCCGATGTGAGTACCGGTCACATAGCGGATGTTGTCGAAGTTGAAACAGATAACGCCACCGAGACCGGCAGCTTTGATCGCCGCTTGAGCGCGGCCCAGTCGCTCGCGCCGTAAGCGCTCGTAATTGATGCCACCCTCCCAATCCGTGGCCATGGTTCCGTAGTTGGCAGTGACGTGGGGGCGGTTGTATTTCATGACGTAGAGTCACTCCAGGCAGGGCGTAAGATGAGAAAGAAGCCTAAGCCCTAAAATTATCTTTTTTTTATGTATTTTTATCAACTTTAGCGATATTTTAAGAAATTGAAGGGAGCCCGTATGAGTACAAAGCTGGAGCGTGTTGGCTGGATAGGCGCCGGGCGCATGGGCTACCCGATGGCAGAGCGCCTGCTCGATGCTCAGGTGCCGGTCACTATTTGGAACCGTACACGTAGCAAAGCAGAACCACTGGCCACCAAAGGGGCACACATCGCCTCAGCAGTGGCCGAATTGGCAAGCCTCGACGTAGTGTTTTGCATCCTCGCGACTGCTGCAGATCTGGAGTCGGTTCTGTTTGGCGATCAGGGACTGCTTAGTGGCCCACAGCAGCCTTCGGTCATCGTCGACTGCTCAACGATTGGCCTCGGAGAATCTGCAGCAATACGCAGCAAGCTCAGCGCAAAGGGCATCGCATTCATCGCAGCGCCAGTCAGCGGCAATGGCAAGGTTGTTGCCTCAGGGCAGCTGTCCGCCATTCTCTCCGGACCAGCAGCTGCCTTTGAAAAAGCGCAGCCCAATATGCAGATCATCGCAGCCAAGGGCGTGTCGTATGCCGGTGAAGGCGACGTGGCCCGCATCTGCAAGATCGCCCATAACGTCATGCTAGGCATCGTCGCGCAGGCGCTTTACGAGACGACCTTGCTGGCGCAGCAGGCCGGCGTACCGCGCAGTGCTTTTCTGGAGTTCCTGAACAACAGCGTGATGGGCTCTTTGTTCACTCGCTACAAAACGCCCAGCTTGGTCAATCTGGACTGGACGCCGACGTTTACCAGCACACTGCTGCGCAAAGATCTCGACTTGGGTTTGCAACTAGCCCACGGCATGCAATTGCCCTTGCCGATCACCGCAGCGACTCGCGAACTGGTTCAAGCTCACATCGGCTTGGGTCATGGCGAACTGGACTTCGCCTCGATGCTGCAGACGATGGCGAGTTTTGCCGGGCTTAGCTTGCACAGCGAAAACAACAGCCAAACCTAAGCCACTGAGCGATTCATCTTTCTTGCAACCTTAAGCCTCAGCTTGTGAAACTGTATGAGCAAAAAAATATCACCTGACGATATCTCCGCAGAAGTTCGGCTTGAGCTCTATCGCACGCAAGTGCGCCTACGTGAAGCAGAGCAACGCGCCTTCGATCTCTTTCTGCAGAATCTGGTCAAAGGCACCAGCCACCTGTCGCTGGGCCAAGAGGCCATCGCCGCCGGCTTCGCAGTTGCAATGCAGAAAGGGGATCTGAGCTTCTGCACTTACCGCGGTCACGCGCACACGCTGGCACGTGGCGTTCCAGTTGAAAAAGTACTGGGCGAACTCATGTCGCGTGATAACGGACTGATGCGCGGCAAGGGCGGCTCCATGCATCTGACCTCGGTCGAGCATGGCGTCATGGGCTCTTACGCCATCATCGGCGCACACCTGCCCATCGCCTGCGGCGCCGCTTGGCGTGCCCAGTATCGCGGCGACAGCGACGTCTCCGTGTGCTTCTTCGGCGACGGCACCACCAACATTGGCGCGTTCCATGAGGCGCTTAACTTTGCTGCCATTTGGAAATTACCGGTGGTTTTCGTGTGCGAAAACAATCTGTACATGGAATACACGCCCATCGCGGATGTCACGGCCGTGGAACACCCTGCCGCTGACCGTGCAGCGGCCTACGGACTAGAGCGCATCATCATTGACGGCAATGATGCTGACGAAGTTCTGCGTACAGCACGCAGCGCCTACGAGCGCGCAAGACGTGGCGATGGCCCCTCGCTCATCGAGGCCATGACCTACAGACACTCTGGTCACAGTCGCGCCGACCCGGCCAAGTACCGCCCTGAGGGCGAACTGGAGCGTTGGAAAGAGCGCGATCCCATCAAGATGTACCGTGCCAGGCTGCTCAATCTCGGTGTCAGCGAGACGGTGCTCAACGCGATCGAGCAAGAAATCAAGGACGAGATCGAGGCTGCAACAGTGGCCTGCAAGGCTGCACCGCCTCCCTCGACAGACATCATCTTTACCGACGTTTATGCGGATGGAGGCTGGGCGTGGCGGAACTAACCTATCGTGACGCGGTAGCCCGCGGCATCGCCCAAGAAATGGCTCGTGATCCCGACGTTGTGCTCATTGGCGAAGACATCGCCAAAGCCGGCGGCGTATTCAAGGCCACAGTTGGACTGTACGAGCAGTTCGGTCCACGACGTGTGCGAGACACGCCCATCTCAGAGCAGGCGATACTCGGCGCTGCCATGGGTGCTGCCATGACCGGTCTTAAGCCCATCGCAGAGATCATGTTTGCCGACTTTGCGGCGGTCTGCTGGGACTACTTTGCCAACGAGTTTCCCAAGAGCCGCTACATGACCAATGGCCAGGTCAAGACACCGCTGGTCGTACGTCTGGGTAACGGCGGTGGCGCCCGCTTTGGTGCCCAGCACAGCCAGAGCGTTGAGAACTGGTGCATGATGATTCCCGGTCTCAAGGTCGTTGTGCCCTCCAGTCCGGTTGACGTCATCGGACTGATGGCCGCTGCGGTACGTGACCCGGATCCGGTCATTTTTCTGGAGCACAAATCGCTCTACGCCACCAAGGGCGAAGTCCCCGATGGCGAAATCGTCGACACACTGGGCACCGCCAAGATTCTGCGCCATGGAAAAGACGCAACGATACTGGCGCTGGCCCTGATGGTCCCCCGTGCGCTAGAGGCGGCCAATCGCTTGCACGCTGAACATGGCATCGACTGCGAAGTCATAGACGTTCGCTCGCTGGTTCCCTTAGACACTCAGACCATCTTGGCGTCGGTAGCCCGTACACACCGCGTGTTTACGGTCGAAGAAAACCCTCGTCTGTGCGGCTGGGGTGCGGAGCTCATGTCGATCATCGCCGACGAGGCCTTTTACGACCTCGATGGCCCGCTGGTTCGCATCACGACACCGCATATTCCACTGCCGGCTGCAGACGTGCTGGAAGACTTGGTTATTCCCTCTTCTGCACGCATCGTCGAGACGGTGTTGCGCACCTTGTCCAACTAGGCAGCACGCATATGGACATCTTGATGCCGCAGTTGGGTGAAACCGTCACCGAAGGCACTGTCTCACTGTGGGTGAAGGCAGTTGGTGACACTGTGCAGCCAGGCGATCCTCTGTTTGAAATTGAAACAGACAAGTCGTCGATGGAAATACCTGCGACCTGCGCCGGCGTACTCACAGATATACGAGTACAGAAAGGTGTAGTAGTCGCTGTGGGCACGGTGGTAGCCATCATCACAGAGACCGCAACTGCCGGTCAGCGCGACTCACTGCCTAGTGCAGCGCCCTTACCTGCCGCTGGTGCGATCATTGCGCCAGCGACTGCTGTGGGCGTTCAGCGCCAGCTCGATCCCCATCAGGCTGTTGTAACACCCAGAGAGCATTACGGTCCTGGGCGTCGCGCCGATGGAGTAGCGATCACACCTCTGGCTCGACGACTGGCCAGCTTAGCCGGCGTGGATCTGGGTCAACTCAAAGGCACTGGACCCAAGGGTCGCATCACTGCCCGCGATGTTGCCGCAACCAACGCAAAACCCTCCGCCAGGCCTGCCTTTGCCAGTGGCGCTGCCGCCTCAGACATCGTCGCGTTGTATGCCGATGTACCGCATGACGTGCTGCCACTGGACGGGATGCGCAAAGCCATCGCACGTCGTCTGCTCGAATCCAAGCAAACGATTCCGCATTTTTATCTGACGGTGCCCGTGTTCCTCGATGCGCTCAACACACTGCGTGAAGATGCCAATGCAGCATTGAGCGAAAGAGCCGCGGGTCAAAAACTCTCTGTCACCGACCTGATCATCAAGGCGCTGGCTGTTGCGTTACAGCAAGTACCGGAAGCCAACGTCATTTGGGCAGAAGACCGCATCCTGCAACTTCGCCGGGCCGATATCGGCATTGCAGTGGCTATCGAGGGCGGTTTGGTTACTCCAGTGATTCGTGACGTGGGCAGCAAGTCGGTCACGACCGTATCTGCCGAGCTCAAGGCGCTAGCCAATCGAGCCCGGGGGCGCAAATTGCAACCTGCCGAATACCAAGGCGGTTCAATTGCCATCTCCAATTTGGGCATGTTCGGCATTCAGGAGTTTTCAGCCATTATCAATCCGCCGCAATCGGCGATTTTGGCTGTCGGCGCCGCACAACGGGTCGCGGTAGAAACAGACACCGGCGGCGTACGATTTGCCAGCCAAATGACGGTCACCCTCTCTTGTGACCATCGCGCTATAGACGGAGCAGTTGGCGCCCGCTTGCTGGCCGCTTTCAAATCAGCGATCGAGCACCCACTGAGGCTTTTCGTCCAGTTCTGACGGCACTCCCTTGCCCCCCCTGTGGGCTGCTACGATGCGGGCAGTTCGGGAAGGGGTACTGCATGACATTGGACGAGATTCGCGCCCTGGTTGGCGCGGACTGGCGGGCAGTCGACACGGTGATCCGGTCGCGCCTCAAAAGCGCCGTTCCGCTGGTCGATCAGGTCGCAGAGCACATCATTGCCGCCGGCGGCAAGCGCCTGCGCCCGCTAGTGGTACTGCTGTCGGCCCATGCTGTGGCTGGTGGCAAGCCCCCGGCTCACGGCCTGCATCTTGAAGCGGCCGCCTTCATCGAGTTCATCCACACCGCCACTCTGCTGCACGACGATGTGGTCGACCACTCCGACCGGCGCCGCGGCCGCGCCACTGCCAACAGCCTGTTTGGCAATGAAGCCAGCGTGCTGGTCGGCGATTTTGTCTATTCGCGCGCCTTCCAGATCATGGCCGCCACCGGCTCGCAGCGCGTCATTGAAGTCATGGCTGACGCCACCAATGTCATCGCCGAGGGCGAGGTGCTGCAGCTGATGAACGCGCAGGACCCAGACACCACCGAAGAGCGCTACCTCGAAGTCATTTACCGCAAGACCGCACGGCTATTTGAGGCAGGTGCGCAGGTGGCGGCAATACTGTGCGAGGGGAGTGAGGCTCAGGAGGCGGCACTGGCGACCTATGGCCGCCACTTGGGCGCTGCCTACCAACTTATTGACGATGTACTGGACTACCGCTCAGACCCCGCCACGCGCGGTAAGAACCTGGGTGAGGATCTGGCCGAAGGCAAGCCCACGCTGCCGTTGATCCATGCGCTGCGTAACAGCAGCGGTAGCGACGCCGCACGCATCCGTGAGGCGATCACCGCAGCCCGCGGCGGTGAGGCCGACTTGGCGCACATCATCGCCTGCATCGATCGTACCGGCGGTATCGACTACACCCGCGAACGGGCCCTGGCCGAAAGCGACCGCGCCGTGGCAGCACTGGCTGCCCTGCCGGCATCGCCCTGCCGCGACGGTCTGGCAGCGTTGGCCCATTTGGCTGTCGGCCGGGACCGCTGACCCGCATCCCGTGAACGCGCCGAGCCCCACCACAGCAGGCGGCGCGCGCTGGACCTGGCGTCAGAGCAGTGCCGTAGCGGCCGCGCTGGTTCTGGGTGTGCTGCTGGGTGCGCCGTTTCTCAGCAGTTCGCAGCCCCTGCCGCTGATGTCCGACGGCGGTCGCGTCGTGGCCGTCGCCGCGCTAGAGACCGCCCTCGACACGCTGCCCACCGGCCAGCAGGGCACCGACTCCATGGGCACCTTCGTTGGCATGAGCTTTCGCGGCAATACTGGCGGTTGGTGCCGCAGCTTTGCCACGCAGCGCGGTCCAGCAGGCCTTGCCTGTCGTGAACGCGGCGACTGGGTTATCGAAGTGCTGGCCCGTAACCCGAGGCCGCGCGATGGCCGTGCTCCAGATGGCTATCGCCAATCCGGGGCGCCCTTCCCGGAAGCCATTCGCCAAGCAGTCGTAGCGCGTCAGGTTGGTGAAGCGCTGTCTGCACAAGACGAAGCAGCGGCCATCGCCGCACGATGGCGCAATTGAGTGCCATCTTTGATTGAAGGCCGCGGCCGTGTGGCATACACTTCGCGGCCTCCAGATTCGGGGTGTAGCTCAGCCTGGTAGAGCACTACGTTCGGGACGTAGGTGTCGCAGGTTCAAATCCTGTCACCCCGACCATCGTGACCGGCCTTTTCCGAGGGTCCGGCGTATCAAACGATGGTCATTCGCCACCGGTAGTGGCGGCACAGCCCTCACCGGCTTCTCTCGTCAGGCGCTGTGCCGCAGCCAATGCCTGACTGCGGCGCCAGTTCCATTCAAACCAGCGATCGGGCGTTGTCAGTAGCGACTTGAGCTGCGGTTGCCGTAGCAGCCGGCAGCGCAGCGAATTGCCCTGTGTGGCATCGAGCTTAGCCAACTGCCGCTGCAGTGCCGGCACGGCATCCAGTGGCAGCTCATCCACCAGATATCGCCAATCGACTTCATGACCGCGGGCGGAGCGATCCAGGTTCGCATCCACCACCCAGGCCGGGATATTCCAAAAGCACAGCACCAGCGCCATCAGCGCCATCACTGTGGTGATGCGTCGCAGCGCGCGACGCAGCAACATCCGCAACATCAATTCTCGCAGCAGCACCAGCAAGGCCGCGGCAATGGCGATGATGCACAGCTGCACGCACACACGCTGCACCGTCCAGCCATAGGCCTCTTCATAAGCCGCCAAACGCTGCCAGGCCGACAGCAGCAGCAACAGACACTGACCCAGCAGCACTGCAGAGACAGCGCGCACACGCCCTTCTGCAGCACCTCGCAACGCCCTGCGATCGAGTACCAGCAGCAGCGCAGCAGACACACTGACCACCACGATCAGCTGACCAAAGCCGCGATGCACGGCCTGTGCATAGGTGATGCCGCTACCGGCAATGGCACCGGGATTGCCAAACAGCGTGCCCACCTGGAGCACGAGAAACACAGCAAACAGCGCAACCACAGAACCCAGAACGATGAGCCGCTCCGTTGCCGTGCGGGTCCCCGCAATATCAGCCGCCACAGCAGGCTCGCGCTGCGGCACCGGATCCCGCGAGGCAATGGCCAAGACACCTGCCATCAACAAGGACATCACCAACCAGAACAGCAGGCGCGGCAGGAACGATAGATCCTGCAACGCAGCGCTCAACTGGGAGCGCAAAGTCTCAAATGTAGTGTCGGCTTCAGCCAGCAACAGGAAGAACACCAGCACCAGTGGTACTGCAAACAGCACACCGCGCAGCACCGGCAGATGCCGCTCAGCCCGCAGTTGACTGATGGCACCGAGAGCCGCATCCCGCGTACCGCTAGCCACCAGCCCCAAAGCACGCAGTGGAGCCAACGCCAGCCAGAACGGGTGAAGTGCCGCACCGCGCCAACCGGCACGATGCAGGACCGACAGCGCGCAACACCAACCCAGCGCCAACAGTGACAACACCAACACCACGGGGTTACTGCTGACGGCGCTGACCGAGGCAAGTGTCAGTGCCATCCAGTCCACGAACGGCACGGCACGCCATAAGCTGCGCTGCAAGCGCTGCTCAGACAGCCAGGTCGCCAGCACGATCACCAACAGACTCAGGCCAATATTGATTCCCGGGCGCTGGGCACCAAACACTACAGCGGCGGGCACAGCCGCCGCGGCCAAAGCAGCAGCCCACAAACGTGCCGGGTTGTTCATGCGCACACCATAGCAATCGCACCTAGCGCTTAAGAGCAGGTAATGATTCCAGACTCTACGCCGGTCCGAATGCTTCGGCGTACACTCAACTGCCTCGATCAACCTGTGGAGTTTCTATGAACACAGCCACACTTTGGTGGGTTGCAGCAGGCGTGCTGATCGCCGCCGAACTGCTGACCGGCACGTTCTATCTACTGATGGTTTCAACAGGCTTGGCTGCAGCCGGACTGGCAGCGATTTTGGGCGCGGGAGTTATTGCACAATTGATTATCAGCGCATTGATAAGCGCCGGAGCCACCTTGGCCTGGCGCACCTGGCGCAGTCGCCATCCTGACCGCCAACCTGCCAATTCCAACCGCGATGTGCACCTAGATCTGGGTGAAACCGTGCATGTAGAGAACTGGTCGACGGACAACACCGCCACAACCCACTACCGTGGTGCCCAGTGGCAGGTTGCACTGGCGGCAGGCCACAGTGCCACCTCAGGGTCGCAGCGGATTGTCGGTGTGGAAGGTAATCGACTCATCGTTCAACCCGCCTAAATTCAGGCACCCGTCAACCAACAGAGGTTTTGCCATGGAAATCGCCATCGTACTGGTCGTACTGGCCATCATCTTTGTAACCCAGACCGTCAAAGTCGTGCCGCAGCAGCATGCATGGGTGGTTGAGCGGCTGGGCAAGTACAACGGCACGCTCACGCCAGGCTTGAGCTTCGTGCTGCCGTTCATTGACCGCATCGCACAAAAGCACATCCTCAAGGAAATCCCTTTGGATATTCCCAGTCAGATTTGCATCACACGCGACAACACGCAATTGCAGGTCGACGGCATCCTCTACTTCCAAGTCACAGATGCAATGCGCGCCAGCTATGGCTCGAGCAACTATGTGGTGGCCATCACGCAGCTGGCACAGACCTCACTGCGTTCAGTGATAGGCAAGCTGGAGCTGGACAAGACCTTTGAAGAACGCGACATCATCAATGCACAGGTTGTGCAGGCCATCGACGAGGCAGCGCTCAACTGGGGCGTCAAAGTGCTGCGCTACGAGATCAAAGATCTCACCCCACCCAAAGAAATTCTGCATGCCATGCAGCGACAGATCACTGCGGAACGTGAGAAGCGCGCATTAATCGCCGCTTCAGAGGGTCGCCGCCAGGAACAGATCAACATCGCCACCGGTGAGCGCGAAGCGTTCATTGCGCGCTCCGAGGGCGAGAAGCAGGCCGCCATCAACAATTCGCAGGGCGAAGCCGCAGCGATCACCGCTGTGGCAGAGGCCACTGCAGCGGCCATCGAGCGAATTGCCGCGGCGATCCGCCAGCCCGGCGGCAGCGACGCCGTGCAACTCAAAGTTGCCGAGAAGGCCGTGGAAGCCTATTCACGCGTGGCCGCTAATGCGAATACCACACTGGTGGTGCCATCAAACATGACGGAAGTATCTGCGTTGATCACCTCTGCCATGAAGATGATCAAGGTGAGCTGATACTGAGCCAATGTCAGCGCCCCCCGAACAACCGCCACCGCGCCAACTGCTGGGCACCGTTATGGTGCTTGGCAGCGGAGCAGCACTGCGGCTGCAGGTAGAGCATGTGCAGTTCGGCCTCAGCGCCAGCGACACCACAACACGCGCGACCGAAGCCGCAGCGATGTTCGATGCGTTGTCAGAGCGCCTGTCCAACAGCCAAGCCGAACAATTACAGCAGCACTTTCTGGCCTTGCTGGAACAAAAGCGCGATTACGAACAGTCCACGGCAGGACTGCGCGAGCAAGTGCAAAGTGCCATCAAATTGCGCCGTCGCGACGATCTGGCGGGGATGCACGCCGTACTGGACCGAACCGCACAAGTCAGCGCGCGTGTCACACAGCGCATTGGCGAGTTGCAACGTCTCATCGAAGACATTCTAGCCAGCCCGTCTGCCCACCCGGCGCGTCACGACTTGCAGACCGGTGCCGCGCCGAGCGTCAGCGCATTTCCGGCCCAGCTGGAGCGGCGTATTGCCGAGCGCCGCTGCAGCCAACGCGACTCAAACGACGCTACGCCGCGCAGCGATCGTCGCTCGTCCCGCCTGGCATCCGTGCTGGGCACCAGCGTCACGTTGACCGGCCGCGGCGTGATCTGCCGACTGGAAGCCCGCAGCACCGGCCGTATCGTGCTGAGCATGGATACGGCACATGCGGTGACCTTGATAGACGCTCAAGGTGCGGACCGTGTGTTGACCCCCGACACCGATGGCAGCGTGCAGCTACTGCCGCCAGAGCAAGACGCTCAATTGCTGGTGGGCGACAACCCGGGCCATGCCATCGCACTGCATCGCAGCCTCTGATCCGCGCTCACCGCGTCAGTTCTTGTAGGGCTCAATCGTGCTGCCTGCAACCGTATAGGCCGCAGCCCCCAAACGCGTGGTCTTGCTGCCAATCTTCATAGGACCACTGACCCAGTAGGGCGTGGTCAATGACTTGATCGCAAACGGTTGCGCCGGTATTGAATACACCACTTGATTGGGCGGTGGTGGCGGCAGGTGGATGCAAGCACCGTAATACGGCACCAAAAAGAACTCCGTCACCCGCCCCTTGTCGTCCTGACTGATAGGCACAACATAGCCAGGCAGTTTAATCAGCTTGCCCTCCATAGACGGGTTGGGCGTAAACGACAACTGCTGAGCCAGGGCTTGCCCTGGCGCCTCATCGAGAAAGTTGTGATTAGCAGGCAACGGGGGCGGCAAACCTTTGACCTGTTCCTGCTCACTGAGTAAGTCTGTCCATTGCAGAGCCTGCGGCTTGCCGGGCGCAGTGCCAGAGGCTGCAAGCGCAACGCCTTGCAGCAACAGCAACAACCAACTTGTCTTAGACCATTTCATGCATCGACTCCGGTCACTCTGCCTGCAACAGATGTCATACGCGCAAGGTGAGACCATCGGCTAGCGTATTGCGATAGGCGCGCCAGGCAGGCACGGCACCTATAAGCACTGAAGCCAGTACCACAGCAACAGCCAGAGCCAACTCGACAGTCCCCGCGCCCTCGCCGGCCAAGGCAATACCAAAACGCTGCTCGAGCAACGGGGCAGCCAGCCTTAACCCACCGTGCAACAAGCTGATACCCAGCAGTACCCCACCAAATCCAGTCAACCCAGCTTCACTCATCAGCAGCACCGCAATATGCGCGGGTCGAGCGCCAACGCTGCGCAGGATAGCCATCTCACGACGGCGCTCATTGAGGCTGGTCAGCAAAGCGGTAAGCAAGCCGAGCAAGCCGGCGAACACCACAAAACCTGATACTACATAGAGCGCAGTCTCGACCAAGCCCACCACCTGCCACAGTTGCTGCAACGTCACGCCGGGCATGATCGCCAGCAGTGCCTCGCCTCGCCAAGCGTTGATGTCGCGCTGAATCTGAAACGCTGCAACGCGATCTCGCAGACCCACCACAAATGCCGTGATCGACTCCGGCTCCAAGCTTGCACCGGGCCCGGCGTGCATCGCTTCGATGGCCTGCAGTGAGACGTGCACGGTGCGATCTACCGGTGTACCGGTGCGGCGCAGGATGCCCACCACCACCACCGGATGCCCCTCATGGAGCGTAATGTCACCCTCACCCAAACCATGCGAGAGCACCAGCGCCTGCCCCAGCTGGTAGCCCAGCGCCCGCGCCACCTCTGCGCCCAACACCGCCTCGGCTACGCCGTCAAACGCACGCCCCGCAGCAAACGCTAAAGGCCGTTGCTGACCGTATTTGTAATGAGCGAAGTATTCACCAGTCGTGCCCAGCACACGAAAGTCACGATGCGAATCGCCCAGTGCCAAGGGGATGGTCCAGGCCACCTGCGGATGAGCTGCCACTTTGCTGTAGGTTTGCCACGACACGTCGGCAGTGGCATCGCCAAGATGAAACACCGAATACAACAGCAGATTCACCGGACCACTACGAGCACCGACAATCAAATCCGCATCGCTGATAGTGTTGGCAAAGCCTGTACGCAAGTCACTGCGCACTGTGTTGACACCCAACAACAAGGCCACGCTGACCGCAATGCCCAGCACGGTCAGCAGCACCGTGCCACGGCGATTCCATAAACTCAGCAGTGCCAAACGCAGAACGATCATGAACTGGCCACCCGGTTGATCTCGGCCAGCGACACCACACGATCAAACAGCGGCGCCAAACTGCGATCGTGACTGACAAACACTAGGGTGGTGCCGGCGGCGGAGCATTCGTGCAGAAGCAGCTGCAAGAACGCCGATCGAGCATCGGTGTCGAGCGCAGAGGTCGGCTCATCTGCAATTAGCACCGGAGGTCGGCCGATCAGCGCCCGGGCCACAGCAACCCGCTGCTGCTGACCTTGGCTCAACTGTGCAGGGGTACGCGACAGCAGCGACGCATCTGCCAAACCCAACGCAGCGAGTAGATGCTGGGCCTGCATAGGTTCGGTAGTGCCCATATTTGCAACTTGCGCACAGCGCTGCGGCGAAAAGCGCAGCGGCAGAAGCACATTGTCTAGCACCGACAAATACGGCAATAGATTGAACATCTGGAACACAAAGCCAATATGCGCGGCCCGAAAGCGATCGCGCTGCGCACGACTCAGTTGCTGCAAAGGCTGACCTAAGATATCGAGGTGGCCGGCACTGGCTTCAAGCACACCGCCTATCAGGCCCAATAGCGTGCTCTTGCCGCTGCCACTGGCCCCTTGCAAAAAAAGCCGCTCACCGCGCTGCACTTGCAAGGCAGCAATATCCAGCACGGGCGATTGACCCGGCCATGCAAAGCGCAGGTTCTCAACACGGATAGCCGGTATTGCAGCGTCGTTCATCACCTGCTGATCATGCCGTGGACGGCCACGCTGTGCAGCGGGAACTTAACCACTTGCCGCCCTGGGCTGGCGTGTTGTGCTGCGCTACCGTTTCACCCTCAAACCGGTTGCTAAAGCCAATCAAAAAGCCCGTAAAAAAAGCCATTTTTACTGCGCTTGGCGCTTTACGAACCCCGCTCATTGGTTATGCTCGATCGGGCATGGCCTGTTGCGCCAACGGCGCGACACCCCATGCTTACACGTCCACGCAGGGAGATACACGCATGACCACGCCCTTCGGCAAAGCCCCCGCCACACTCGTCGCCTTCACGGTTGCGGCACTGCTTCAGGCCTACGTTCCCACAGCGCAGGCGCAGGCCTCGCCCGAACTCAAGCAGGCCGTTGCGGCTGGCATCGACAAGCGCGCCAAACTCGTACAGGAAATGGTCGACACCGTATTCAGCTTTGCAGAACCGGGCTTTCAGGAGTTCAAGACGTCGGAGTACATCACCGGCATCCTCGAAAAGAACGGCTTCAAGATCACGCGTGGCGTCGCAGGCATCCCCACAGCATGGACGGCCACCTGGGGCGACAGCGGCCCCGTGATTGCCCTTGGCAGCGACATCGATGCACTGCTGGGCCTGTCGCAATATCCGGGCATCAAAGACGTCAAGCCCATGGTCGCTGGCGCTCCCGGCCATGGCGAAGGCCACAACTCAGGCATGCCGCTGATCGTCGCCGCCGCACTGTCCACCAAAGAAGTCATGGAAAAGAATGGCATCAAGGGCCGTTTGATGGTCTGGCCTGGCGTGGCAGAAGAACTGCTGGCCACCAAGGCGTTTTATGTGCGCGACGGCTTGTTCAAGAACGTCGACGCGACCATCTTCACCCACGTCAGCAGCGACTTCAGCACAGGCTACGGCCCGGGTGGCAACACAGGTCTGGTATCGGTGGAATACACCTTCCGTGGCCGCTCAGCGCATGCTGGTGCCGCACCCTGGCTGGGTCGCAGTGCGCTGGATGCCGTTGAAGTCATGAACATGGCTTGGAACATGCGCCGCGAGCATCTGCCTATTACGCAGCGTTCGCACTATGTCATCACCAACGGCGGCGGCCAACCCAACGTGGTGCCCGACGTCGCCTCAGTCTGGTACTACTTCCGCGAGCAGGACTTCGAATCGATCAAGAACCTGTACCAGACCGGCAATACCATCTCTGAAGCTGCAGCCATGGCTACCGAAACCAAGGTAACGCGCCGGGTGCTCGGTTATGCCGCGCCCAACTACGGCAACAAGCCGATGGCCGAGGCCGCCTTCGAGAACATCAAGGCCGTCGGCATGCCCAAGTGGAGCGCGGACGATGTGGCGTTTGCGCGCATGGTCGGCGAAGCCAATCGCGTCGTCGATTTCAGCCGGCCCGGCGCCAATGAGCTCAAGCCCTTGGCCACCGAAGTCACACCGCTGCGCGCACCCACCGGCAACGGCGGCAGCGGCGGCTCTGATGACATCGGTGACATCATGTGGTCGGTGCCCACTATCACCATCCGCTACCCGTCCAACATTCCCAATGTGGCCGGTCACCACGTCACCTCAGCCATGGCCATGACTACGCCGATCGCGCACAAAGGTGCAGTGGCCGGTGCCAAGGCAGTAGCCATGACCGTGCTCGACCTCATGACCACACCGAAGCTGTTGGCTGACGCCAAGGACTACTTCAATAACGTGCAGACTAAGGACGTCAAGTACACACCTGTGCTGACCGCCGAGGACTCCCCGGGCGTGCACCTCAACAAGGAACTGATGGATCAAATGCGTCCGAAGATGCAGAAGTTCTATTACGACCCGAAGAAGTACAACAGCTACCTGGAGCAGCTGGGCATTCCCTATCCGGGCGTGCCTGCCAGCAAGTAAAGGCAGGCTTGGCGGGGCTGACTCTTAGCCCCGCCAGTCAAATGCGCCGCGTTGGTGACTTGCATCCAGCGCCAACAGCCGCGGCGTAGCATCAAAGGCCACGTAAACGTTGTGTACCTGGTCCGGGTACACATCCAGCAATAACATCGATAACACGTCATAGCGTCCGGCAACCTTGGGCGCTGGCACTTCGCGGTATACCACCACGTTATCGCCATCAGTCTCTGCACCGATGGTCCGCACTGGCAGCACACCCAGATCCGGTGCCAGCAGACTCACCTGCCGCTCCACCTCCAGCGCTATCCGAGCCCGGCCCTCAACAGAAGAAGGTTCGATGCGCACCTGTGGTGTACGCAGCGCCAACAGCTCCAGCATGTCGTGATAGTGAAGATAGTGTGCCAACTCCCAGGTGCCAGCCTGTGAGTTGTGGCTCAAGCGCGTGAACAACACATGAGCACGATGCGCCAGTGCCGGACTTGGCAGCAGCAGAGCTACACCTGTTGCCAGCGGGGCCACGGCACAGGCGCCAAAACGTCTCAGCGCCTGACGGCGACTTTGCACAGGAGCTGTCACTGAATGGGCTTCAGCGGCGCCGCAGCACCGTCATCCTTGGGCGCAGCCTTGTCGGACTTAATCTCGGTCATCATGTCCAGCATCAAGTTGCGATCGCGCGACTTGCCCTTGAACACCTCAAGCTTGGTCGGCGTGATGCGTCGCGGAAAAATGTTGTTGGTAAAATCGGCATCACCGGTTTGATGGCGAGCATCGACCTCTACCGCAACCACCCGCTTGGGACGCACGATCAACTGCGATACCGCCGAGGCGTCATAGCGCCACACCTCGGCAGGCACCATGTACGATTCGCTGCTGCCATCAGCAAAGTGCAAGGTCAACGGCAAGGGTGTGACCAAGCCACCCATGTTATGGAAGTCTACGAAGTAGAAATACTCGTTGGCTTTAAGCGCGCGATCCAGTGCCTCACGCTCCCAAGGCTTGAGCTTCTCTCTAAAATCCTTGTACTCGTTACGGTCCTTATTGGTGACCGTGAACTCATCATTCTCGTTATAAAAGTCTTTGAGAGACGGATCTCGCTCAACCTTGCTCGGACCGTCTTGCGTACGGGCACGCTCTTCGCCCAGAGCGCGCGGATATTTCTGCTCAAATCGCTCACGCGCGAGCGGGAATTCTTTATCAGGATCTTGGCTCGAGAGCTGGTACTCACGCACTGCCGCGACATCCACATCGACATAGTCGGTGCCATAAAACCAACCACGCCAGAACCAGTCCAGATCCACGCCCGAGGCATCTTCCATCGTACGGAAGAAGTCTGCTGGCGTCGGGCGCTTGAACTTCCAGCGGTTGGCGTACTCGCGAAACGCATGATCAAACAACTCACGACCCATGACGGTCTCACGTAGCACCGTCAAGGCAGCAGTGGGCTTGGTGTAGCCATTAGGACCAAACTGCACGACCGATTCGGAGTTAGTCATGATCGGCACTTGATTGGCTGACTTCATGTAGTCAGGAATGAAGTCGAGTACGTTGGTCTTGTTGCCAAAGGCAGGGAACTTGTCTTCCCAGGCAAGCTCGGCCTGATATTCCAGGAAGGTATTGAGACCCTCGTCCATCCACGTCCACTGGCGTTCATCAGAATTGACGATCATCGGGAAGTAGTTGTGGCCCACCTCGTGGATCACCACACCAATCAGACCGTATTTGACGTCGCTGGAATAAGTGACCTTGCCCGACTTCTCATCCTTGCTGGGCCGGTAGCCATTAAAGGACAGCATCGGATATTCCATGCCGCCGCGATCCCACGTATTGACCGATTGGGCAGTGGGATAGGGATAAGGGAAGGACAGCTTGGAATAGCTTTCCAGTGTGTGAATAACAGCCTGCGTTGAATAACGCGACCACACCGGCTCGGCTTCGTTGGGATAGAACGACATCGCCAGCACCTTGGGCGCCTGCGCATCGGCTTGCTTATAACCCATCGCATCCCAAATGAACTTGCGCGAGCTGGCCCAAGCAAAGTCGCGCACGTTCTGTGCCTTGAAGCGCCAGGTGCGCGTACCGGAGGGCTTGCCCTTCTCTGCAGCCAAAGCCTCCGCTGGCGTTACAACGAATACCGGCGCAGTAGCGGTTTCGGCTTTTTTGAGCCGCGCACGCTGCTCGGCGGTGAGCACTGCGTCAGCGTTCTGCAGCACGCCAGTTGACGACACCACGTGATCAGACGGCACAGTGATCTCAACTTCATAGTCACCGAACTCAAGCGTGAACTCGCCGCGCCCGAGGAACTGCTTGTGTTGCCAGCCCGTGTAATCGGTATAGGCCACCAGACGCGGGAACCATTGCGCGATGAAGTACAGGTAGGTGTTGTTGTCGGGGAAGTGTTCGTAGCCGCTGCGACCACCGATCGCGGCCTCGTTGATGATGTTGAACGACCAGTTCATCTGCAGCGCAATGGTTTGACCCGAACGCAGAGGCGTCTCTAAATCCACACGGGCCATCGTGTCACTGATGGCTGTATGCAGCTTACGACCGTTGCTGGTGACATCACCGAGCTCCACGCCGAAGGGCGTGTCTTGAAAGGCCTGCTGACGACGCAGCGCGCCATAGCTGACGCTGTCACCGGCACCGGCTGCACCACCGCGTGCACCGGTGGTTTGTGTGGTCTCGGTGAGTCGGGACACAGATCCATCTTTGAAGGTGTTCTGATCCAGCTGTAACCAGATATAGGTCAGCGTATCGGGCGAGCGATTGGTGTAGCTGATCACCGCCGAGCCGGTGAGCCTGTGCTTGCTCTCGTCTAGCGACACTTTGATGCGGTAGTCGGCGCGCTGCTGCCAATAGCGTGCACCCGGTGCACCCGAGGCTGAGCGCGTTTCACCCGGCGTCGGCAATACGGTTTCCAGTTGCGCGAACTTACGATCCGCATCGCCCGGCGTGCCCTTGACGCCCGCCGCGCCCGCCGCGCCCGCCCATGCAGCGATGGCTATGAGTGCGCTGACCCCAATCAATCCGAAATGATTTTTCATTTCCGGATCCTAGACCGGAATGGCTGTGCATCCCAGTCCCCCAAGTCAGCCCAGGGCACTTCTCGCGGCCGCATATTCGTTGCTCAGGCGCATCACCTGTGTAGCCACGGGCTCAACGGCCGCAACTGCACCGACCCCCTGACCTGCCCCCCAAATGTCTTTCCAGGCCTTGGCACCGGTGGCCGCACTGGCAAAGTCCATCGAAGGCGGGTCCTGATGCTCCAACTGATCCGGGTCGAGCCCGGCTGCAACCAAGGAAGGGCGCAGGTAGTTGCCGTGCACACCAGTAATAGCGCGCGTGTATACGACATCCTCTGCGGTCGCATCCACCACGCCCTGCTTATAGGCGGCGCTGGCTCGCGCCTCCTGTGCAGCGATAAACATCGAACCGCAATAGGCGAAGTCTGCCCCCAACACTTGGGCAGCCAACACCGCCCGTCCGGTGGCAATGGCTCCAGCCAATGCTAGCGGCCCGGCGTACCAACTGCGGATCTCTTGCAGCAACGCAAACGGCGATTGGCGACCGGCATGACCACCGGCACCTGCCGCCACTGCGATCAAGCCTCCTGCCCCCTTCTCGATGGCCTTGTGGGCGAAGCGGTCAGAGATGACATCGTGCAATACCAACGTGCCTGCCGCCCGACACGCGTCATAGACATCCGTACGTGCGCCGAGCGAGGTGATCATCAAACGCACGCCACGACGCAGGCAGGTCTCCAAGTCTTTTTCGAGACGGTCGTTGCTGCGGTGCACGATTTGATTGACGGCAAATGGCGCTGCCGGTGACTGCGGATTGGCCTGGTCGTGCGCAGTTAGCTCTTCGCTGATCTGCTGCAACCATTCATCCAGCTGCGACTGAGGCCGGGCATTAAGCGCAGGGAAGCTACCAACAATGCCAGCCTTACATTGGGCAATGACCAACTCCGGCCCCGATACGATAAACATGGGGGCCGCAATCACCGGTAAACGCAAACTGGCCTTGAGGCTCGCTGCCGTGAACATCTGTGCTGCGGAAGTCATGACGGCGCGCCACTGCGGCCTAAGAAGCGCTGAAAGAACTGCCGCGCTTCGGGCGAACTCAACTGCTGGGCAAACAACGCTGCCTCTTCATCGATACGTGCCAACACCTGCGCCGGATCTCCGCGAAGCAAGCGCCGCGCCAAAGCCAGTGCCTGCGGCGGTTTGGTAGCCAATGCCTCGGCCACGTTGACGATGCTGGCCAGCACTTCACCCTCAGCGACTACCGCATTGACCAAGCCCGCTTGCAGCGCCTTGGGTGCATCAAAGCTTGCACCCAGACACAGCAACTCGAAGGCCCGGGCATGACCCATCAGCCGCGGCGCCAGCAGCGACGAGGCTGCTTCGGGAACCAGACCTAGATCAACAAACGGCGTACGAAACACGCTGCGTGGCGATGCCACGACATAGTCGCAGTGCAACAGTAAGGTGGTGCCAATGCCGATGCACAGGCCATCAACACCGGCCAACAGCGGCTTGCGCAGTTGCGCCACACACCGCAGGAAGCTCACCACTGGCTGCACCGCAGTGGTCTGCCAGTCTTTGGCAACGAACTCGCTGATGTCGTTGCCTGCGGTGAACACTCCCGGATGACCGATGAGCACGTGGGCGCAGGTCGCGTCATCCGCCTCGCCGTGTTCCAACGCGAGACGCAGCGCGTCGTACATCGGGTCGTGCAAAGCATTGCGCTTAGCAGGCCGATTGAGCATCAACGTCTGATAGCCCAGATGCTGTTCAACGTGGATGTCCGTCATGCACTGCCTCCGGAAGAAACGACCGATCGACGCAAGCGCGGGCGCCAGACTGCAAGCAGCGTGCTGGCGACAGCCACCAGCCCCAGTAACCACAGGCCCCGTGTCTGGGTACGCAGCACCTGCTGCAGCTCTACGCTCACCACTTGACCAGCGGCAGCCGCGGCGGCCAACTCTGCAGCACGACGCGCGCCAGCGCCCACACTGAACAACGTACCTTCAAAAATTGCCAAGCCAAGGCCGGCTTTGAGCCACACCCAGCGCGCCTCGTGATAGAGGCTATTGATTGCCGTAGCAAGCAATCCACTGAACAGCGCCAGCCCAAGCGACGGCACCAACAACGCGCGCACCAGCATCGCGATATCCGAACGCAGCACGGCAGTCGCGGCAGGATCTGCTGTGGCGGCGCGGGCATCGAGTACCAAGCAGGCCACCAATGCGCCGAGCACTCCTGCGGACCCCAGAACGTGCAAGGCTTTGAGTAACTTTTGCATGGACCCCCACCAAAAAAGCGTTATCTGCTTGCGACAACTACGGATGCGACGATCTCAGGGACTCGGCCATTGTCCAGCCATGGTGCCAGCAAGTAGCCAAGCCAGCATAACCCGCAGCGGTTAGGCGGTTGTCTGAATCCCTCGGCGGCTGATCCTCCGCCAAGCCTCGGGGCCGGCAGGGCAGATGCTCTCCCGGCCCCTATTTTTAAGCGGGCGTTGGTACTGTCAAATACCTTTGCATCTGGCACCGGTTGCCACCTAGGCTAGTTCTCTGTGCCATACGGTCGCATTCAAAAAGGGGAATCCACCATGCTTACCACCTGCCCACCTGGCCGCGGCGTATTGCGACGCAAGGCATCTCTGGCCAGCCTGTTGATCGCTTTGGCTACAGCACCATTGGCGCTATGCAGCGCAGCGATACCCGACATCAAAGTGCAGGCCAGCCACGATGGCTTGGTACAGATCAAGATCAAGGGCATTGATCAAGCCTACGCGGCACCGGGTGCAACCCTTGCTGCCTATCGCAAAGTAATGATCGATACGGTCGACGTCTCTTTCCGCAAGGATTGGAAGCCCAACCGCACCGGCTCCACTTTTCCGCTGGACATTAAAGATCGCGAGGCGATCCGCACGAGTGTGGCAAAACTCGTGCGCGAAGAATTTACGCGGGAGCTGCAGACCAAGAGCCGCTATCAAGTGGTTAATGCCCCAGGCCCAGATGTGTTGCGCGTCAAGGCCGACATCGTCGATTTGTATGTCAACGCGCCGGAAAGTCGCGAAGCAACTCTGACGCATACCTACGTGATCTCGGCCGGCGAAATGACACTGGTTGCTGCGCTGTATGACTCGGAGAGCGGCTCGATCATTGCTCGCGTCGTGGATCGAGAAGAAAGTCGCGGCACCGGCCAGTTAATGCTGACCAACAGCCTGATCAACGAGATGGAGGCGCGACGCACAGCCATCCTGTGGGCCCGCATATTGCGGGCACGCCTAGACTCTGCTCAGGCTATCGGCAAGCCCTGAGTCGAGCCGGCAGCGGGCCGCAGCGACCTCGGGCTATTGCCCGGGGCCGCCGTTAATCACTGTGCCATCAGCCAGCTTTACCGCGACCAAGCTGCCGCCCACTGCGCCATCTCGAAGTGGGTTTACGGTGATGCTCACCTTGTCGCCCACCTTCATAGCCGTGCGCTTGAGCCCTTTACTCACCAGTTGCTGAGGACTCAGGCCTTCGATTGCCCAGCGCTGTTCGGCACCTTTAGCATCGATTACTTTGAGCTCGAACCAGCTGTGCGGATTGGTAAAGTGCACTTCGGTCAGTTCGCCTTCCACCGTCACCGTCCGCGTCAAATCAAAGGCAGCGAAGGAATGATGGGCTATAGCCAGTGGCACAACACTCGCCATAAGGCCTAGCAGCAGTAGCTTTTGCTTCAAATGCTTCATGACTGTATATCCCTGTGATCAGCGGCGGTACCGCAGGCCCAAAGTGAAGTAACGACCCACCTTGTCGTAGTCGGGGGCCAAGGGCGCCTGGCTGGGGGATACGCTGGCCGAAGTAACTAACGGCGGCGCTTTGTCGAACAGGTTGTTGATGCTGAGGAAACCCTGTAACGAACCCTTGCCCATGAGTTCCCCAAATGCGTACTGCACCGAGGCATTGGCATAAATCACACTGGGCACGCTGTTGTCATAGATGTCGGTCGCACTGTAGGTGTTGTCGACTTTGGCACTGTCGAAATAGCGACCCTGCAGATAGCCAGAGAAGCGGCCATTGACGTAATTGGCCGTTGCCGTCAAACGCCAGCGCGAATTACCAATCTCACCAGCGCGATCCACCGTCACAATGCCGTTATTGGTGTCAAGCTTGTCCAGATACGTGCCCAACAAGCGCAACTGCATATCACCACCGAGGCCATCCGACAGGCTGGCCAACGCAAACTTATAGCCCAGTTCCACGTCAGTGCCGTTGGTCTTGGTAAATGCCAAGTTGAGCGTCTTATTAAAGACGTTACTGATGACACCGGCTGCATCGCGTGAGATCAGTGCACAAGCATCAGAGACCACTGCTGTAAACGGTGCCTTGCCATAGCAGGCACTAACGATGTTCTGACCGCCGAACGAACCGATGGCGTTCTTAAGGTCGATGCGATACCAATCCGCAGACAGATGAAAGCCCGTACCAGCGGGTTGCCAAGTGATGCCGACGGTTTGGGTATCAGCCTGCTCTGGCTTGAGATCCGCATTGCCCACCGTGGTGGTAGGCACCGACGAAGTCGGACTGCCGGTGCGGCCATAATCGACAATAGCACCGACAATCGAAACGCCAGGCGTAAACAACTCGACCAGGTTAGCCGCGCGGATGTCGCGCGAGCGCGTACCGCGCAACAACACCCCTTCAAACGGAGCCCAAGTTAGACCTGCCTTCCAACTGGTGACACTACCGCTAGTGCTGTAGTCGGTAGCACGCACCGCCGCGTTGAAATCCAGTGCCTGGAACAACGCATGGTCCTTGGCCAGCGGCACAATCGTCTCTGCGAAATATTCCTTCACATCGTACTGACCATTGAGCGGCTTGCGGTTGGCGAACTGCCAACCACCGGTTTGAAATGCCGGCGTCGATGTTTGTGCTGTCGCATCAGAGACCTGATCGACGCTCTCCTTGCGGTATTCAATACCACCGGCCAACGACACCGGGCCGGCCCAAATTGCAAACGGCTCGCCTTGAATCGTTGCACCGCCAGTGTCCTGGCGAATAGTCGCAGTAGCCTGACTCATGCCCATCACATAGGCTGCGACCTGTGACGTGAACGACCCAGGTCCAAATGGATTGGCCGCAACACAACCCGTATCGGCGCCGCGACCCTGATAGGTGGTCGCCGTCACAAGGGCAATATCGGCAGCAGCCGTACTGTTGATGCGGCAGATAGGCGTACCGCCCGGGCCCATCACACTATCAACAGCTGCACGCAGATTGGCCTGCTTAATGTTATTGGGCACTCGATCGTAGTAATCGGTGCTGCCGCTGGTGACCCAAGCCTTCCACTTCCAGCCGCTCACTTCGCCGTCTAAGCCAGCCGAACCACGCTTGACAGTGGCTTGCGACTCGCCAATCGAGTAAAGACCGAACTCGGGGTTGGCACGACCGAGGCCGAAGGTGGTCAGCGCATTGGCGGTCATCAGCGACACAATGGAGGCCGGCAAGAACGGATTGTCCTTGCGGATGGTAAACACCGGATCGCCGTTGGGCGTATACGACGGCTGGGTGTTTACGGTCGAGGAAGAATTGGCATACGCGAGCTCTGCGAAGCCACGAACATTGTCCGTGAAATCGAAGGTGGTGCGCCCGAACACACTCTGACGGTCCACCGGCGCAGTCAAATTGTTGAGCGGTGACAACACCGCACCACTGCCCCCGACCATCGTGTTGTTGCTCAAATAGGTGCCATAGGTAAATGGCTGCACCGCTCCACCGGGCCCGAACTGAATGCCACGCAGTGCCGCCGTAGCACCGGTGGTGGGTAACGGTGCACCAGTGGATGCCACGATGACACCACCGTTGGTAACACCCGAGGCCGTCACACCAGGCACCGTGATACGCGTATAGGTGACGCCATCAATGGCGCCGCTGACCCAGCCGTACTGATTACGACCCCAACTGCGCGCACCGGCCGTCACCGGATCGGTTAGCTTGCTGCCTTCTGCAGCGAGCATGAACTGGCCACGACCGCCGGCATAACCACTGCCCCACGCCAACGAGAATGAAGACTCACGTTGATCATTGTGAGCCGATTGGCCGTACTGCACGTTGGCCTCAAGCCCATCAAGCTTTTTCTTAAGCAGGAAGTTGGTAACGCCAGCAACTGCGTCGGAACCCCAGGCGGCCGATGCACCACCGGTAACCACTTCAACGCGCTCAACGAGTGCCGTTGGAATGGTGTTGAGATCCACCAAACCTGTCGTCGTACTGGCTACGACACGACGCCCATCAACCAGCACCAACGTGCGCGTGGCGGTCTGCGTCGGCGAACCCGGATTGAGATTGCGCAAGTTAGCGTAGCTACCACCAGCTGAGGCCGAGAACGGCACTGCAGTGGCAGTAGGACGCATAGCAGGCAACTCAAACAACACTTGACTGATACGTACCGCAGCGCGGTTTTCAATTTCATCTGCACCCAGGTATGTCGTGGGTGTGGGCGCTTCAAAGCCTGTGCGCTGGATGCGCGAGGCAGTGACTGCAACTTCGTCTAGTGCATCGGCAGTTTGAGCCTGTGCAACAGCAGTGGCGAGCGCGGCAGCAACTGCCAACGCAATGCTGCGGTTAAGTGCGGTGTTGCGGGTTGTCATTTTTATAGTCTCCGTTACTTGCCATTGCTCTGAGAGGCCACACCGACGGCAGCGTAGAATTCGGTCGACTTACCGATACGCCGCGACTTGTAGCCATAGTGGGCCAAGGATAACGACCCACTTCCGACGCACAAGCAGAATGGTTCCGCCAGCCGAAATGAGCTTAGAAAAGCGCATCACTCTCAGGAGCAGCAAAATTGCCTGCTCTATAGTCACTTCACACCGTCAACTTGGAGGGGACTCTATGCTTGCTCTGAACTTCGGCGCATTGCGCTACAAAGCCGCGCTGCTGACTGTGGGCCTGCTTGCCCTCACCGTGCTGAACTGCACTGACGCAGTTGCACAGGTCCGAAAGGTAGAGCCTGCAGTTAAGCTCTCTGCAGCGCCCGCCAAAGGCAACTGGAGCATGCTGGCCGCTGGCAACCTCAACGCCAAACGCCCCAAAGCCACAGTGAACTTCATGGGCACATGGCTCATACAGCGCACAGCAACCAACGGCCCGCCGCCGGATTGGGAGTTCTTTCCGCTGCCAAAATTCACTGCAGCCGCGCAGACGATTTACAACGAAAAGCTACAAGCTGATAAAGACGGCAAAGCCTATAAAGATGATGCCGGTAGCTGCTACCCGCCAGGCATGCCGCGATTTCTGACGCGTGTCTGGCCCATTCAGGTCATACAACTGCCCACTGCCATCGTGATGATTCAGGGCTTTGAGAACCAAGTCCGCTGGATCTATCTCGACGGTCGTAAGCACCCGGATCCCGACTTCACGCTGCCATCCTTCAATGGCGACTCTATTGGCCACTTTGAGGGCAAGTCCTTGGTGGTTGAAACGCGCAACTTTGAGCCAAACCATCACTGGATACAGGCAGGCGTTCCGGTCGGTGAACAGCTCAAGATAATGGAGCGCTGGACCTTGGAAAGTGATGGCAGCGTGTTGGCCATTGAGTTGACAATGACCGATCCGCAATATTGGGAAGGCAACTGGGTGAACACCAAGCGCTACAACTTGCGCGATGACCGCGACATCTTCGAGGTGCATTGCATCGCCGCAGAGATGGCTAAGCTGCCCAGCGCACAACCCTCGCAGCTAGTGAAGTAGCCCGGCCCATGCTTACACGCCGACGGCTACTGGAGCTGGCTGCTGCTGCCGGAGGCAGCGCGGCACTGGTGCAACTGGCCGGCGCAATGCAGGCACTACCAGACAGTGCGTCAGCCCCTGCGCTGCGCCTAGGAGCACCGCGGGGCCCGCGCAAAGTCATGGTGCTGGGAGCCGGTATTGCAGGGCTGGTGTGCGCCTATGAGTTGCAGCGCGCGGGCTATCAGGTGCGCCTGCTTGAAGCATCACAGCGCATTGGCGGGCGCGTACTGACACTGCGTCATGGGGACGTCGTGGACGAGATTGGCAACCGCCAAGTCTGTCGTTTCGATAAGGACCCCAACCTGTATTTCAACGCGGGTGCCTCGCGCATTCCAGTCTCGCATCGACGCCTGCTCGACTACTGTCGTCAATTCGGTGTAGCGCTGGAAACGCACGTCAACTACAACCCTTCGGCATGGGCGCAATACAACGCTGCGCAGGGCAGCCTGCGTTTGCGCCAACGCGAATACAACGCCGATGCGCGCGGTTTTATGACCGAACTGCTGTCGCGCTCCTTACCCCAAGCCACACTCGATACGCCACTTGATGCCGCCGACAGAAGTCGGCTGGCCGACTTCATCACTCAATTTGGTGATCTGGGAAGCGATGGCCGTTATCGCGGCTCCCCAGCACGCGCGGGCTACGCCAGCGGCGGCTTGTTTGACGCCGGTGTCGCCAAACCCGTCACATCCGCAAGCGCCTTGCTGCGCTCGGGACACTGGCAGACCAACATGCACTTCGGCGAAGGCGAGGCACAATCCTCCGTCTTGCAGCCCGTGGGCGGCATGGACCGGATCCCCTTGGCATTCGCCCACCAACTCAAGGGCCGAATAGACTTGGGAGCCCAGGTGGTTTCCATTCACTGCAACGAACGCACGGTAGATGTGCGGTGGACGCAGAACGGAAAAACCCACCAAGAGCGCGTCGACTACTGCCTGAACAGCATTCCGGCACATTTGCTGGCGGGTCTGGACACCAATCTTCCCCAACCACTGGTAGCGCGACTGGCAACACGCCCGCGAGGCAAGCTCGCCAAAATTGCCTTTCAGATGCGCGAGCGCTTCTGGGAACAGGAGGGCATCTATGGCGGTATCAGCTGGACCGATCAGGATATCGGTCAGATCCAATATCCATCGCACGGCTTTCACAGCCGCAAGGGCATCGTGGTCGGTGGCTATTACCTGCAACAAGACGCTGCAGACCGCTTTCACTTGATGTCAGCAGCAGAGCGGATCAGTGCTGCTACAACGCAAGGCACTGCCGTGCACCCGGACTATGCAAGCCACATAGAAAACGGTGTCAGCGTGGCGTGGTATCGCATGAACCATCAACTCGGCTGCACTGCGCGCGATGTGGACCACGATACCTTGGCTGTATTGCGTGAGCCCGTGGGCCGGCACTACCTCATCGGCGATCAGATTACTGCCCATCCAGGCTGGCAGGAATCTGCCGTGCTGGCTGCCCA
>CANFSB010000010.1 GCA_947449495.1 Pseudomonadota bacterium
GCATCGGGCGTGGTGTCGGCCTGCGGCGCACCGTGCAATACCAGCGTGATCTCGCCGCGAGCAAAATTGCTGTCTTTGCCGCAGATATCGAGCAACTCGGCCAGTGTGCCGCGATATATCGTCTCGTGCGCTTTGGTGATTTCACGGGCTACTGCGGCGCGCCGCTCGGGGCCACAGGCCGTGGCCAGGTCTGCCAAGGTGTCGGCAATGCGATGCGGCGCCTCAAACAGCACCAGCGTACGCGGCTCCGTGGCCAGCTCGCGGCAACGCTCCAGTCGCGCACCCGCCTTGGTTGGCAAAAAGCCTTCAAAGCAAAAGCGATCGGTGGGCAGACCGCTGGCCGCCAGCGCCGCCAGCACGGCCGAGGGGCCGGGTATGGCCTGCACATCAAAGCCAGCGGCCAGCGCAGCGGCCACCAGCGCATAGCCCGGGTCCGACACCAGGGGAGTGCCGGCATCACTGATCAACGCAATCACCTGGCCTTGCGCCAGGCGCGCCAGGAGTTCGTCTATGCGGTCGCGTTCGTTGTGTTCGTGCAAAGACAGCATCGGCTTCTGCAGCCCCAGCGAGCGCAGCAACCCGCCGCTGTGCCGCGTGTCCTCGGCGGCCACCACATCGGCATGGGCCAGCGCATCGCGCGCCCGTGGCGACAAATCAGCCAAATTGCCTATCGGCGTGGCCACGACATCAATCCGGCCTTTTGCAGCACCCACTATACTCTCCAGTCGGCGCACATCGGCCTCAAGGGATACCAGCTTGCCCCCCACCATCAAAGCGATGCAACCCAGCTTTGTCCGCGCTGCCCTGATGGGCCTGACGCTGCTGCTGGCAGCGTGCAGCCCGCTGCAGGTCAGCGCACCGCCCGCCTCGGTCGAACAGGCCGCAAGGCTGGCTGAGCGCGGCGACCATGCCGCAGCAGCGGCCATGTATGGCGAGCTGGCAGCCACCAATCCGCCGCCGCTGGGTCTGCAGCTGGCCCTGTCGGCAGCGCGCCAATGGCTGGCCGCCGGTAAGCCCGATACCGCGCTAGCTGCACTACCGCCGCTAGGAGCCGGTTACACCCCGGCACTCACACTGGAGCGCGGACTGCTCGAAACCACCGTGCACTTGGCACGTGACAAGCCCGCTGACGCCTGGAAGGTCATGGCCACTTTGGCGGCACCGGCCACCGACGCGCTGCCCTACTGGCAACTGCGCCAGCGCGCCGCATTTGCTGCAGGTCGCCCGGTCGATGCGGTGCGCGCTGCGCTGACCGCAGAACCGCTGTTGATCAACGATGCCGAGCGCACTGCACAGCGGCGTGCACTGCTCGGCGCGCTGCGCCAATCCGCCGAGCGCGGCACCAAATACACTGTTCCACCCGCCAACGAGCCCATCGTCCGTGGCTGGCTCGATCTGGGCACGCTGGCCGCCACCGCTGCACGCAGTCCGTTATCGGCAGCGCGCGAGCTGGCCGCTTGGCGCAAACGCTATCCCTCGCATCCTGGCAGCAGCATTTATATGGCAGAACTCACCACCGCCGGCGGTCCGGCCCCCGCTCTGGCTGCACTGGCCAATGTCCCCGTCGCAGTGTTGCTGCCCTTGGGCGGGCGCAACGGCGCAGCCGCAGCCTTGGTGCGCGATGGCTTACAAGCCGCGCTGTCGCAATTGCCCGAGGGCCAACGGCCGCAGCTGCGCATCCACGACACCAGCACCATGTCGGTCGCCGATGCAGTGACCAAGTCCCAAGCCGACGGCGCTGGGTTGATCATCGGACCGCTGACCCGCGACGAGGCGGTGGCTGCTGTCGCCGCCAACACGCGTGGTACGCCCATGCTGCTGCTCAATTCGCTGCCAGCTGGTCAACTGGCACCCGCCAACGTTTGGCAATACAGCCTGTCGCCCGAAGACGAAGCACGACAGATTGCCCGCCATGCATTGGCTCAGGGCCACAAGCGCGCCCTGCTCATCACACCGACGGGCGATTGGGGCACGCGCGTGGCTGCTGCCTTCAACAGCGAGCTACTGGCCGGCGGCGGCAAGCTGCTGGCGCAGACCACCTACGATCCGCAGGGCACAGAGTTCACCGCACAGATCACCGCCGCGCTGCGAATAGATGAGAGCCGCGCGCGCCACAAGCGCGTGCAAGACCTGGTCGGCGGCAAGCTCAACTTCGAGTCGCGCCGTCGCGCCGATGTCGATTTCATCTTTGCAGCCGGCCAATCTTTGGCGCTTCGACAAATCCGCCCGCAGCTGCGTTTCTTCTATGCCGGCGATGTACCCACCTATATGACGTCGGATGGCTACGAGCCCAACCCGCAGGCCAACCGCGATATCGACGGCATGCTATTCCCCGACATGCCGTGGCTGCTGCAAGAGACCGGTCTGGTAGCCGATACGCGCACGGCGACTCAATCAACGTGGGGCGGCCCCACCGCCACACCACCGCGTCTCTATGCGTTTGGCTATGACGCGGGTCAATTGGCTTTGGCGCTGCGTGATCCGCGCTGGCAATGGCCACTGGCAGGTGTCACCGGCAGGCTCGCACTCGATGCAGAGCGACGCATCCGCCGCGAACTGGACTGGGCTCAGATGCGCAGCGGCAAACCAGTGCTGCTGTCGGCGCCGCCGCTGATTCCGTGACGGTCGATCGTCGCGCTATCGGCCAAGAGGGCGAGACGCTGGCCGTGGACTACCTGCAATCGCAGGGCCTGCAGGTGATCGCGCGCAACTACCGTTGCCGCATGGGCGAGATCGACATCGTCGCCACGCAAAAGCCGGACATCCTGATCATTGCCGAAGTGCGACTGCGCAGCCGTCGCGACTACGGTGGCGGTGCGGCTAGCGTGGATTGGAAAAAGCGCTGTCGTATTCTGCGCACCAGCCGTCACTTGCTGATGCAGCAACCGCAGTTGGCAAAACTGCGGGTGCGTTTTGATGTGCTGGCTATACAGCCCAACGACGGGCGCCATCACATCGAGTGGATCCGCGGCGCCTTTGATGCGCTCTGACGCCGCGGTCCGCTCTAACTAGCGCTTGCCTGTGTAAGCGATGCGATAGATCAGGTTGGCGCCATCATCACTGATGAGCAGCGAACCATCCTTAGCCACCGCTGCACCCACCGGACGACCCCAAGCATCGCCACTGTCGGTGATCATGCCGGTCATGAAGTCTTCGTACTCACCGGTCGGGACGCCGTTCTTCATCAGCACGCGCACCACCTTGTGGCCGGTACGGAAGGCGCGGTTCCACGAACCATGCAACACCGCAAAGCCTTCACCCACGTAGTTGCGGGGGAACGCTGCAGCACCACTGGTAGCCGTGTAGAAAGCCAGATTCAATGCAGCCGAGTGAGCCTGGAAAGGCACATCGGGCACGGTGGCCTTACCGGCCAGATCCGGACGCTCGCCCTTGTGGCGCGGGTCTTCGTGATTGCCCATGTAGTACCAGGGCCAGCCATACCACTTGCCCTCCTGCACGCGCGTGCTGTAGTCGGGCACCAGATCATCTCCGAGCATGTCGCGCTCGTTGGTGGTGCACCACAGCTCGCCCTTGACCGGCTGCATGGTCAGGCCCACGCAGTTGCGAATGCCGTTGGCAAACACTTTGCCGGTGCCCGGGTTGGCCACATCAAACACCAACACGGCGGCGCGACGCGTCTCGCTATCCCAAGACGCACCAAGGCCATATTGCTTTTCGAAGGCCTGCGCCTCGGCAACGGTCTTCTTGCTGATGTGCTCTGCCACATTCGTCTCGGAACCCACCGAGACAAACATGCGCTTGCCATCCAGCGAGAACACCAGGTCGCGGGTGAAGTGACCATTGGCGCGGCTGTTGTACAACTGCGCCACCACCACTTCCGGCACGCCAGTGGCCACGGTATCGCCCACCTTGTAGGCATAGCGGACCACGCGATTGAGCTCGGCGACATACAGCCACTTGGGATCATTGGCCGGATACAACGCCATGCCAAACGGCAGGTTCAAGCCTTGCGCAAAGGTCGTGACCTGCGCAGCCTTGCTGCCATCAGCAGAGGGACGCAGCACGGCAATGCGGTTGGACTGTGTCTGCGCCAGTAACACATCGCCGTTGGGCGCAACGCGCATGTTGCGAGCGCCCGGCAGATCTTTGGCAAACACATCGACGCTGAAGCCATCGGGCACCTTGAGCGATGCACCAGCGGGCTTGTCGACAAAGCGGGGGAAGTTGCTGGCCGACGGCGTCTCGAAAGGCGCAGGCAGCTTGGCAAGATCAATGCGATGACGGCGGCCCGGCGCATCCTTCTTCCAATCAGCATCGCCACTGGCTGCCTTGGTGGCCGGCGGCGGCACAAAACCCGCGCGTGCAGCAGCTGGCTTGAATGTGCCTTCCTTGACGGCCTTGAAGTACGCCACCACATCGGCGCGATCTGCGGCATCGGTCACCGCCACCACCATCGCCGAACCCGGCACCACGCTAGTGGGCGCGGCGAGAAAACGCTCTAGCGTTGCTTCATCCCAGGTGAGGTTGGAAGCCTTTAGAGCAGGCGTATAGCTGAAGCCAGCACCGGTGGCTGACTTGCGACCGAACAGATCGTGCAAGGCGGGGCCTTGCGCACCACCGTTATCGTTAGGCTCCGCACTGTGGCACAGCGCGCACTGCGATCCGAACACTTGCTTGCCGGCGTTGGCATCGGCAGCAAGCGCCGGTGCTGTAAACGCAGCCAGCAGCAGTGCGGCCAGCGTCATTGGCTTGTTCATCGTCCATCCCCGTTGGTAACCTGCGCCGAGCATACCTTGAACCTCGCAATGCCACAGGCGGCCGCGTCGGTCACGGAACACAACAGGGGACCCGCGATGAGAATGTTCCGGCAGCTTGCTGGCACCGTGCTGGCAGTGGCCAGCGCTGCCGTATTGCCCGCCCTCAGTGCCACACCTGCTGCCGGCGACCCGGACGTGCGTGCCGAACAGACGCTGCGCAACATGCGCCCGGCCGAACGCACCACACTGCTGCACGGTTTGTCAGCTGCCTGGCTGCCGCCGCCGGTGCCACCCGGTCACGTACCCGGCGCAGGCTATGTGTATGGCATCCCGCGTCTGGGTGTGCCGCCACTCATCGAATCCGATGCCAGTCTGGGTGTGGCCTGGGTCGGAGGACGCCGCGGCGACAAAGAGGCGACCACGGCACTGCCCTCCGGCCCGTCGATGGCCTCCAGCTGGAACCCGCAGTTGCTGCAACAAGGCGGCGCAATGATCGGCACCGAGGCACATGCCAAGGGCTTTAACGTGTTGCTGGCCGGGGGCAACAACCTGCTGCGCGAACCGCGCAACGGTCGCACGTTTGAATACTTCAGCGAGGATCCGCTGCTGTCGGGCACGCTGGCCGGCGCTGCAGTGGCCGGTATCCAATCCGCGCACGTGCTCTCGACGGTCAAACACTACGCACTCAACGACCAAGAAACCGGTCGTGCATTTCACGACGTACGCATCGGTGAGCCGGCCGCACGCGAAAGCGATCTGCTGTCATTTCAATTGGCCATAGAGCGAGGCCAGCCCGGTGCCGTCATGTGTGCTTACAACCGCATCAACGGCAGCTTTGGCTGCGGCAACGACTGGCTGCTCAATCAAGTGCTCAAGCGTGAATGGGGCTACAAAGGCTGGGTAATGTCCGACTGGGGTGCAGTGCACTCGCTGGACTTCGCGCTGCAGGGTCTGGACCAGCAGTCGGGCCAGCAGATCGACCCGCAAGTGTTCTTCGACAAACCGCTGCTCGACGCAGCCAAAAATGATGCCGGCTATGTGGCGCGTGTCGATGACATGAACCGTCGTGTGTTGCGATCGATCTACGCGGTTGGGCTCGACCGTCATCCCCCCAAGCTGCGCAAAGTCGACGCCAAGGCCCATGCCGCCGTAGCCGAACAGGTGGCATTGCAGGGCAGCGTACTGCTGCGCAACAACGCTGCACTGCTGCCGCTGCCTGGCAACCTTAAGCGCATTGCGTTGATCGGCGGGAACGCAGATGCCGGTGTCATGGCCGGTGGCGGATCAAGCTTGGTGCATGGACCCGATGGCCCTGCAGCGCAGCGCACTATCGGCCCTGAAGGCCCGTTCTCCAAAATGATGAACGAGACCTATCACGACAGCAGTCCCATCAAGGCGCTACGGGCACGCGCCCCCAATACACAACTGAGCTTTCGCAGTGGTCGCTACATCAGCGACGCCGTCGCTGCGGCACGCCAGGCAGATGTGGCCATCGTATTTGCGACGCAATACATGAGCGAAGGCTATGACGTGCCCGATCTGTCGCTGCCCGATGGCCAAGACGCGCTGATCGCCGCAGTAGCTGCCGCCAACCCGCGCACGGTGGTCGTACTGCAAACAGGCGGACCGGTGCGGATGCCTTGGCTGGGCAGCGTGGGCGCAGTGCTACAGGCTTGGTATCCCGGTGCACGGGGTGCAGAGGCCCTCACTGCGCTGCTGTTCGGCGATGCAAATCCTTCCGGTCGCTTGCCAGTCACCTTCCCATCCAGCGAAGCACAATTGCCGCGTCCGGCACTCGATGGTGCCGAGACCGTCGAGCCGGGTTTTGTGGGTCGGGGCAGACCAGGACAAACGCTGACGATCAACTATGACATCGAAGGCAGCGACGTCGGCTATCGCTGGCATGCGCGCCAAGGTCAGCAGCCGCTGTTCGCGTTTGGCTTTGGTCTGTCTTACACGCGCTTTGATACACACTGCAGCAACCCCGTGGCCACGCCCACGCCGCAACTGACCTGCAGCGTGCGTAATACGGGTGATCGCGCCGGTGCCGAGGTCGTGCAGATCTATCTCACCTCGATGGCCGGCACAGTCACGCGCCGGCTGGCCGGTTATCAGCGCGTCATGCTCGCGCCGGGCGAAAGCCGCGAGCTGCGCATCGATCTGGAACCACGGGTGCTGGCGCACTGGCGGGACGGCCAATGGCAACAGCCTGCCGGCCAGTATCTGTTAGCCAGTGGCCGTTCATCCCTGGATCTGGATCCGCCTCTTACCCTTACCCTGCCCGCACGCAACTGGAAATAAGCCATGGCACAGCATCTGGACACTCGTGACATTTCGTCCACCGATCCGGTGCCCGGCAGCGACACGCCGCCGCATGGGCATGACGCTCCCGACCTTCGAGTGTTCGTGTTCGTGCTGTTCTTCGTATTCGGTGGCATCACCAGTCTCAACGACGTGTTGATTCCCAAGCTCAAAGAACTGTTCACCCTCAGCTATGCGCAGGCGATGCTGGTGCAATCGGCATTCTTCGCGGCGTATTTCATCGTGTCGATTCCAGCGGCACGCATCGTGCGTCGCTACGGCTATCTGCGCACCGCTGCACTGGGCGTCGCAGTCATGGCAGTAGGCTGCTTGCTGTTCATCCCCGCCTCACAGGCAGGTGTGTTTGCGCTGTTCCTGCTAGCGCTGTTCATCGTCGCTGCCGGTATCACCACCGTACAAGTAGTGGCCAATCCGCTCATCTCTTTGCTGGGCACACCACGCACTGCGCACAGTCGCCTTACCTTCGCGCAGGCGTTCAACTCTCTGGGCACGACGATCTTCCCGTTTGTCGGCTCGCTGCTGATCCTGGCCCCGCTGGCGGGCATTGCCACCGAGGCCCTGCAAGGCGAATCGCTGCTGGCCTATCGTCAGCGCGAGACATCGGTCGTCAGCCACACCTACATGGGGCTGGCCGCAGCACTGGTGGTGCTGGCTGGCTTGATCTGGATGCGTCGTCATCGCCTTCAGGATCGTCATGCAGCCACGCTGCGTTGGAGCCATACAATCGAACTGCTGGGCCGTGCGCGCTTTGGCTATGGCGTGGCCTGCATCTTTTTGTATGTGGGTGCAGAGGTGGCCATCGGCTCTCTCATCGTCAACTTCCTGATGCAGCCGTCCACTCTGGGTCTGGATGCGCAAAGCGCCGGCACGCATGTACCGTTCTATTGGGGTGGCGCGCTGGTCGGTCGCTTCATCGGCGCGGCACTGCTGCGTTTGGTGTCGCCTGGCAAAGTGCTGGCTGCGGCAGCCAGCGCATCTATTGTGCTATTGCTCACTGCTCTGCTGTCAGAGGGTGCCGTATCAGGTTGGGCCCTGCTGGCCATCGGCCTGTGCAACTCGATCATGTTCCCGACTATCTTCAGTCTAGCCTGCGAAGGCTTGGGCGCACGGGCCGCAGACGGATCAGGCATCTTGTGTGTAGCGATTGTCGGCGGTGCGATCATCCCGCCGCTCACCGGCCATCTAGCCGATCTGTTTGATCTGCGTCTGGCGTTGCTACTGCCGGCAGCTTGCTACGCGCTGATTGCTGCCTACGGCGTGTATGCCAGGCGTTCGGTTATCTGACGATCTTGAGACTGGGGCGCGGCCGCGTGGGCCCGGCCGCTCCGCTACCGGCAGGTGGTGCTGCGGGCGGCGGATCTGCCGGATCAGAGGGATCCGCATCAACTGCCGCACCCTCTTCCGGAAACACCATGCCTTCACTGGTCTCGCGGGCATAGACGCCCTGCACTGCCTGAATCGGCACGCGCACGTAGTGGCTGACGCCACCAAAGCGGGCCGTGAACTCGAGAAAATCTGCGCCGATTAGCAGGCCTTGAGTGGCCGACAGCGACACGTTGAGAACGATGCGCCCTTCGCTGACAAACCCGAGCGGCACTTGTACGCCGTCCTTGGTGGCATCCACCACGACATGCGGCGTGTAGCCGCTGTCGCAGATCCAATCATGCATCGCCCGCAACAAATACGGGCGGCGCGAGAGTTCTGCCACGGAGGGTGGAACGACGTCCTTAGTGGACGTCGCGCCAGTACTCGCGCTTAAGCAACCACGCAAAGCCCGTGAAGACCAGCAGGAACAACACGACCCAGATGCCCAAGGCGCCGCGCTGCAGTTGCGACGGCTCGCCGGCGTAAGACAGGTAGTTCACTGTGTCACGCACGAACGCGTCGTACTTCTCGGGTGACAGCGAACCGGCAGCGACTTCATCAAACCGCTCTACTACGGGACCGCCGCCGTGACCACCGACCGTGCCGTGCTCTGCGAACACCGCGCGCTTGACGCCCTCAAGCTCGGACAGCACCGCCGGCATGGCCGCACCCGGCAGCGCCAGGTTGTTGCTCTTGGTGGCAGTGCTCTCGTCGACGTAGAAGCCCTTGAGGAACTGGAAGACGTAGTCGCTACCCTTGGAACGGGTGATGAGCGACAGATCTGGCGGCAGCTTGCCAAACCACGCCTCAGCATCGGCCTTGGGGAAGTTGACCATCATGTAGTCGGTGGGCTTTGCGCCATCCGGCATGAGGTTCTTGCGCAGCAGATCGTCGGGAATGCCCAGGTCCTTGGCCATGCGCTCGTAACGCAGGTACTTGAGCGAGTGGCAGCTGGCGCAGTAGTTGGCGAAGTTGGCCGCACCGCGTTGCAGTGAGGCCTGATCGCCGATCTGATTATTGGCTTTCCAGTCCTGCCAGTTGACGTGAGCCGGCTCACCGCCATGACCCTCGGCCTCAGCTGCCATGGCAGCCGGTGCAAGCATCAGCGGCGCCAACAACAAGGGTGCCAGCAGACGCACAGAGAAGCCGCTGCGGCGGCGCGTGATGCGGGTGCTCATCTGGATTTCACTCATGGTCGTAAGTCAGGCGGGTCGGCACCGGCTTGACCGGGTCCAGACGGGTGTAGATGGGCATCAACACGAAGAACGCGAAGTAGACCACCGAGCAGATACGCGCCAACGTGGTGTACAGCGGCGACGGCGGCATCAGGCCCAGATAACCCAAGGTCACAAAGGAGATGACGAACAGCGTCAGCGCCGTTTTCCACATCCAGCCGCGATAGCGGATAGAACGCACCGGCGCACGGTCGAGCCAGGGCAACAGCACCAGGCAGACCAGCGACAGCGCCATGGCCAGCGCACCGAGCTGCTGGTCGGGCACTGCACGCAGAATTGCGTAGAAGGGCGTGAAGTACCACACCGGTGCGATGTGATCCGGCGTCGACATGGCGTTGGCCACTTCGAAGTTAGGCTTCTCCAGGAAGATGCCGCCGAAGGTGGGGATGAAGAACACCACGATGCAGAACAGCGTCAGGAACACGCCCACACCGAACACATCCTTGATGGTGTAGTACGGGTGGAACGCAATGCCGTCAACCGGGTTGCCCTTGGCATCCTTGTTGTCTTTGATCTCGACGCCATCGGGATTGTTGGAACCGGTTTCATGCAGCGCCACCAGATGCAGCGCGACCAGCAGCAACAGCACCAACGGCACGGCCACAACGTGCAGCGAGAAGAAGCGATTGAGAGTGGCGTCGGCAATGCCATAGTCACCGCGGATCCACTCGACCAGGCCCGGCCCGATGACCGGAATGGTGCCGAACAGATTGACGATCACCTGCGCGCCCCAGAACGACATGTTGCCCCAAGGCAGCACATAGCCCATGAAGGCCTCAGCCATCAGCGCCAGATAGATGACCATGCCGAACAGCCACAGCAGTTCGCGCGGGGCTTTGTACGACCCGTACAGCATCGCGCGGAACATGTGCAGATAGACAACGATGAAGAACGCCGAAGCGCCGGTGCTGTGCAGATAGCGCAGCAGCCAGCCATAAGGCACCTCACGCATGATGTACTCGACAGAGTCGAAGGCAGTGGCTTCACCAACCTTGTAGTGCATCGTGAGGAAGACGCCGGTAATCAACTGCATGACCAGCACCAGCAGTGCCAGCGAGCCGAAGAAGTACCAGATGTTGAAGTTCTTGGGCGCGTAGTACTCGGTCATCGAGCCCTTGACGAAGGCGTCGACCGGCAAGCGCTTGTTGAGCCAGCCCATGAAACCGGTACGCGCCGGCACGGTCTCGCTGCTATGACCGCCCATTATGCGGCTCCCTGAACTGCATCATCCTTGCCGATGATCAGTGTGCTGTCGTTGCTGAAAGAATAAGGCGGGATGCGCAGATTGACCGAGGCGGGCGAGCCTTGGAACACGCGGCCGGCCAGATCGAAACGCGAACCGTGGCAGGGGCAGAAGAAGCCGCCCGGCCAGTCTGCGCCCAGCTCTGGCTGCGCCTTCTCGAACCGCGCCTTGGGCAGGCAGCCCAGGTGCGTGCAATTGCCGATGACCACCAGGAACTGGTCGCGCACTGCGCGATTGACGTTGGTGGCATAAGCGGGCTGTTCGGAGGCCTTGGAGCCCGGGTCTTTTAGCTGACCATCGTGGCCCGGCAAACTGGCAATCATTTCCGGCGTGCGGTGCACGACATAGATGGCCTGCTTGCGCCAAGTGAGCGTGACCATCTGGCCCGGCTCAAGCTTGGTGACATCGACATCAACCGGAGCACCCAGCGCGCGGGCGCGCTCGGAGGGGCTCCAGGAAGCGATGAAGGGCACTGCGGCAAAGGCTGCGCCAAGCGCGCCTAGGGCAGTGGTGGCTTGCGTCAGAAAAACCCGACGGCTGCTGTCCACCGCAGGGGTTTCGGGGCTGCCGTGCAGGGCGCCGCCGCTGGTGTCGCTCATGGATCTCGGCTCGTAGGTGAAAACCGGCGCATTATACACAATCAGGTTCGGGCTTTGACTGTGAGCTGGTGCATGTTTAACAACCCGTTGAGACACACAACTCTGTTCTGGCTGGCATGGGCTGCAGCGGGGCTGCTGGGCGCCTTGTTGGCCATCCGCCAGTGGCCGAGTTTGTTGCACACGCAAGCACCAGCTGCTGCTGCCAGCACAGCCAGCGTCTTGCCACCCACCGAACGACCGACGGCGACGCTGGTTGCGGCACATTCCAAGCCGGCCTTCGGTCCCTCTGACGAGGCAGATGGCGACACACCTGCGTTGGTTGCTCAGCCGCCTGTCACCACCTATGCCCCGGCCGTGCAAGTCAGCGCGCCCGCGGTCGTCAACATCTTCACGCAAGGCAAGGTCACCGAACGCGTGCCGCCGACCGGGCTGGAACAGTTGATGCCAGGCGCGATGCCGCCGCGCTACCGCCAGCGGATCCAACAGGGCCTGGGCTCGGGCGTCATCGTCGATGCGCAAGGTCATATTGTCACCAACAATCATGTGATCGCCGGTGCCGACAAAATCCAAGTGCAGCTGGCCGACGGTCGCAGCGGTGATGCAGAGGTCGTCGGTCGTGATCCCTATACAGATCTGGCCGTGCTGCGCGTGCGCTTGGCGCACCTGCCGGTGATGCAACTGGGTCGTTCGGATCGTTTGCAAGTCGGCGATGTGGTGCTGGCCATCGGCAGTCCACTGGGGCTGACGCAAACCGTCACACACGGGATCATCAGCGCGACCGGTCGTGCTGATCTGGGCGTGGCCACCTTCGAAAACTTCATCCAGACCGATGCGGCCATCAACGAAGGCAACTCCGGTGGTGCGCTGGTCGATGTAAGTGGCGCACTGATCGGTATCAACACAGCGGTGCTGGGCAAGAATCGCGGCGCCGAGGGAATTAGTCTGGCCATTCCGGTGGATCTGGTGCGCGGCGTGATGCGCGAGATACTCAGCAAGGGACGCGTGGTGCGCGGTTGGATCGGCATCATCCCAGTTAATGCCGAAGCAGCACGTGCTGCACAGCTGGGCTATCCGGCAGGCAGTGTGGTGATCGACGATCTGTACATCGACTCACCGGCGCTGCGCGCCGGACTGGATGTCAACGATCGCGTGGTGTCGGTCGACGGCAAGCCAATACGTAATGCTCAAGACGCCACGGCGCAGATCGCTCTGCGGCCGCCGGGCAGCAGCATCAAGCTCAGCGGTATGCGCGGCACCCAGCGCTTTGATACCGAGCTCAAAGTCATCGAGATGCCAACGGCCCGCTGACTGCGGGCGCCAAGCTAGTTGGGCACGCGACGGATCTGCGCGCCCAGCGACGCGAACTTTTCTTCGATCGACTCGTAGCCCCGATCAATGTGGTAGATGCGCTCGATCTCGGTGCGGCCTTCTGCCACCAAGCCTGCCAGCACCAAGCTGGCAGAGGCACGCAAGTCGGTCGCCATCACCGGCGCTGCGGTCAACCTCGACACACCCTTGATGATGGCCGTGTTGCCTTCCAAGCGGATCTCGGCGCCCATGCGGCGCATCTCGAGCAAGTGCATAAACCGGTTTTCGAACACTGTCTCGATGATTGTGCCGACGCCATCAGCGACGCAGTTGAGTGCCGCAAACTGCGCCTGCATGTCAGTGGGAAATGCCGGATAGGGCGCTGTGCGCACATCAACCGCCACGGGTCGGCGGCCGCGCATGTCGACCTCGATCCAGTCATCCCCCTGCCCCACCGTGGCACCTGCAGCCTGTAGCTTGAGCAACACGGCATCGAGGTGTGACGGGCAGGCGTTTTTGACGCGCACGATGCCGCCAGTGATGGCGCCGGCCACCAGATAAGTACCCGCTTCGATGCGATCCGGCAGCACGGTGTACTCGCAACCGTGCAGCGACTTGACGCCCTGAATGACGATCCGGTCGGTGCCCGCACCTTGGATTTTTGCACCCATGGCAATGAGGAAATTGGCCAGATCGACCACTTCAGGTTCGCGCGCGGCATTTTCGATGACCGTTTCGCCATCGGCCAAGGTGGCAGCCATCATCAGGTTCTCGGTACCGGTCACTGTGACCGTATCGAGCACCAGTCGCACGCCCTTGAGACGTTCGGCACGAGCCTTGATGTAGCCGTTCTCGATGCGGATGTCGGCACCCATGGCCTGCAAGCCGGCCACATGGATGTTGACCGGGCGCGCGCCGATAGCGCAGCCACCGGGCAAGGACACGTCAGCCTTGCCAAAGCGTGCCAGCAAGGGTCCCAACACCAGAATCGATGCACGCATGGTTTTAACCATGTCGTAGGGCGCAAAGCACTCGGTCACGGACCCGGCATCGACCTCCACGCCCATACGCTCGTTGATCGTCACCGACACGCCCATGCGGCCCAGCAGCCCGATCATGGTGGTGACGTCTTGCAGATGCGGCACGTTGGAAATAGTGACCGGACCTTCGGCGAGCATGGCGCCGGCAAGAATCGGCAGCGAAGCGTTCTTGGCGCCAGAGATGCGCACTTCACCTTCCAGCGGACGGCCGCCGGTGATCTGTAGCTTGTCCATCTCAGCGGGCCGCGGGCATTTCGTCGGGCGTCAGCGCTTCAATCGATAGCGCATGAATATCGCCGCCCATCAGTTCGCCCAGCGCGCGATAGACCATCTGGTGGCGCTGCAAGGGACGCTTGCCAACAAACGCGCTGCTGACAATGCGCGACTCGAAGTGCACGTTGTCACCAGAGCGCACATCGATGTGGGCATCGGGCAGGGCAAGGCGGATCAGATCGGCGACCTGCTGGGGGGTCATGGTGGGCCTCGGGCCAAGTCGGGGGCGCTAATCTTAAGCTATGATCGACCTTCTGACATGAACACCGCCCCCCACATCCCGGCCGCAACCCTGATCGACGCTGGTCGGCGCACCCTCGATATCGAAGCGCGTGCTGTCCAGGCACTGGCCGGTCGCATCGACGAGCAGTTCGCCAGCGCCTGCCAACTGTGTCTGGGCGCCACCGGGCGCGTGGTTGTCACCGGACTGGGAAAGTCGGGTCATGTAGGGGGCAAGATCGCCGCCACGTTGGCCAGCACCGGCACACCCTCGTTCTTTTTGCATGCGACTGAAGCGGCACATGGCGATCTGGGCATGGTGTCGCGCGGCGACGTGGTCATCGCAATCTCCAACTCCGGCGAAACCCCTGAAGTGGTGATGCTGCTGCCGCACCTTAAGCGACTGGGCTTGCCGGTGATCGCCATCACCGGTGGCAGCACCTCCACGCTGGCGCAAGCCGCCAACGTCAATCTGGACGTCAGCGTTGCCGAAGAAGCCTGTCCGCACAATCTGGCGCCCACCGCCAGCACCACAGCCACGCTGGCTATGGGTGATGCGTTGGCTATCGCCTTGCTCGAAGCACGCGGCTTCACCCCCGAAGACTTTGCCCGTTCGCATCCCGGTGGCAGCCTCGGCCGCAAGCTGCTGCTGCATGTTGCCGATGTCATGCGCAGCGGCGATGAACTGCCCTGCGTGGGCCCGCAGACCGCGCTGGCAGCGGGTCTGATCGAAATGACCCGCAAGCGCTTGGGCCTTACTGCTGTGGTCGATGCGCAGCAGCGCGTATTGGGCGTGTTCACCGATGGTGATCTGCGCCGTGTCATCGATCGTCAAGTCGATTTGCATGCCACCACCATGCAGCACGTGATGACCGCCAACCCGCGCTGCATCCAAGCGCAGGCGTTGGCAGCAGAGGCCGTTAACCTTATGGAGCAGCACGGCATCACCGCACTGTTGGTGGTCGATGCATCGCAGCAACTGGTGGGCGTTCTCAACATCCACGATCTGCTGCGCGCAGGAGTCGTCTGATGGCTGCGCGCCGCAAGGCTGTGCGCCTTACTGCCGCACTGGCCCAACGCCTGCGTTTGCTGGTGCTCGACTGCGACGGCGTACTCACTGATGGCGCGCTGTATTTCGGTGCCAGCGGTGAACAACTCAAAGTCTTTCATGTGCGCGACGGCCACGGCATCAAGCAAGTGCAGGCCGCCGGCATAGAGGTGGCCGTTATCTCGGGTCGCCGCAGTCCGGCGCTCTCCCGCCGCTGTCGTGAGCTGGGTATCCGGCACCTCTACCAAGGCGTGGCCGACAAATCCGCCACGCTGGATGTGCTGCTGCGCAAGCTCAAGCTCAGCGACACACAGACTGCCTGCGTGGGCGATGACACGCCGGATGTGGCGCTGTTCAAGCGCGCTGCGCTGGCTGTGGCCGTAGCCGATGCACACGTCGATGCGCTGGCCGCCTCACACTGGATCACAACACTGCCTGGTGGTCGCGGCGCAGTACGCGAGGTCTGCGATGCGCTGTTAGCGGCGCGGAGCCGCTCTTGAAAGCGGTCCTGGTGGTGATTGCTGGACTGTTTCTGGTCGGATTGGCTTTTGTGCTTGGGCGCACCGGCAACGCACCCGGCGCAGTCACGCCGCCCGATGTGGCAGCGGCTCCACCACCCAGTTACGTCGCACTCGATGCGCGGCTGCGGCAGAGCGCTGTCGACGGTTCCACGCTCTATACGCTCACTGCAGATCGCTTAGCGCAAGAAACAGGCAGCGGCACACTGCGCGCCAACACACTTACCCTCAACTACGCCACCGGTGCCGCCAAGCCTTGGACGCTTACCGCGCGCGAAGGGCTGTTGCCAGGCGGCACCACACGCATAGAGCTGCGCGGTGATGTACAGCTGCGCGGACTGCCGCCAGGTTCACAGCAATCGACTCGCATCGAGTCACAGCGACTGGACTACGACACGCGCAGCCAAATAGTGCACACCGAATCACCTGTGCATATCGTATGGGGCACACGCGAACTCGACGCACGCGGTTTGACCGCCGATCTGTCCGGCTCACACCTGCAGCTGCAGGCAGATGTTCATGGCCACTTTAAACCCTGAACGAACTCTGCTGTGGGTACTGCTGCTGTGTTTGCCCTTGGCAGCATCGGCAGCCAAAACGCCTGCCGCTGCAACCGCTGCTGTAGCCACCGTACCCGATATCGTGCTCGATGCCGGATCGTCGCAGATCGACTACAGCGCCAATCGGTTGACCTTTACCGACGTGACCATCTCGCAAGGGGAACTGCGTATCCGTGCGGACAAAGCGGAAGCCAATGGCACAGGCCTGCGCTTTGACGACAGTCGCTGGGAGTTCAGTGGCAACGTTCGCATTGTGTTTCCCAACGGCACGCTCACTGCCACCGATGCCAGCGTGCGCTTCAGCGGCAATCGCATGGCACTGGCGCAGGCACGCGGTGCGCCGGCGCAGTTCGAGCAGCAGTTGGCATCGCTGCCGCGACCGGTGCGCGGACGTGCCGGTCGTATCGACTTCGACTTCATCGCGCAAACACTCAAGCTATCGCAGGACGCATGGCTGTTTGATGGTCGCAATGAGATGGCCAGTCCCGCGTTGCTCTACGATATACGCGAGCAAGTAGCGCGCAGCGAAACCAAGCCCGGTGCCGGCGAGCGCGTCCAGATCACCATCCGCCCAGAGTCCGGCGACCCCATCGCGCCGCCCTCACCTGCCAAGCCCGGTGACAAGCGATGAGCACACTGGTCGCCAGTCATTTGCAAAAAGCCTACAAAGGCCGGCGTGTGGTGCAAGACCTGTCGTTGGAGGTCAAGGCTGGCGAAGTGGTTGGCCTGCTGGGCCCCAACGGTGCAGGCAAGACCACTGCTTTTTACATGATCTCGGGCTTGGTACAGGCAGACGCTGGTACCGTGCTGCTCGATGATGCGGATGTCACGCCGCTGCCCATGCACCGCCGGGCCCAACTGGGCCTAGGCTATTTGCCGCAAGAGGCCTCGGTGTTTCGCCGACTGTCGGTCGAGGACAACGTTCGGGCCATCCTGGAGACGCGCAGCGATCTGGATCGCGCCGGCCGCGAACAACAACTCGAAACACTGCTCACTGATCTGCGCATCGACCGGGTACGCAGCAGTGCAGGCCAGTCGCTATCAGGCGGCGAACGACGGCGCGTCGAGATCGCCCGCGCCCTAGCAGCCAATCCGCGCTTCATGCTGCTGGACGAACCCTTCGCCGGCGTCGACCCCATTTCAGTCATCGATATCCAACGACTGATCAGCGATCTGGCAGCGCGTGGCATCGGCGTGCTCATCACCGATCACAACGTGCGGGAGACGCTGGGCGTCTGCAACCGCGCTTATATCGTCGACCGCGGAACTGTGATCGCGTCGGGATCTGCAGCGGAAATCCTTGCCAACGCACAAGTGCGTGAGGTGTACTTGGGAGAGAATTTCCGGATGTGAGCCGGAAATTTATTTTCTCAATACATTCAAGGGGTTGAAATCCTACACTCCCCCGGGAACGCCACCCGGACACGGCAGGTAGGCACGAATCATGCTTAAGACCTCGCTACAGCTGCGGATGAGCCAGCAGCTGACGATGACGCCGCAGCTGCAACAGGCCATCCGCCTGCTGCAGATGCCCGCCATCGAATTGCAGGCACACATCAACGAACTGCTCGAAAGCAACGTGATGCTCGAGGCCGACGAAGAGGCCGACCCACTCACCAGTTTCGAATCCTTGGGTGCCGCACCCCACGAAGAAGCATCGGCCCAGCCGCAGGGCGACGATAGCGAGATGTCCTCGGCGTCTGCTGAGACCGAGCCCGAACCCACTGTCGAAATCGTCGACGACGTCTGGGATGAACGCAGTGCCAGTGCCTCAGACACGCCGTACAACCCCGAAGACGATGATCGCGGTCAGGACTTCAGTGATGCCTCGAGTGAAACGCTGCAAGAGCACTTGCTGTGGCAGCTCGAAATGGAAAAGCTCGGCACGCGCCAACGCGACATAGGCCGTGCAGTCATCGATGCCATCAACGAAGACGGCTATCTGACGGAGTCCCTCGATGACATCGTCGCCACGCTGCGACCCGACGTCGAAGCCGACGAAGACGAAATCGATACTGTGCTGACTCTGGTGCAGCGCTTTGACCCTGCCGGGATTGGTGCGCGAAACCTGTCCGAGTGCGTGCTGCTGCAACTGGACCGCCTCGATCCCAAGACCGCCGGCCTGAGCTTGGCAAGGCGCATCGCAGCGCAGCATCTGGAACTGCTGGGGCAACGTGACTCCTCGGTGCTCAAGCGCATGCTGGGCATCAGCGACGACGAGCTGGCACAGGCGATGTCTCTGGTGCGCAGCTGCCATCCAAAACCGGGATCACAGATCAGTTCAAGCCGGCCGGAATACATCGTTCCCGATGTGTTCGTACGCCGCGGCAGTCACGGCTGGACTGTCGAAATGAACCCGTCGACACAGCCCCGCGTGCAGGTCAATCAAGCCTATGTCGGCATGCTGGGCGGCCGTTCGCCGGGCCACGCCACACTGCGCGCCCAGTTACAGGAAGCGCGCTGGCTGCTCAAAAGTCTGGAAATCCGCCAGGACACGCTGATGCGCGTGTCGCGATCTATCGTCGAACGCCAGATTGCCTTCCTTGAGCAAGGCGATGAGTTTATGAAGCCGATGATCCTGCGGGACATCGCCGAATCCATCGAAATGCACGAATCCACGGTTTCGCGCATTACGTCGGGTAAGTACATGCACACGCCACGAGGGGTGTTCGAGCTGCGCTATTTCTTTTCCAGCCACGTCGGTGGCGATGGCGACAGCGCCGAGACCTCGTCCACGGCGATACGGGCCAAAATCCGCAAACTTATCCGCGACGAACCACCGGCCACCCCCCTCAGTGATAGCCGGATCGCGGAGCTGCTGTCTAGTGAGGGTATTCCGGTAGCGCGGCGCACAGTTGCCAAGTACCGTGAAGCCATGGGGATAGAACCGTCGAACGAACGCAAGCGCGCAATGGCTCGCGTCTAACCAGGAGTGATGCAGATGCAACTCAAGCTCACCGGACACCATGTCGAGGTTACAGAGGCGCTAAGGGCCTACGTTGAAAAGCGACTGGGGCGCGTCAGCCGCCACTTTGACGAGATCATCGACCTGCACTGCACACTCACGGTCGAAAAGCTCGAACAGAAAGCCGAAGCCACACTGCATGTGCGCGGCGGCACCATCCATGCCGAAGCCGTCGATGCAAACATGTATGCGGCGATTGATGCGCTAGTCGACAAGCTAGATCGCAATGTGGTCAAGCACAAAGAGAAGCTGCAAGATCATCACGCCGAGGAGGCGCGTCGCGCATTGCGCGGCTGATATGAGCATGCGACTAGTGTTTGTCAGCGGTCTGTCGGGTGCCGGCAAAAGCGTGGCTTTGCACATGCTCGAGGACCTCGATTTTTACTGCGTCGACAACATCCCTGCTGCACTGCTCAATTCCTTCATCGCGCACACGCTGCGCAGCAACGATCCTGTCTACCGCCGCACGGCGGTAGGCTTGGACGCTCGCAACACCGAGGCGGAGATCGCCACGGTGCCCACACTCATTGATGAACTACGTCGATCTGGCATCAGTTGCGAACTGATCTACCTCATCGCCAACGAACAAGAGCTGCTGCGCCGCTTCGCCGAAACGCGCCGCCGCCACCCACTTAGCCGTAACGGTGAAAGCCTGCGCGAGGCCATCGACATCGAGCGACGTCTGCTCGAGCCCATTGCACAGCACGCCGATCTCACACTCGACACCACGCGAATCGGCGTGCATGACCTGCGCGAAGCGATGCGCCAGCGCGTTGAGCAGCGCGCCACGCCGCGCATGTCGCTGCAATTTGCCTCATTTGGTTTCAAGCATGGCATTCCAGGCGATGCTGATTTCGTATTCGATGCCCGCACCCTGCCCAATCCGTACTGGGATCCGGCACTGCGCGGACTCACTGGCCGCGATACCGAGGTCATCCGTTTCCTTGAAGCCTGCGAACCGGTGGGCCGTCTGATCAACGACATCGAACACTTTGTCGAAGGGCGCCTCAAAGACCTGCAAGACAGCAACCGTCGCTATGTCACCGTGGCCATCGGTTGTACTGGTGGACGCCATCGGTCGGTCTATCTGGCCGATCAACTGGCGGCGCGTTTTAATCCGCGCTATCCATCCGTATCCGTGCGTCACGCCAGTCTGACTGGCACCGATATGTTGCTGCCGTCGCAGCCAAACCCACCGCATGGCTAAACTGCTGGTGCAGGCCTACCAGCAACTAGTTGCCAGTGGCAGCCTGACGCCAGACGATGCGCAAGTGGCGCTGGCGCAGCGACTGGCACTGCTGGCCGAGCAACTCAGCGCACTGCCAAAGCCCAACTTGTTACAAAGGCTCGGGCTGCAACGCAGCACTACCCCGAGCGCACGCGGTATATACCTGTGGGGCCCTGTGGGTCGCGGTAAAACGCTGCTGATGGATCTGCTGCCATCCTCGCTACCACCGGGTATCAGCCGGCGCGTGCACTTTCACGCCTTTATGCGCGAAGTCCATGCAGAGCTGGCCAAGTTGCGTGACATCAGCGATCCGCTGCGCACTGTCGCCGGACAACTCGTCGGTAAGGCCCGCCTGCTGTGTCTGGACGAACTGTTCGTGACTGATATAGGCGACGCGATGATCCTGCATGGCTTGCTCGATGCGCTGTTGGCGCAGGGCATCACACTGGTGATCACCTCCAACACGCCGCCACACAAACTCTATGCCGGCGGGCTGCAGCGCGAACGCTTTATGCCGGCCATCGAGCTGCTGCAACAGCAACTGGATGTCGTTGAGCTCAACGGCGGTACCGACTACAGGCTGCGCCAGCTCGAGCAGGCCGGCACGTGGATCCAAGGCAGCGACACTCAGGCGCAGCAACGGCTGCAAACGCTGTTTAATCAATTGGCAGGTGACACCGCACAGCAAGTGGGCGGCACCACGCTGCTCGAAGGACGGCAAGTACCGCGAGTGCGTGCAGCTGCAGGGCTCGAGTGGTTTGAGTTTGCTGCGCTGTGCGAAGGTGCGCGCGGCACCCACGATTATCTGGCGTTGGCATCGCGCACGCGCACGCTGTTTGTCAGCAACGTGCCACGCCTGGGTGTTTTGCAGGATGACGCCGCACGACGCTTCATCTCTCTGGTCGATGTGGCTTATGACGCAGGGGTCACGCTGGTCATCGGCTCAACGGTGGCCACTACCGGGCTGTATGACGGCACACGTCTGGCAGCAGACTTTCAGCGCACCACCAGCCGCCTGATCGAAATGCAGAGTCGCGATTATCTGACTAAGTCGCGCTGCGCCAAGTAACGCCGCAGCGCATCGGTCGAGAACAACACCAGCGCCAGCCAGATGCAGGCAAATGTAACCTTCTGCACGTAACCAAATGGTTCGTGGAACACAAACACCGCGATGAGCATGCTGACGATGGGCGCCAAATACTGCAAAAATCCCAGCAGTGTCAGCGGTACGCGGCGCGCGCCATAAGCGAACAGCACCAGCGGCAACGCGGTGACGCTACCGCCGACAGCCATCAGCACATCCAAGTGCACTGCCTCACGCAGGAATACGCCGTCTCCCAGCGATTCGCGCCACAGCAGAAATGCTACTGAGGGCAATAGCAGGATCAGGCTCTCGACCGCCAATCCATGCACTGCATCGACCGCAGTGAACTTGCGGATCAGTCCATAAGAAGCAAACGAGAACGCCAGCACCAGCGCGATCCACGGCAGGCTGCCCAGTTGCCAGGCCATCCAGGCCACGCCCGCAGCCGCGCAGATCACCGCTGCCCATTGCAACAGGTTGAGTCGCTCACGCAGCAACACCACTCCGCACAGCACATTAACCAGCGGCGTAATGAAGTAGCCCAGGCTGGTGTCGAGGACATGGCCGGTATTGATGCCGACGATGAACACGCCCCAATTGAATGAAATACACACGGCACTGGCCGCCAACATGCCCCATAGCCGGGGCGTAATGCCCCGCCACCAAGCCCCGTCGCCGCGCAACAGCAAGAACAGCCACACGACCACTGCGCACCAGGCGACGCGGTGCGCCAATAGCTGTGCGCTGGGGACACTGGCCAGCAGGCGCCAGTACAGGGGGAACAGGCCCCAAATAAAATAGGCAGCGGCAGCAGCCACAAAGCCACCACGATTGGACAGAGCAGTCATCAGCGATTCACGCAGTCACTAAATATCTGTGCATCCTACGCTTATACTGCAGGCCATCCGACACCTGCACCCGGGATCCGCCTTGCACAGCGTCGCGAACTTCGACATCCACTACCGCCAACTGCTCGATGCAGCCGGCATGCCCACGGGCGAGTGGCCGGGCTTTGGCCGCGATCCAGCGCAGTTGCTGGCCATGTATCGCATGATGACGCTGTGCCGAGTGTTCGACACCAAGGCCATCAACCTGCAGCGCACCGGACGACTTGGAACCTATGCGCCCTGCACCGGCCAAGAAGCCACGCATGTGGGCGTGGGTGCGGCCATGCAAGCCGACGATGTGCTGTTCCCGGTGTATCGCGAATACGGCACGCAGCTGTGGCGCGGCGTCACGCTGGCCGGCATCTATACCTACTGGAATGGTGACGAACGCGGCACCTGGTTTGACGGCCCACGCCAAGACTTCCCGTGGTGCGTGCCCATCGCCTCACAGATGCCTCATGCCGCCGGCGCTGCTATGGCCTTCAAGGTGCGGGGCCAAGCCCGATGTGCCGTGGCCTATATCGGCGATGGCGGTACCTCCCAAGGCGCCTTTTACGAGGCGCTCAATGCCGCCGGCGCACAAACGCTGCCGCTGGTGGCGGTTGTGGTCAATAACGGCTGGGCCATCTCGGTGCCGGTGGCCGAGCAAACCGCCGCGCGCACACTTGCACAAAAGGCTATCGCTGCCGGAATCGCTGGCATACAGGTCGATGGCAACGACATCATCGCGGTGCGTGCCGTCATGGAAGAGGCTCTGGCCCGCGCCCGCAATGGCGGCGGCCCGACCTTGGTCGAAGCACTCACGTACCGGCTCAGCGACCACACCACCGCCGACGATGCCACGCGTTACCGGCCCGCAGGCGAGCTCGAAGCGGCTTGGCAACGTGAGCCACTGCTACGCACGCGCCACTATCTGCAGGCGCACGGTCACTGGAGCGATACGCAGGAAGCTGCACTGCGTGCCGACTGTCAGGCACAGGTCGATGCAGCGGTCAGCGCCTATCAAGCTCTGCCCGCCGCCAGCACCGATTCGATGTTCGAGCACCTGTTTGCGCAGTTGCCACACGAGTTGCAGGCCCAGCAAGCCAGCGCGCGCCATTACGCCGCGCACAAGGGCTAAGGCATATGGCCAAACTCACACTCGTCGAAGCCATCAACCTGGCGCTGGCGCACGCGCTGCAAAACGACCCTGACGTCGTGCTCATGGGCGAGGACATCGGTCGCAATGGCGGCGTGTTCCGTGCCACCGCAGGGTTGCAACAGCGCTTTGGTGCACTGCGCGTACAAGACTCCGTGCTGGCCGAAGGCGTCATCGCGGGCATGGCGGTGGGCATGGCGGCCCAAGGCCTCAAGCCAGTAGCCGAAATTCAGTTCATGGGTTTCATCTACCCGGCACTCGACCAGATCTGCAATCACATGGCGCGCATGCGCAACCGTACACGCGGCCGTATCACCCTGCCCATCGTGGTGCGCATGCCGCATGGCGGTGGCATCCATGCGCCTGAACACCACTCCGAAAGCCTCGAATCATTGCTGTGCCATCACGCCGGACTGCGCGTGCTGTGCCCGTCCACACCCGCACGTGCCTACGGGCTGCTGCTGGCTGCAATCCGCAATCCAGACCCGGTTATTTTCCTCGAGCCCACGCGTCTGTATCGACTGGCACGGCAAGAAGTAGAGGATGACGGCGTCGCCGCAGACTTGGACTGCTGTCATCTGCTGCGCGAAGGGCAAGACGTCACCGTGGTGTGCTGGGGCGCAGCCACCCACGATGTACTGCAGGCCGCACACGCCCTCGAGAGCGAAAGCATCGACTGCGAAGTCATAGACCTGTCGTCGCTGTCACCTATCGATCACAACAGCATCCTCGACTCGGTGGCACGTACCGGTCGCTTGGTCATCGTGCACGAGGCTGCGCGCAACTGCGGCGTGGGCGCCGAGATTGCTGCCACTGTGGCCGAGCGCGGGCTCTACCACCTGCACGCTCCCATCCGCCGTGTCACCGGCTACGATACGGTCATGCCGTATTTCCGGCTTGAGCACGACTACATCCCCAGCGTCACGCGCATTGCCGATGGCATCCGCGAGACGGTGCAAGCCTGACGCACGTCGCAAGGACAGCACCATGTTCAGATTCACACTGCCCGATCTTGGCGAAGGCCTGCAAGACGCAGAAATCGTGTCTTGGCACGTCGCAGTAGGGGATCGCGTGGCTGTTGATCAACCGCTGGTCGCCATGGAGACTGCAAAGGCCGTGGTCGAAGTCCCCTCACCCGTGGCCGGCGTAATCGTCGCGCTGCACGGTCAGGCCACCGATCGCATCGACACCGGTGCGGCACTGGTCGACTTCAAGCTCGATACCGACGACGCGGTCGATGCGCCGACGCCAGCACCGGCCACTGCCTCCGGAGGCGTGGTCGGCCACATGCCCACCAGTGATCAAGAGATCAGCGCCACACCACAACGCAGCAGCAGCACCAGTGCCGGAGCGCGCAGCTCACGTGCCGTGCCCGCTGCTCGCGATCTGGCCCGCCACCTCGGCATCGACATCAGCAACCTGCGCGGCAGTGGCCGCGATGCACTGATCACCGTCGAAGACGTCATGGCTGCGGCAGCGCTCACTGTTCAGCCTCAGGGCAGCGCGATGCGCCCGACACTGCCCGCTACAGCAGGTGGCGAGTTCGACGTGTTGCGCAGCCTGCGCCGCGCCATGGCGCAAAGCATGTCGATGGCACGTGACAACGTCATGGAATGTACCGTCGTCGATGATGCCGACATCCATGCCTGGGAATCGGGCAACGACTACACCGCACGATTGCTGCGCGCCATCGCCGCAGGCTGCCGCGCTGAACCGGGCATCAATGCCTGGTACGACGCCACCTCGCAGGGCCGCCGCATCTTCCACCACATCGACGTGGGCATCGCTGTCGACACGCCCGATGGGCTGCTGGTGCCGGTGATCCGTGATGTGGGTAACCGTACTCCCGAGCAACTGCGTATCGAAATCAATCGCCTCAAAGTCGGTGCCCGCGAGCGCAGCCTGCCGGCCTCCGACCTGCGCGACTTCACCTTCATGCTGTCCAATTTCGGCGTCATGGCAGGACGCTATGCCACACCCGTCGTCGTGCCGCCGGCCATCGCCATCCTCGGTGCGGGCAAGGTGTCACGCGATGTGGTGGCAGTAGGTGATGCGATCGAGATCCACCGCCGCATGCCGTTGTCGCTGACCTTCGATCATCGCTGCGTCACCGGCGGCGAGGCCGTGCGCCTGCTAGCTGCCATCATCGTCGACCTGCAACGACCCAACTGATCTCTGCACTGCACACTTCACTGGAGCATCCATCTTGACCGGCAAACTCGTCCTTCTGCGTCATGGCCAAAGCGTCTGGAACGTGGCCAATCTGTTCACCGGTTGGACCGATGTCGATCTGTCGGATCAGGGCAGACAGGAAGCGGCGCAGGCCGGACGCGAGTTGCGGGCCACTGGCATTCGCTTCGACTACTGCTACACCTCGATGCTCAAGCGCGCGATCCGCACGCTGCATCTGGCCTTGGACGAAATGGACCGGCTGTGGCTGCCCATCGAAAAGACCTGGCGCCTAAACGAGCGCCACTACGGCGCACTGCAAGGCCTCGACAAAGCTCAGACCGTCGAGCGGCATGGCGAAGCGCAGGTCAAAATCTGGCGGCGCAGCTACGACATCCCGCCGCCGCCGCTAGCCGCCAGCGATGACCGGCATCCTTGTCACGATGTGCGTTATGCGGGGCTTGATCCAGCGCTGCTGCCAGCCACCGAGTCACTCAAAGACACGCTCGCGCGCGTGATGCCGGTGTGGAACGAATCCATTGCACCGCGCCTTAAGGCGGGACAGAACGTGCTGGTCGCGGCCCATGGCAATAGCCTGCGGGCCATGGTCAAGATGCTCGACAACGTCGCCGAGTCTGAGATCACCGAACTCAACATCCCCACCGGTGTGCCGTTGCTCTACGAGTTGGACTCAGACCTCAAGCCGCTGTCGAGCCGTTATCTGGGCGATCCAGCAGCCATTGCTGCCGCCGCCGAGGCCGTACGCCGTCAGACCGAGAAGAAGTAAGCGCCGCAGCGCTTACTTGCCGATCGCCCAGCCGTCGTAGCGTCCGCCGCGCGACTGGGCCGTCGCATTGAAGCGCAGCGTATAGGCTTTCATCTGCTCCACCTGCAAGCGCAGCGTGCGGTGCGCGTGCAGGCTCCAGCGACCGGTGTCAGGCTCATAGCGGCTGTCCACCGCAAACTGCTCCGGCTCCAACTCCTCGGTCACTTCGCGGCAGGCCTGCTCATCCGGCAGGTCAAAGAAGAAGTCGATCGGATAGGGATCAAACGGCGCAAAACCCATCTTGCGCAGCTGGTCGATGAATCGCGTATCGAAATCATCGGCCACCTTCGGCTTGAGGCTCGTGCGCAGCTGCGACACGATGCGCGCCAGCGAGATCAATGCTGCCAAGATCAGCAACGCAACTGTCCAGTTCATTCGCTCACTCCAGCCATGATCACAGTTCCAGCACAGATCCCTTATCGCCAGGCGTCTCGTTAACCGACACAACCGTGGCCTTGGGGAAAAAATTGAATTCGGACGCCGAGGCCCAGGTATAGGCACCCATCGCCGCACCCACCACAATATCGCCTTCTCGCAGCCGTGGCATGGGCACGCCCTCGGCCACCACATCGATGCTGTCGCATGTCGGGCCCGCCAGCACCGACGGCTGCATAGGGCCCTTGCGCAGCGCGCGCACCGGATAGCGGCCGTGATCAAACACCTGGCCGCTGTACGAACCGTACACACCGTCATCCAGGTAATACCACCAGGCACCGCCGCGCTGCGCCCGCCCCATGACTCGCGACACAGCCACCGCTGAGGGTCCAGAGATAAAGCGACCTGGCTCGGCAATCACTCGTACGCGCTTAGGCACGGCCTTGAGCGCCTTACGAATCGGTGCACAAAAGCGGCCTATGTCCGCTACTGCCTCGACGTAATCGATGGGAAACCCGCCACCAATATCGAGCGTATCGAGCGGCCCGAGTTTTTCGCGGCGTGCCGCGGCCAGCAATGCCGTGCACACCTCCATGGCCTGCACATGCATACGCGCATCCGGTGCCTGCGATCCCACATGAAACGACAAACCGCGCAGCTTGACGCCCAGACTTGCTGCCAGTCGCGCCAACTCCAGCGCGTCCTGTGGCTCACAGCCGAACTTACGCGACAGATCACTGACCACGCCCGGACTGCGGAACGACACACGCAACAGCAACTCGGCCTTGTCACGGTACCGACGGAACTTGCGCACCTCGTCAGGATTGTCGGCCACAAACACCGTCACGCCTGCAGCCAGTGCGTTGCGGATGTCCTGGTCGCGCTTGATGGGATGGGTGTGGATGCAGCGGCGCGGATCCGCGCCTAAGCGCTGCGCCAACTGCACCTCACCAGTGGTAGCCAGATCTAGCCAGCCTCCCAACGCCAGCATGGTGCGAACGATGGCCGGATGCGGCAACGGCTTGAGTGCGTAATGCAGGTCTACGCCCGGCAACGCCTTGGCCAGCTTTTTGTACTGCGCACGCGCGCGTTGGCAATCGACGATCAGCAGCGGTGAGCCATATTGGGCCACCAGTCGCTCGATGTGCGCATCTTCAAACGGATCGATCCAGCTCGCAGTCATAGTGACGTTGCCGCCCTCGGGGCACCAGGCCCATTGATGATCAACAGGCGGACTTCGCGGCCCGGCTCAGCCGGTCGCGCACCGCATCCCACGCATCGCCCGCAGGCGCTGCCACAGCCAACAACTGCGTACAGCCGGATGCATCCAGCTGTCGCAGGTTCGCATACAAGTCATGACCAAAGGCGGCCGCCGTAGCCGGCGCCTGCAGCCACAGCGTCGTCTGCACATCAACCGGTGCTGCGCTGCGCGCCAGCACGCCAACGCGCGCGCCCTGCGCCAGCAGCGAGGCCACTGCCTGCATCAACGCCTGATCCTCTACCAGCCGCAACGCAGTACGCGGCGCATAGTGCTGCAGCGTACTGCCTGGCACACGCGGCGCATCCTTATCGCCGGCCGCATCGACCTCACCAGCTACTGCTCGCAACTGCGACAGGCTGATGCCACCGGGTCGCAGCAACTGCACCCTGCCCTGCAGGCAAGACACGATGGTCGACTCTAACCCGACCTCGCAGTCACCCCCGTCGAGCACCTGCACCGCATCACCAAACTCAGCGCGCACATGCGCAGCCGATGTTGGGCTGATATGTCCGTAGCGATTGGCCGAAGGCGCCACGATGCCACCACCGAAGGCCGCCAACAGCTCACGCGCCAGCGGATGTGCCGGCACTCGCAGCGCAACAGTATCCTGCCCGCCGGTAATCACCTCACTAACGCCCGGCGCGCGCGGCAATACTAGCGTCAACGGTCCTGGCCAGAAGGCGCCGGCCAAGCGTTGCGCGACCGGCGGCACCTGACTTACCCACTCCTGCATTTGGGCTGCATCATGCAGATGCACAATGACAGGATGAGTAGAGGGCCGGCCCTTGAGTGCAAACAGGCGCCGTACGGCCGCCTCGTTGCGAGCATCTGCCCCCAAGCCATAAACCGTCTCGGTGGCAAAGGCCACCAAGCCGCCGGCGTGCAGCGTCGCGACAGCGCGCTGCAGCTCATCTACGGGTGGCGGGACGGTCAGAACCATCCCGTCAGTCTACCAAGGCCGCTGCCTACTCAATCGGTTTGCGTTCCCACCCCTGCGGTCCACGACGCAACTCATAAGTAGGCCAGTACTGCCGATCCAGCTTCAGCGTGATGACCTCAGGCGCGTTATTCCAGGTCAGGATTCGCAAGCGCAAAGAGCTGCGGTCCGCACGCCCGGCCACCACCTTCAGAAAAGCATCCAAGTCGGGTGTGGGCTGTCCGTCGACCTCCACGATGCGGCGGCCCGGCACCAGTCGATAGCGCGTTGCCGGCGAGCCATAGCTGAAATAAGACACATACACGCCTTCGGGCTTGATGCCACGTTGCGTGCTCATCGCCCGGTGCGGCGATTGCAAGGTTGCGCCAGCCCACAATACGATTCTGTCGATGTCCGTGCCTGGCAACGCCGTCGTCGGCACTTGCAGAACATGTTCGGCATCGTTGCGCCACACCGTGACCGTCACTGCCTCTCGTGACACCACGCGCTTCTCCACATCGCGCAGACGCGTCACAGGCTGACCATCGATGGCCAGCAACAGATCACCCTGCTGCAGCAACTTGCTGGACGCAGCGCCGCCGGTCAGCCGGTTGATAGTCAGCACCTGCCGCGCCTCGGGGTTGGCCTGCTCTATGCGCCGCACCCACTCATCAGACAGCCCCAAACGCCGTGCTGATGCCAAGGGCTGTAGCACTAGATCGGCATCGAGCGAGTACAACGGCTGACCGCCGCGCAACCGCTCGAGCATCTCGGTGACCAACTCGATGGGTACACCGCGATTACTCTGCACCGTGTCGCGGCCACTCTCGAACACAAAGCTGGACCACAGGCCACGCACTTCACCGCGCGCATTGACCAACACCCCATCAAAGTCGTCGGGCGGATTGAGCAGTTGCACCACTTCAATATTGGAATCGCGGAACTGCATAGTGCGCGACAGCGGCAGGAACAGCGGATCACGCGACACAATGCTGGTCGGGCGCGACTTGATGTCGCCATCGCCATCGAGCCCCACCACGGTTACCGCATCACCCAAGTTCAATCCGCCCATGTCGAGTTTGGCCGATTTGACCGGCGTCGTGCCCACCAACGCAGGGTCATAGGAGATCACGGCAAGATTGTGCAGCGGATGGATGAACTCCACCTTGCCCGGCACTTCCACCGCACCGCCAAACACCAATCTCACATCGCCCAGTGCCACCGGCACAGTGTTTCGATCCGTCACGACCAATCCGCGTGCGGCATCCACCACCAAGCCTGTGCCGTGGTAGTTGCGCTCGCTGATGCCCGACACCGCATAAGGCATGTCAAAGCTCAGCTGCACCAGTGACGGCGCCAACGCAGTGACCAGCGGATCCTTGCTGGTGGCATAAGTGGTCGAGCGCGGCGATTGCGGCTTGGCCGGTGCAGCGTCTGGCAGACGTGTGCAGGGCCACAGTCCCGACGCGTCATCACGCTGGCATTGCGAAGCCGGGAACCAGCGCCGGTCCATACGAAACGACTTGAGTGCACTGCCATTGGGATTAGCCAGCGTGGTGTAGCGCAGCGTTGCACGCTCACCCTCACCGAGCTTTTGCAGTGCGGCAGTGAAATCCGCCAAGCGTGCAACAGGCTGGCCATTGATTGCCGTCACCAGTGCCGCCCGCGGCACACCAGCAGCACCCAGTGCATAGCCCGGGTTGGCCACATACACACCCTGCACCGGCAGATTAAAGTGACGCGCCTGTTGATACGAGAAGTCGTGCACCACCGACTCCCCGAACTCCACGAAAGAGGCAGGCGAGATTGCCTCTAGATCTCCCACCTTCAATTCGGTAGTCAGCGTCTTGCCACCGCGCTGCAGTTCGACAGTGACGTTCTTGCCGACTGCATCGTCGAGTACCGCTTCCAGTGGTTCAAATTGCGTAACGTAACGTGAGTCCAGCTTTACCAGCACATCACCCGGCTGCAACTGCCCAAAGGCTGGCGAGCCCGGCTGCACCTGACCGACCACCAGCATGCCGGTGCCCGTCGGAAAGGTTTTGCGGATGGTCGCTTCCGTATCTGCAGCCAAACCCAGTCGTCGCAATTCATCAAACGGTGTGTAGCCGAACACCGTCTGCAAGGTGCCGCGCGTGACCGGCTTGCCAGCCCGCAGCAACTCCACAGCACGACGCACACGACCCAACGGCAGGTAAAAGCTAGAGGCATTGCCCGTGGCGCCACCTGCGTTGAGCGCAACGACCCGCCCTTCAATGTCGATCACCGGCGAGCCCGACGAGCCACCGGAAGTGCCCGAGGCTGCCTGAAGATAGAAGGTATTGAAGTCGTTGTACTTGCCCAGCCCATAGGCCGGTGCCTCACGATCCAGCCGTGCCAGCGTGCCCGCCAGAATCGACAACTGCTCACCGGCATTGTTGCCAATGACGCGAATCTCACGGCCTACCTGCGCACCTTCCGGGTACAGCGGCAACGAGCGCGGCTTGATAAAGCGCAGCTTGCTCGGGTCATAGCGGTACAGACCAAAGTCATGGACCGGATCGCGGTACAGCGGAAACAGCTGGACTTCCTCGCGATCAAGAAACGTCGCCTCAGCGGTCACTGGACCGGCTGTAACCACGTGGCGGTTGGTAAGGATGAGACCTTTTTCAGCATCGATCACAAAGCCCGTGGCTTGTCCGGAACTGCTCTCTTCGGTATCGAAAGCACGCACCGAATCGATCTGAATGGCTACCACGCTTTGCGCAATGCGCTCGAGCGTGGCAGACCAACTGGCGTTCTCTGCTCCTGGCGGTTGCTGCGCAGCGGCAGGCAGTGCCAGAACAGCCGCCAGTGCCGGCAGTACCCACCCGCGCAGCGCGCGGCTCATGCCGGCCACAATACGAGTAGCCAAGTCACTGCGAGCAACAGCAGCGACATCCACACCGCCGCAGACCCGAAGTCCTTGGCCATGCCCGACAGGGCATTAGGTTCGATTCCGATACGGTCCACAGTTGCCTCCACGGCGCTGTTGATCAGTTCGACGATGACGACCAGAAACATCGGCCCGATGAGCAACACGCGCTCGATGCCGTTGTGACCTAGATACAGCCCGAGCGGAATGACCACGACAGCCAAGGCCATCTCCTGGCGAAACGCCGCTTCTTGCTGCCATGCCTGCACCAGGCCCTGCCAGCTCACCAGCAGTGCTTTGAGCAGACGGGGGCCGCGCAGCTTGGGGCGTTCCATGGAGGGCACCTGTGATGGCACAAAAATGACAGTCCAGCATAGCAAGGCTTGGGCCCACGCCGCTGGCGTGCCTACAATGGCAGCCATGAGCTTCATCCGCCGCCAAAGTCTCACTACCACCGTCGGCGCCGTGCGCATCGGCAGCAGCGCACCGATCGCCGTGCAGTCCATGACCAACACCGACACCGCCGACATCGACGGCACCGTCGAGCAGGTTCGCGCGCTGGCCAAAGCCGGCTCAGAACTGGTGCGAATCACGGTCAACAGCAGCGAAGCCGCTGCGGCCGTGCCGCACATCCGCGACCGCCTGGCCGCCGCAGGTTGCACAGTACCGCTGGTCGGCGACTTTCACTTTAATGGCCACAAACTGCTGACCGAGCATCCGGCCTGCGCCGAGGCGCTGGCCAAATACCGTATCAACCCCGGCAACGTGGGGCGCGGCAGCAAGCGCGACAGTCAGTTTGCCCAAATGATCGACATCGCCTGCCGCCAGGCCAAGCCAGTACGCATCGGCGTCAACTGGGGCAGCCTGGACCAAGACCTGCTGGCCCGGTTGATGGACGAGAACAGCGCGCTGCCGCAACCGGCTACTGCTCAGACCGTGATGCGGGAAGCCATCGTGCGCTCAGCTCTCGAAAGCGCGCAGCTGGCCGTAGAGCTGGGCCTGCCGCGCGATCACATCATCCTGTCGGCCAAGGTCAGCGGCGTTCAAGACCTCATCGCGGTCTATCGCAGTCTGGCTGCACGCTGCGATTGGCCCTTGCACCTGGGCCTGACCGAAGCCGGCATGGGATCCAAGGGCATCGTGGCCTCCACTGCCGGTATCGGCATCCTGTTGGCCGAAGGCATCGGCGACACCATCCGTGTGTCACTGACTCCAGAGCCCGGTGGTGATCGCACCCAAGAGGTCATCGTCGCCCAGGAAATATTGCAGACCATGGGTCTTCGCGCCTTCCTGCCGATGGTCGTGGCGTGCCCGGGTTGCGGCCGCACCACCAGCACCTATTTTCAAGAACTGGCACAGCGCATCCAATCGCATATCCGGCATCGCATGCCGCAATGGCGCCAGCACCATGTAGGCGTGGAAAACATGACCGTCGCGGTAATGGGCTGTGTGGTCAACGGCCCGGGCGAAAGCCGACACGCCAATCTGGGCATCAGCTTGCCCGGCACTGGCGAGCGTCCCGTGGCGCCGGTCTATGAAGACGGCGAGAAAACCGTAACGCTCAAGGGCGACCACATCGCCGACGAGTTTCAGCAACTCATCGAACGTTACATTGAGCGCACCTATCCGCCGCGCGGCAACACCCCATGACCAACATCGCCGAACGTCGCTGTGTACCTTGTGAGGGCGGCGTACAGGCACTGGCTCGCGCGGCAGCGACCGAAATGCTGCAGTACCTGCATGAGTCGTGGCAGCTGTCATTGGATGGCGCCAGCATCCAGCGCGAATTTCGCTTCATCGATTTTTTGCGGGCAATGAGCTTTGCCAATGCCGTGGCGCATGTGGCCAACATCGAAGACCACCATCCCGACATAGAAATCGGCTGGGGCTATTGCCGGGTGCGCTACACCACCCACGCCATACAGGGTTTGTGCGAGAACGACTTCATCTGCGCCGCCAAGCTCGACGCCATCGCTCTCAGCTAAAGACCCCGCGCGCCGCAGCCGGCGCTTCACCGGCCGTACCCATCGCCTGACGCGCGAACCACTGCCGCAGCAACGCACTGCGCGCCACCACACTCATGCCTTCGCGCGCCAGTCGCCCGGCCATATCCGGCGGTCGCGACAGCAAATGATCCAGCGCATCCATCAGGCCGCCCACCAGCGCATTGCCGCTGCGACGTCCCCGCTCATAGCGACGCAACAGCCGCAAGGCGCCCACATCTTCCTGCGGCGGTCGTTGGGCTACCGCATCGCATAGCGCGGCAGCATCGAGCAACCCTTGGTTCACTCCCTGACCTGCCAGCGGATGAATGACGTGCGCCGCATCACCGACCAATACACAGCGCCCGGCAACATAGCGCTGCGCAGATAAGCGTCGTAGCGGGAAATGCGCCCGTGCACCGGTGAGCTGCAATCGACCCAGCACACCACCACTGGCACGTGTCAGCGCTGCACTGAACTCATCAGCCGACAGCTCGAGCAACTGCGGCACCTGCGCATCGACCATCGACCACACCAGCGAACAGTGGTTGCCCGGCAAGGGCAGTAAGGCCAGCGGCCCAGTGTCCAAAAACACCTGCCAGGCTGTCTGCTGATGCGGCAACTCGCACTGCAGATTGCCCACGATGGCCTGTTGGCCATAGCTGCGCTCGGTACTGGTGATACCCGCCAACTGCCGAACACGCGATGCCGCACCGTCGGCACCGATCACCAGTGCGGCGGTGCACTGGCGTGACTGCAACTGCAACTGCACGGCTCTAGCAGACTGGGTCAGCGACACCAGCGCATCGCGCTGCGGCACCACCCCGGCCGCGATGCAGCCCGACAGCAGGGCCGCCTGCACTGCGCGGTTCTCTACTATCACGCCCAAATCCACAGCCCCGACGGCAGCAGCCTCAAAGCGCAAGGCATCGCGGCTCTGGGCCGTGCTCCCCTCGTGCCAGACGCGCATAGCCTCATAAGGCTGCACACGCGAACTATCGAGCAAGTCATAGGCGCCGGCTGCGTGCAGCACGTTGCGACTGGCCTGCGACAGCGCCCACACCCGCAAATCAAACGGTGCATCAGCAGCCGGTGGGGCAATCGTTCCGCCATCCTCCAACTCGCGTTCCACCAACAGCACACGCTGTGGGTCGATGCGGGCCTGGCGTACAAGCAATGCCGCCAACGCAGCACCCACTACGCCACCACCCACTATCGCCACATCATAGTCGGGCCGGCTCATCGCAATGCCTGACCGCGGGTCAGCCGCGGTGTCTGCGTACCAAAACCCAAGCTCACACGACTCAGTGCCTGCTTGGCTGCCGGCAACAGATCGAAGGCCAGCAAACCCAGATCACGCAAGGCAGCCACACCAGGGCGCGTATCCGAGAACACACGCACCAGCGCATCGGTAAAGCGCACTACGCCTTGACGATCAGCGCCGCGCTGCGCTTCAAAACGCGCCAGCACTTGTGCAGAGCCTGGATCCAGGCCATCTGCGACAGCCTCTGCCAGCACCTCGGCCAACTCGGCCGCATCACGCAAACCCAAGTTGAAACCCTGCCCCGCCACCGGATGCAACGCCTGTGAGGCATTGCCCAGCAGCACAGCACGCGTGGCCACGGTGGCGTCTGCCTGCTGCAACGACAGCGGATACGAGGCTCTGCGACCCAGCTGCAGCGCTGCACCGGCGCGCCAGCCAAACGCCTGCTGCCACTGCTGCATGAACTGCGCGTCATCCAGCGCCAGCAGCTTGATGGCTTCATCCGGAGCAGCAGCCCACACCAAACCGTGCCAGTTACCCTGGCGTGTGCTGCGCAGCGGCAGCAAGGCCATAGGCCCCTGAGTGGTGAAACGCTCATGCGCAGTGCCGTCGAGCGGCTGATCGGTGCGCAGCGTGGTCACGATGGCGGTCTGCGCGTAATCGTTGCGCTGTGCGCCGATGCCTGCCACGCGTCGCACCAGCGACTGCGCGCCATCGGCGGCCACCACCAATCGTGCCTGCAGCATCGACACACCGTCTGCGTCCTGCACTTCCAGCGTGGCACCCGCCGCTGCTAACTGTACCTGACGCACCTGCGCCGGCATACGCAGCGTCACCGCCGGCGTAGCGCGCAACGCAGACCACAACTCTCGCCCCAGTACGCGATTTGACACCACATAGCCCAGTGCATCGAGTTGCAACTGCTGCGCTTCAACACGTGCAAAGCCAAACCGGCCCGCATCCGACACATGGATACGGCGGATGGGTGCCGCCTCTTCTGCCAGCTTGGACCAGATGCCTAATGCTTCAAACACACGCCGGCTGCCATTACCCAAGGCAGTGGTGCGGTCATCGAAACTCGGTTGTGACTCAGACTCGGGCGCCTGAGCTTCCAGGACGACGAGGGACAAGCCCGTACCGGCCAAGGCCAAAGCCAAGCTGGCACCGACCAAGCCACCGCCTACGATGGCGATGTCGAATATGACCGGTGCAGTGCTGTGGCTCATGTCAGAGGCCTGTGCCGACCAGCGCCTCAACGGCTGCGATATCAGAGGGCACTGCTGAGGTGAGGTTCTCGTGGCCAGTGCGCGTGACCACGATATCGTCTTCGATGCGCACGCCGATATTCCACCAACGCTTGGGTATGCCTTTCGAGCCTGCCGGAATGTAAATGCCTGGCTCAACCGTCATGACCATGCCCGGCTCGAGCACACGCCACTCGTCGCCCACCTTGTAATCCCCCACATCGTGCACATCCAACCCCAGCCAATGGCCGGTGCGGTGCATGAAGAAGCGCTTACAGGCACCGGATTTTAGCAGCGCTGACAGCTTGCCCTTGAGCAACCCCAGCTCCATCAAGCCGCGAGTGATGACTTCAGTGGCCGCCTCATGCGGCGCATTCCAATGGTTACCCGGCTTCACTTGGGCGATGGCCGCCTGCTGCGCCTCCAGCACCACTTCATAGATGGCGCGCTGCGCCGGCGTAAAGCGTCCGTTAACCGGCCAGGTACGGGTGATGTCCGAGGCATAGCCGGCCACTTCACAACCGGCATCCACCAGCAGCAAATCTCCATCAACCAGCGGCTGATCGTTTTCACGGTAATGCAGGATGCAGCTGTTGGCTCCGCCACCGACTATGGGCTGATAAGAGCAGTCGGCATTGTTGCGGCGAAACTCATGCAGTAATTCGGCAACGATGCCGTACTCATGGCCACCGGGACGCGTGTGCCGCATGGCTCGCACATGCCCTGCGGCGGCAATGGCACCGGAGGTCCGCATCAAACCCAGCTCTGCGCGGCTCTTATAGAGACGCATGTCGTGCAGCACATGGTCTAACGCCACCATTTCTAAAGGCGCCTGCCGACCGCTGCGTGCTGACTGCGAACGCAAATGCTGCAGCCACGACACCATGCGGTGGTCAAACTCCGGATGCCCACCCATGGCGTAAAACACCTTGGCACGGTTCTCCATCAGGCCCGGCAAAATCTCATCGATGTCGGTGATGGGGAATGCATCGTCGGCACCATAGTTCGTGCGTGCGCCATCGGGGCCGGCACGCCGGCCATCCCAGGTCTCGCGCAGCGCATCCCGATCACGCACGAACAATATGTACTGCGCATGCTCGCGGCCCGGCACCAACACCGCCACCGAATCAGGCTCACCGAAGCCGGTCAAATAGTGAAAGTCGCTGTCCTGGCGATACGGGAACTCAACGTCGCTGTTGCGATGTTTGACCGTTGCTGCCGGCACGACCGCAATCGCGTCGCGGCCCATGCTGCGCATCAATTGCTGGCGGCGGCGGGCAAACTCCTCGCGGCCAGCGCGTTCGAGTCGGGGTGTTGCCTGCATGCTCGTCACCTACTTAATGAAAGGGCGTTCCCGGTGGCGGCACCGGGGGCTCGCGCAGCGGCTGCAACTGTTCATAGAGCAATTGCACGCCGACACGCACGAATTCAACCAATTCGGTATAGGCCGTCTCGCTGGCCTCCAGGCTGTCGTCAGGGTCGACATCAACCTGCGTGATGGCCGTGAAGTCAGCAATGATTTCGCCGACCTCACCCCCGGCCGAGGCAGAGTCCTGCAAATGGCCTGTGCCCAGCCCATACAAAAACCCCTGACACCATTCACCCAGTGCAGTGGTGCGTTCGGCCAAAGTCTGCTCGTCGTCAGGCAACAGCATGTCAAAGGTCATTTGCCGGCCATCCAAGGCATCGCGCGTGGACTTGAAGACCAATCGCAGTGTTTCGCGGACGGCCGCCGGCGCATTGCCCTCGGGGAGAATCTCGCCCAGCCAGTCGGCCAGCGTGTAGGCACGCGACGCACATAACGCACCGGCCAGCGTGCCATGTGATTCGGCGGCATCGGCGAGCGCGTTACAGCGTTGCAGCGCCTCCTGCAGGCGCGGATGAGCGGGAGTGTCCATCTGCTTATTATGCCCGATAGCGTGCATTGCGATTGACCCCCGCAAGAGTGCGGCCCTATAGTTTTGCGATGCAAACCAGCACGCAATCCCACTTCGACGCCGAACTGCAGCGCCTAGAGCTGCGCATCGATGAACTCGTGGCGCTCGCAGACCGCCTGCGCGACGAAAACCGCGCGCTGCGCCAGCGGCAGGAAACCATCAGCGCAGAACGCACAGCGCTGCTGCACAAAAACGAACAGGTACGGACCCGTGTCGAGGCGATGATCGGTCGGCTGCGCACGCTGGAGCAGGGTTCATGAGCGACAGCGACGAACAGGCTCGCGTCAGCATCCGCATACTGGAAAAGGAATACTTCATCGTCTGCAAGCCGTCAGAGCGCGACGATCTGCTGCAATCGGCGCAGTACCTCAACGGCAAGATGAAAGAGATCCGGGACACCGGCAAGGTGGTCGGCCTCGACCGCATCGCCGTCATCGCCGCGCTCAACATGGCCAACGAGCTAACCAAGCTGAACGCACAGGTGCCCCAGCAAAGTGGGCAACTGGCCACTCGCGTCAACTCCATTCGAGAACGTGTCGAACGCGCCCTAGACGCCAGTCGCCAGCTCGAACTGTAGTACCATCGAACCGGACGTCACCTGCGGTGTTCGACAAGTGGCTCGGGTTACCTCGGACCCTAATTGAAACACCCAGGGGCCAGGCCATCCGACAGCATTGTGCATGTCCGCCTTGTGCGGGGAGTCTTACCTGTCTTGGCCTGCCCCACCTGTTGCTCCGGTTCGAGAGCAACGATCCGCACCGGCATCTGCGGGTGACGTCCACCTTCCTGTGATCACTCCAACTCCCGCAATTACAGACCTGCGAGCACTGCGCCGCCAGTTGCGAGCGGCGCGTCGCGCCGTGCCGGCAGCGCAGCGTCGCAATGCCGCGCGTGCCATTGCACGTATTGCATCGCAGCGCCATTGGCTGCGTCCCGGCCGTCGCATTGCGCTGTTTTTATCTATGCCCGAAGAGATCGACACCAGCGTGCTGCTGCAACGTGTGCGGCAGCGCGGCTGCTTGGTCTACGTACCGCGCATCACCAACCAGCGGCGCAACAACATGCAATTTCTGCCGCTCACCGGAACCATGGGACGCGGCAGCTTCGGTATCAGTGAACCTACCGGTGGCAAGCCATTACGCGCCAGCCACTTCGATCTCATCTTCATGCCCTTGGTCGGATTTGATACTGGCGGCAACCGCATCGGCATGGGCCGTGGGTACTACGACCGGGCTCTATCGTTCCGCCATCGCAGGCAACATGGCGGCACGCCCTTGCTTGTCGGACTGGCCTACGACTGTCAGCAAGTGCCTGCATTACCAGTGCAAACGCACGATGTGCCACTTGATGCGATCCTCACTCCCAGCGGTTTGCGCCGCTTCACTCGCAACACCTGAGATGCAACCAAAATGAACTACTGGCTGCTCAAGTCGGAACCGTCGGTGTTCTCCATCGACGCACTCGCAGCGGCGCCGCGCAAAACCACGCACTGGGAAGGCGTGCGCAATTTTCAGGTCCGCAACATGCTGCGCGACGACTTCAAGAAGGGTGATCTGGGCTTCTTCTATCACTCGTCCTGTGCCGAGCCAGGCATCGCTGGCATCGTCGAGGTAGTACGCTCAGGCTATCCAGATGCTTCTGCCTGGGATTCTCGCAGCGAGTACTACGATGCTAAAAGCACTGAAAACAAGCCTCTTTGGTACTGTGTTGATGTAAAGCTTGTACGTCGTACCAAGCGCATCATCACTCTCGACATGCTGCGCATGCACGCCGAGACACAACTCAAAAGCATGTTGTTGCTACGCCGTGGCAACCGCTTGTCGGTCACGCCAGTCGATGAATCGCATTGGGAGTTCGTCCTCTCCCTCGAGTAAGCGACACCCACGAGCAAAAAAAAATTGCAAACACACTTGCTTGTAAATTACTAACGCGTGTATATACTCAACCCCGGACTAACCCTAATGGAGAACTCTCATGGCGAAAGCCAAGAAGAAGGCCAAGAAAAAGGCCGCTAAGAAGAAGTAACTTCGAGGTGACGGCGAGTTGATCTCAAGTCTTCTCGCCCCACCTACAAGATACTCAACTGTGCCCGCGAAAGCGGGCACAGTCGTTTAAAGTCCCTTGTTTTCCGGTGTCCCGCGCATGAGCACATCTTCCGACAGTCAGCAGTTGCGTAAGCAGCGCGTCGCTGCAGCAGCAGTAACCGAACTCACCGAGGGCATGATCCTTGGTGTCGGTACCGGTTCCACAGTCAACGCCTTCATCGATGCTCTGGGTCCTTGGGCCGAGCGATTGGCTGGTGCCGTGTCGAGTTCCGAAGCATCCACCACCAAGCTGCGCGCACTGGGCATACCCATACTCGACCTCAACGACACCGACGGGCTGGGCCTGTACATCGATGGTGCCGATGAGACCAACGCCGATCTGCAACTGATCAAGGGTGGCGGGGCAGCGCTCACACGCGAAAAAATCATCGCCGCTGCTGCAGCACGCTTTGTTTGTATCGTTGATGAAAGCAAGCTGGTCACCACATTGGGCAACTTCCCGTTGCCGGTCGAGGTCATCCCGATGGCGCGCAACCTGGTAGCCAGGCAGTTGCTGCTGCTGGGTGGGCAGCCTCGCTGGCGTGAAGGTGTGGTCACCGACAACGGCAATCACATCCTCGATATACACGGCCTGCACATCACCGATCCGATCACTCTCGAGCAGCGCATCAACCAGATCACCGGAGTGGTCGCAGTGGGTCTGTTTGCCGCACGACCAGCCGATCTGCTGTTGATCGGCACTGCCGACGCAGTGCGACGCATCTCGCGCAGCAGCTAAGCTCAGTCTTGCGGCGCGCCGGCCGGGCCTGCTAGGGTCGGACCATGCGTCACCTCCAGCACTCAATCGACCGACCCGTTCGCGGCGGCGTGATGCTGGGTGCGCGCCTGCACCTGCGTCGCTAGACGCACACCGCACGCATCTGGCGCCACACGGCGCACCCATTCCCCGTTTCTGTTTGCCGATCTAAACGGCATCGCAAGCCATCAACCCGGCCGGCGATGCTGCCGGAGACTTCCATGCTCAAGCACCCCGCCACCAAATATCGCCCCTATACCCTCGCCCCCCACACGGGGCGTCGCTGGCCCGACGCACAGATCACGCGAGCGCCGCTGTGGTGCAGTGTCGATCTGCGCGATGGCAATCAGGCGCTGATCGAGCCGATGGATGCCGCGCGCAAGCACCGATTCTTCAAACTGCTGGTGGATACAGGCTTCAAGGAAATTGAAGTTGGTTTCCCATCTGCCTCACAGACCGACTTTGACTTCGTCCGCGAGCTGATCGAGCAACAGTTGGTGCCCGACGATGTGACCTTGCAGGTGCTCACCCCGGCGCGACCGGAGCTGATTGCGCGCACCTTCGACTCACTGCGCGGCGCGCGGCGCGCAGTCGTGCACTTCTATAACGCCACTGCTCCGCTGTTCCGGCGCGTCGTGTTTCGTCAGGACGAGGCAGCCACTATCGCTCTGGCCGTGGAAGGTGCGCGCTGCATTGGCGATCTGGCAGCTGCAGCACCGGCCACCGAGTGGGTGTTCCAATATTCACCCGAAGCGTTCTCGGCAACCGAGCAACGCTTTGCGCTACAGGTCTGCGAAGCAGTGCTTGATGTCTGGCGGCCCACACCAGATCACAAGGCAATCCTGAACTTGCCGGCCACTGTGGAAGTGGCCACACCCAACATCTATGCCGACCAAGTCGAATGGTTTTGCAGGCACCTGTCGCGTCGGGACGCTACTGTTATCAGCCTGCACCCGCACAACGACCGCGGTTGCGCAGTAGCTGCTGCAGAGCTTGGATTGATGGCCGGTGCGGATCGAATTGAAGGCACGTTGTTTGGCAATGGCGAGCGCACTGGCAACGTCGACATCGTTACGCTGGCGCTCAATCTGTACACCCAGGGCGTCGATCCGCAGCTCGATTTCAGCAACATCAACGAGGCCGCGCGCACCGTCGAATACTGCAATCAGCTGCCCATACATCCACGCCACCCCTATGTGGGCGACCTGGTGTTCACTGCATTTTCCGGCTCACATCAGGATGCCATCAAGAAAGGCTTTGCCGCACAGCAGAGCAATCAACACTGGGATATCCCCTATCTGCCGATCGATCCGCGCGATCTGGGCCGCACCTACGAATCGGTCATTCGCGTCAACAGCCAATCGGGCAAGGGCGGCATGGCCTGGCTGCTCGAACGCGACTATGGTCTGGTGCTGCCTCGCCGCCTGCAGATCGAGTTCAGTCCGTTGGTGCAGGCCGTCACCGATGCCAGCGGCAAAGAAGTCACCGCCGCGCAAATCTGGTCTTTGTTTGAGCGCGAGTACCTGACCCAGGACGGTGCTTGGCGCTATCGCAGTCATCGCCTGATGACGGCCGATGACGGCAGTGACAACGAACGCCTATCCATAGAACTGACCGACGGCACGGCAACCCGCCAGCTGCATGGAGCAGGCAACGGCCCCATCGACGCACTGGTCAGGGCGCTGGGATTGCCGGTGGATGTGCTCTCTTACGAGGAAAAGTCGATGGGTCATGGCAGCGAGGCGCGTGCCGCCGCGTTTGTCGAGATCACCACGGCGTCACGCGTGACGCTATTTGGTGTCGGCGTGCACGCGAATATTCTGACCGCGTCGATTTTGGCAGTGCTGTCTGCAGTACGCCGCGCCGCAGATCGCGGCTTGCTGCCGAGCGAGACCACACCAGCCAGCTGATCCCGATGAACGATCCCTCCAAACGAAAAGGGCGCCGCTTTTGGCGACGCCCTCTTGTTTGGTTGGGGGACTAGGATTCGAACCTAGGTTGACGGAGTCAGAGTCCGTAGTCCTACCACTAGACGATCCCCCAAGAGTCTTAACGCTTGGAGTACTGCGGACCGCGACGGGCCTTGCGGCGACCGACCTTCTTGCGCTCGACTTCACGTGCATCGCGCGTGACGAAACCAGCCTTACGCAGCGGTGAACGCAGCGACTCATCGTATTCGATGAGTGCGCGAGTGATGCCGTGACGGATGGCGCCGGCCTGACCGGTGATGCCACCGCCCGCGACCGTCACGTTGATGTCGAAACGGCCTTCGAGCTGCACCAGCTCAAGCGGCTGACGCACGATCATGCGACCGGTTTCACGAGCAAAGAACTGCTCGATAGTGCGCTGGTTGATCGTGATACGACCGGTGCCAGGCGCGAGATAAACGCGCGCGGTGGAAGTCTTGCGACGACCGGTGCCGTAATTGGTGTTGAGTGCCATGCTGTTGATCCTGGAATTACAGTTCGAGCGGCTTGGGCTGCTGCGCCTGATGCGGGTGCGTGGCACCTGCAAAGACGTGCAGCTTGCGGAACATCATGCGACCCAGTGTGTTCTTCGGCAGCATGCCCTTGACGGCAAACTGCAGCGCACGCTCCGGGTGCTCGGCCAGCAACTTGCCCAGCGCGATGGACTTGAGGTTGCCCACGTAGCCGGTGTGGTGGTGGTAGAACTTGTCCTGCAGCTTGTTGCCGGTGACCTTAACCTTGCCCGCATTGAGCACGATGAGGTTGTCGCCCATGTCAACGTGGGGGCTGTAGTCAGTCTTATGCTTGCCGCGCAGGCGATGCGCCAGCTCGGTAGCCAGACGACCCAGGGTCTTGCCCTCGGCGTCAATCACGAACCAATCAGCACGGACTAAGCCGGGCTTTGCAAAAACAGTACTCATCGTGTCTGCTCGCTAGGTGAGCCGGAAATAAAGGGCGCGTAGATTAACCGCGCAGACCTCGCTTTGCAAAGCCGATTCACCCAGAGTGTGGGAAGGGCCCAGACTGCCCCTGCCGCACCTTATAATGAGCCCATGAGCGCACCCACTACCCCGCCTGCCCTGGATCTGCCCGACCACCTGCTGGCAGCCGCCGACCGGGCGCTGCGCGCCGTGTTCGCGCCGGCCACCGCCTCGCGTCCATTGCCGGCCCCCACTCGAAGTGACGCCACGCCCCTCACCGAGGCCCAGCGCCAGCAAGCCGCCGGTCTAATGCGCGTGAATCACGCCGGCGAAATCGCCGCTCAGGGGCTCTACCACGGCCAAGCTTTGGCGGCACGCAACCCGCAGGTGCGCGACATGCTGCTGGCTGCCGGCCGCGAGGAAACCGATCATCTGGCGTGGTGCCAAACGCGACTGGCAGAACTGGGCGATCGGCCCAGCCGACTGGACCCGCTGTGGTACGCCGGTTCGCTCACGCTTGGGCTGGTGGCCGGTCTGATCAGCGACAAGGCCAGCTTAGGGTTTGTGTCCGAAACCGAGCGGCAGGTGGAGCGTCACCTGGATGGTCACCTGCAGGCACTGCCCGAGGCCGATACGCGCAGCCGCGCAATCCTTGAGCAAATGCGCAGCGACGAAATCCAGCACGGCCAACAGGCCCGCGATGCTGGCGGCATCGAGCTGCCCACACCCATCAAAAAACTGATGCAACTCACATCACGGCTCATGACCCGCACGGCCGTGCACTTTTGACACAGTTCACACTTTGATCCACTAATGATTCAGAACGGTTGAAACTGAATCAGGTTATGTAATACAAGACATGCAATGGCTAACGCCGCATTGCTTGGATTAACACAATGATCGATACCGTCAAGCCGCTGAGCGAGATACCGGCCATCAACCGGTTCCTCAGCTACTGCCGCATTCGCACTGTCTCCTCCAAGACCGTCATCATCCATGCCGGCGACATGCCCGATGTCCTCTACTACATCATCAGCGGCTCGGTCGAAGTGATGATCGAGGACGCCGAAGGCAACGAAATGGTGCTGGCCTATCTGAACAAGGGCCAATTCTTCGGTGAAATGGGTCTGTTCCACGAAGAGCCCACCCGCAGCGCCTGGGTGCGTACACGCAACGCCTGCGAACTGGCCGAAATGACTTACCCGCGCTTCAGGCAGATTGCCGCCGAGAGTCCCGGTCTGGTGTTCGAACTGGCCACCCAGCTGGCCACCCGCCTCGACCGCACCAACCGCAAGTTGGGCGATCTGGCTTTCGTCGATGTCACCGGTCGTGTCGCGCACGCCATCATGGATCTATGTGGCGAACCCGATGCCATGACCCATCCCGAGGGCATGCAAATCAAGGTGTCCCGTCAAGAGTTGTCGCGGCTGGTGGGTTGCTCGCGCGAGATGGCGGGCCGTGTGCTCAAGGTGCTCGAAGAACAGGGCCTGCTGCGCGCCACCGGCAAGACCATCGTGGTGTTCAACGCCCGACCCAAAATGAAAACGCGCCCGGTGACTGTGCCTGCGCAGGGTGGAGCCAAGCCTGGCGCCGCCAAGCCGATGCCGCCGCGGCGCGCCCCCGTCATCGACGATGACGAGGACGACGAAGAATAATCGGTACAGCGGCGCCTTCAGGCGCCGCTTGCACATTCATGCCTTCATAAGGCCTGCGTCGCGAGCCGCAGCAATTTCATCACGCATGCGGCCGATCATCTGGCCATAGTCCGGCGCACCAAAGATGGCTGAACCGGCCACGAAGGTATCTGCGCCTGCGGCAGCAATGGCGCGGATATTGTCGGCCTTAACGCCACCGTCCACTTCCAAGCGCACTGCACGGCCACTGGCATCGATGCGACGGCGCACCTCGGCCAGCTTGGTCAACGCACCGGGAATGAACTGCTGGCCACCGAAGCCCGGGTTCACCGACATCAGCAGCACCATGTCGAGCTTGTCGAGTGTGTGATCGAGCCAGTGCAAAGGCGTGGCGGGATTGAACACCAGCCCCGGTTTGCAACCGAGTTCGCGGATCAAACCGATGGTGCGATCGACGTGCTCGCTGGCTTCGGGATGAAACGTGATGTACGTGGCACCGGCCTTAGCGAAGTCCGGAATGATGCGATCTACGGGCTTTACCATCAGGTGCACGTCGATCGGTGCAGTGATGCCGTGGCGACGCAGTGCCTCGCAGACCAACGGGCCGATGGTGAGATTGGGGACGTAGTGATTGTCCATCACATCGAAGTGCACGATGTCGGCGCCTGCGGCCAGCACGCCAGTGACCTCTTCACCCAGCCGGGCAAAGTCAGCCGAGAGGATGGATGGCGCAATCCACGGCGCCTGCAACTGTGAAGGTATAGCCATGGGCCAGCAGTCTACGCCAGCACCGCCGCTCAACCCAGCCCGCGCTTCTCGCGCAGCAGTTCCCAAGCCTCGCGGATCTGCTGCGTGCGCTCCTTGGCATGCTCAAGCATGGAGTCTGGCAGGCCGTTGGCTTTGAGCTTGTCGGGATGGTTGCGACTCATCTGGCGCCGATAGGCCTTGGTAACCTCAGCGTCGCTGGCATCGGACTCTACTTCCAGCACGCGATATGCGGCTGCCATACGCGCTTCGGCGCTGACCCCTGCAGTGCTGCCGCTGCCGCTGCCCCCGCCGCGCAGCGCGGCTTCCAGGCGCCCCAGCGAGGCAGCATCAAAGCCCAGCGCCAAGGCCACTCGCGTGACACGCTCACGGGCCGGCCCGCTCATGTCGTTGCCTGCCAGCGCAGCGCGCAGTTGGATTTCCATGAACACGGAGCGCAACCCGCTTTGCGGACTGCAGGCGGTGCACAGGCGCTGCAGTTCGAGGTTCAAATTGAAGTCTGTGCGCTTGCCGCTGTTGAACAGCGCAATGGCCTGCAACACCTGCGGCGGCGTCAGCCGCAATGCGCTCATCACGCTGCGGGCAGCGGCAATTTCGCGCTCGCTGACGCGGCCGTCGGCCTTGGCGACATGACCCATCACCAGAAACGTCGCGCGAAAGAACGACTCCTGCGGTCCCGCCGATGCTGCGATCTGACGCGACTCCACGTGCGAGTCGTATTGATGGCCCAAAAAGGCACCAACCGCCGCGCCAACCGGTCCCAGTGCCGCGCCCAGCGATGCGCCGATAATCTTGCCTGTCCAACCCATGCGATGTGCCTGCGTCTTGACCCCGTTCGGGGCAGGGCCGCAAGATGCGCGCCCCCTTTGCGCCTATGGTAACAACCTTGGCAACGCCTCCGGACACCGTGTTTGAGACTGACATCCACAGCCTGCAGCGCCTGCATAAAGGCAAGGTGCGCGATGTCTATGCCATCGACGAGCACAGCCTGCTGATCATCACCACCGACCGGCTATCAGCCTTTGATGTGGTGTTGCCCGATCCCATTCCGGGCAAGGGTCGCGTGCTCAATCGCATCTCCAATTTCTGGTTCGCGCGCACCGGTCACATCGTGCCCAATCATCTGCTGCAGCGGCCGCTGGCCGAGGTGTTGCCCGATGCTGCCGAACGCCGCCAAGCCGAAGGCCGTAGCGTCATTGCGCGGCGACTGCGTGCGCTGCCGGTAGAGGCCGTGGTACGCGGCTATCTGATCGGCTCGGGCTGGAAGGACTATCAGGCCACCGGCAGTGTCTGCGGCATCACGCTGCCGCAAGGTTTGCGTCAGGCCCAGCGTCTGCCACAACCGCTGTTCACACCGGCCACCAA
>CANFSB010000011.1 GCA_947449495.1 Pseudomonadota bacterium
CCGTACGGTCATTGGTTCGGGCTCGCCCAACAAGGCCGGCAGCAACAAGACCCACGGCGAGCCGCTGGGCGCCGCCGAGGTCGAGGCCACCCGCAAGCACATCGGCTGGAACCATCCTCCCTTCGAGATTCCGGTCGACATCCGTGCCGACTGGGATCAGCGCACGGCCGGTGCCGTAGCGCAGCAGGCCTGGCAGGGCCTGTTTGACCGCTATGCCGCCGCTCATCCGGAGCTGGCCGCCGAGCTGACCCGGCGTCTGTCGGGCGCCTTGCCGGCCGACTGGCCCACAGTGCTGTCGACTCTTGGTCAAAAGGTCGCCGCGCAGACCGCGCCACAAGCCACGCGCCAGTCGTCGCAGCTGGCGCTGGATGCACTTGGTCCGCATCTGGGTGAGCTGGTCGGCGGTTCAGCCGACCTGACCGGCTCCAACAACACCTTCCGTAAAGACTCACGTGCGGTCACCGCTGAGGACGCCAGCGGCAACTACGTCAACTACGGAGTGCGCGAATTCGCCATGACGGCCATGATGAATGGCATGGCGCTGCATGGTGGTTTTCATCCCTATGCGGGCACCTTTCTGGTGTTCTCGGACTACGCGCGCAATGCGGTACGGCTGGCTGCCCTCATGCGCCAGCCAGTGGTGCTGGTCTATACCCACGATTCCATCGGTCTGGGTGAGGACGGCCCCACCCACCAGCCGGTCGAGCATGTGTCCAGCCTGCGCCTGATGCCCAACCTCGACGTGTGGCGTCCTTGCGATGCGGCGGAAACCGCTGCTGCTTGGGTGTCTGCTATCGAGCGCAAGGACGGCCCCAGCACGCTGGTGCTGACCCGCCAAGCGCTGCCGCAGCAGCCGCGTACGCCGGCGCAGCAGGCTGCCATGGCGCGTGGTGGCTACGTGCTGGTCGATTGCGACGGCACGCCCGAACTGATTGTGATGGCCACCGGCTCTGAAGTGGCCTTGGCCGTCGATGCCGCCGCTGCTGTGGCTGCTACAGGTCGCCGGGTGCGCGTGGTCTCTCTGCCCTGCATCGAGGCCTTCGACCGTCAGGACGCAGCCTGGCGCGAGTCTGTGCTGCCGTCAGCCGTCACTCGTCGCGTGGCCATTGAAGCCGGCAGCACCGGTTTGTGGTGGCGGTTTGTGGGCACCAACGGTCGGGTTCTGGGTTTGGATCAGTTCGGCGCCTCGGGTAAGGCGGCGGACTTGTTCCGTCATTTCGGTCTCACAACCGAACATCTGCAGCGAACAATCGTAGAATTGCTGAGTCACTGACAGCGAGGTTTCATTTCATGGCGATCAAGGTTGGCATCAATGGGTACGGCCGCATCGGCCGCAACATCCTGCGCGCGTTGTATGAGTCGGGTCGTACCGGCGACATTCAGGTGGTCGCCATCAACGACTTGGGTGACGCCAACGTCAATGCCCATCTCACGCGCTACGACACAGCGCATGGCCGCTTCAATGCCGACGTGTCGGTCGACGGCGACTCTATGGTCATCAACGGTGACCGCATCCGCGTGCTGTCGCAGCGCGATCCGTCCAAGCTGCCGTGGGGCGAGCTGGGCGTGGACATCGTGTTCGAGTGCACCGGTATCTTCACCAGCAAGGCCAAGGCTTCGGCCCATCTGGCCGGCGGCGCCAAAAAGGTGCTCATCTCGGCGCCGGGTGGTTCCGATGTGGATGCCACTGTGGTCTATGGTGTGAATCACGATGTGCTGTCGTCGGCGCACACAGTGGTGTCCAATGCGTCCTGCACCACCAATTGCCTGGCTCCGCTGGCCAAGGTGCTGCACGACGCCATCGGCATCAAGCATGGCTTGATGACCACTATCCACGCCTATACCAACGACCAAGTGCTCACCGACGTCTATCACGAGGACTTGCGCCGTGCGCGCTCGGCCACGATGTCGATGATCCCCACCAAGACTGGCGCCGCCGCGGCCGTGGGTCTGGTGCTGCCGCAGCTCAAGGGTAAGCTCGATGGCTTTGCCATCCGCGTGCCGACCATCAACGTGTCCATGGTCGACCTCACCTTCACGGCCAACCGTGAGACCACTGCCGATGAGATCACTGCATTGGTCAAGGCTGCTGCTGCCGGTCCGCTCAAGGGCGTGCTGGCTTGCACCAACGCACCGCTGGTGTCGATCGATTACAACCACGACCCGGCCTCATCGACCTATGACGCCACGCTCACCAAGGTGATCGACGGCACTATCGTCAAGGTCTGCTCGTGGTACGACAACGAGTGGGGCTTCTCCAACCGCATGCTCGACACGGCGATGGCTTGGTCAAAGGCCCGCTGAGATGACCGTGTTGCAGATGGCACAGCTCGACTTGTCGGGCAAGCGCGTGATGATCCGTGAGGACCTCAACGTACCTATTCAGGGCGGCGAGGTGGTCAGCGATGCGCGTATCCGCGCGGCATTGCCGACCATCCGTTTGGCCTTGGACAAGGGCGCGCGCGTCATTCTGCTCTCGCATCTGGGTCGACCCACCGAAGGTAACTTCGATCCGGCGTTGTCGCTTGCACCGGTTGCAGCGCGACTGTCGGCCCTGTTGGGCCGCAGCGTGCCGCTGCTCAAGCACTGGCTCGATGGCGTCGATGTCGAGCCCGGCCAAGTGGTGTTGTGCGAAAACGTGCGCTTCAACAAGGGCGAGAAAAAAGACGACGAGACCTTGTCGCGGCGCATGGCTGCGCTGTGTGATGTGTTTGTCATGGATGCGTTTGGCACGGCGCATCGCGCCGAGGCCAGCACCCACGGTGTGGCCCGTTATGCGCCGGTGGCCGCTGCCGGTCCGCTGCTCATGGGTGAGCTTGAGGCACTTGAGCGCGCGCTGCTGAGCCCCAAGCGTCCACTGGTGGCCATCGTCGCCGGCTCCAAGGTCAGCACCAAACTCACGATCCTCGAAGCCTTGCTCGAGAAGGTCGACCGGCTGATCGTCGGCGGCGGCATTGCCAACACCTTCCTGGCTGCCACGGGTGTGGCGGTCGGCAAGTCGCTGTGCGAAGTCGATCAACTGGAGACTTGCCGTCGCCTGTTGTCGCGCGCGCACGAGCGTGGTGCTGATATTCCATTGCCCACCGATGTGGTCACTGCCAAAGAGTTTGCGGCCACGGCGCATGCCGATGTGCGCGGCGTTCATGATGTCGCTGCAGATGATCTGATCCTCGACATTGGCCCCGACACCGCAGAACGTCTGGCGCGCATCATCAGTGAAGCCGGTACGGTGTTGTGGAACGGTCCGGTCGGCGTGTTTGAGTTCGACCAGTTCGGTGAAGGCACGCGCGCCATTGCCAGTGCCATCGCCAGCAGCAAGGCGTTCTCGCTTGCCGGCGGCGGCGACACGCTGGCGGCCATCGAAAAATACGGTGTCGAAGACGGCATCTCCTACATTTCCACGGGTGGTGGCGCTTTCCTCGAGTTCGTCGAGGGTAAGAAGCTGCCGGCGGTTGCGGTCCTCGAGGACCGCGCAGTCCAGTAAGAGACCCCAGACAGCACCCCCGCGGGTGCCAAGTGAGCAGCATAGATGTTCAGGCGTACCAAAATTGTGGCCACTCTCGGACCGGCCACCGATGATCCGGCAGTATTGCGCGGCATGATTGAGGCAGGCCTTGATATGGCCCGCATCAACTTCTCGCATGGCACGCGCGAGGACATGCGCCGTCGCATCGTGCAGGTGCGTGAGGCAGCAGCAGAGGTCGGTCGTCCCGTGGGCATTCTTGCCGATCTGGCAGGGCCCAAAATTCGCATCGAGAGTTTTTCTCAGGGCCGCATTCATCTGGCAGAGGGCCAGGAGTTTGCACTCGATACCAGCCTCGATCCGTCGGCTGGTAATGAGCGCGAAGTGGGCTGCGCCTACAAAGATTTGCCTCGTGACGTGAAGTCCGGTGACTCGCTGCTGCTGGCCGACGGCTTCATCGTGCTCGATGTCCTCAGCGTTGCCGGCACTCGCATTGAGTGCGTCACGCGCATCGGTGGCGAGCTGTCCAATCGCAAAGGTGTCAATCGCCAAGGCGGTGGTTTGTCAGCGCCGGCGTTGACCGACAAAGACCTTGAGGACATCAAGTTCGCCGCCGAGATGGCGGTCGATTATGTGGCGGTGTCGTTTGCTCGCGATGCGGCCGATATCCGTCGTGCTCAGTCAGAGCTGCGCAAGTGGCGCGGCAAGGCGCATGTGGTTGCCAAGATCGAACGTCACGAGGCCATCGAAAATCTCGCGCAGATCCTTGCCGTCACCGATGCGGTGATGGTGGCGCGCGGTGATCTGGGCGTTGAGATGGGTTATGCAGAGCTCACGGGTCTGCAGAAGACCATCATCCCGCAGGCACTGGCAGCCAATCGAGTCGTGATCACTGCCACACAGATGATGGAGTCCATGATCAATAGCCCGGTGCCCACCCGCGCCGAGGTCAGCGACGTAGCCAACGCAGTGCTCGATGGCACCGATGCGGTGATGCTGTCGGCCGAGACGGCCGCGGGTAAGTTCCCGATCAAGGCCGTGCAGGCCATGAACGACGTGATTCTGGGTGCCGAGAAATACGAGCTGGGCAATCCCGGCAGTGTGCGTACCGAGGGCGAGTTCCAGAACACCGAGGAAGCGATCGCCAAGGCGGTGATGTACACCGCCAATCACCTGCGCGTACGGGCCATCGTGGCGCTCACGGAGTCGGGCCTGACGCCGTTGTGGATGTCACGTATCCGTGTCGACATTCCGGTGTATGCGTTCACGCGCCAAGAGAGTACGCGCGGTCGCGTTACGCTATATCGCGGCGTCTATCCGGTGTTGTTCGATGTCACCCACACAGTGCCTGATCAGACTCAGCAGGCGATCTTTGATCGCTTGCTGGATGCGGGGATTGTCGATGTGGGTGACCAGATCATTCTCACCAAGGGTGATTTGTCTGGTGTTCAAGGTGGCACCAATTCGCTGCAGATCCTGCGCGTGGTGCGCCGCTGAGGGCGACTAGGGCCGGCGCTTGTGCGCCGGCCCGTCTACTAGGGGTGATCAGCCCTTGGTCTTGGCGGAACCCTTGAGCGTTTCGATGTCCGCCAGCAGCTCCTTCGAGTGGCCTTCCGGCTTGACCTTCTCGTAGTGGCGCACGATGCGGCCCTGCGGATCGATCAGGAAGGTGTCGCGGCGCGCGATGGTCATCGGGCCGAAGCTGGTCAGCACACCGTAACGCGTGGCTACTTCCTTGTTGGCATCGGCCAGCAGCGAGAACGGCAGACCATGCTTGTCAGCAAAAGCCTTGTGCGAGTCGACGTCGTCAACGCTTACACCCAGCACGACGGCGCCAGCCTTACGGAAGGCAAACACATCGTCGCGGAACTCACAGGCCTCGGTGGTGCAGCCAGGGGTCTGATCCTTCGGGTAGAAGTACAGCACGACCCATTTGCCGCGCTGCTCTTCCAGGCTGACCCACTTGCCAGTCTGGTCCTGCAGGCGGATGGCCGGTGCCAGCGCGCCAACAGCCGGTGCAGTGGCATTGGCTGTGGGCAGGTCGGCGGCCACGGCTGTGACGGTGTTGATGCTGGCGGCGCCGATCAAGGCGGCGGCAGCGGCTACAGCAAACTTGCGCAGTGTTGTGCGATGAGCGGAGCATGAACGCATGATGTGTTCCCCAGCGGGCCAAGACGGCCCGGTCTTGATGGCAATAGTAGCGGCATGCTGATCAACCCGTCATCCCGTCCACAGGTTCCAGGTCTGGTTCTGACCGGCGGCGGCGCGCGCGCGGCGTATCAAGCCGGGGTCCTCAAGGGTCTTTCCCAGTTGCTGCCGCAATCGGCCAACCCGTTCCGCGTCATCGTCGGCACCTCGGCCGGAGCGGTGTCGGCGGCTGTCATTGCCACCCATGCCCACCGTTGGCACGCCGCGGTGGCCGAAATCGAGCGAGTCTGGGCGGGCTTTCACGTCGATCAGGTGTTTGAAGTGGGTGCCTGGCCCATGCTCAAAGCCGGTCTGCATTGGCTCACCTCGCTGGCCAGCGGGGGTTGGCTGCTCGATCCGCCGCAGTCCTTGCTGTCCAACCGGCCGCTGCGCCGATTGCTGCAGCACAGCATCGCTTGGCAGGGGCTGCAGCGTGGCTTGGCGCGCGGCGATTTGGATGCGCTGGCGCTGTGTGCCAGTGGTTACAGCAGTGGCAAGTCAGTGGCGTATTTTGCTGCTGATGCAGGGGTCGAGGAATGGACGCGTCGACAGCACGTGGGTCGTCGCGCCGCGTTGACCTTGGATCATCTGATGGCCAGCTTGGCTGTGCCGCTGCTGTTTCCGCCGCAGCAACTCGATGGTGAGTTTCATGGCGACGGGGCCATGCGCCAGTTGGCGCCGCTGAGTCCCGCAGCCCATCTGGGCGCCACACGATTGCTGATCATCGGAGTGCGCTCGAGTCGGGAGCGCGAGGTCGCACCGCTGCAAACAGCACCACCGGGACCTGCGCAATTGCTCGGCTATGCGCTGGACAACCTGTTCATGGATCAGATCTATGCCGATCAACAACAGATGCAGCGCGTCAATTTGCTGGTGCGTCATGCACCGCAGGCCGTGCCGGGTGCGCGTCATGTGGACACACTGTTGATGCAGCCCAGCCAAGACCCGGCAGCCATTGCGCAGCGCCATATCAGTTGCTTGCCGCGCAGCTTGCGGGCGTTCTTGCGTGTCGGCGGCGCGCGCGGCGCACGCGGTGCACGCTTGGCCAGTTACCTGATGTTTGAAGCGCCCTACACGCAGGAGCTGATCGCGCTGGGCTACCGAGATGCGTTGGCGCGCGGCCCCGAGTTGGTCGCGTTTCTGACCGGGGCTGACTTAGGTGAGGAAGATGGTGCCCAAGCCCAGCAGCGTGGCGAAGCCGATACAGTCGGTGAACGTAGTGAGGATCACGCCGGCTGACAGCGCCGGATCGATACGTAAGCGTCGCAGTGTCAGCGGCACCAGTACGCCCACCGAGGCAGCGGCCAGCAGGTTCACGACCATTGCAGTGCCGATGATGATCGACAGCTTGGTGCCACCGATCCACGCGGCAGTGGACAAGCCCACCACCAGCGCCATCAACATGCCGTTGATCATGCCGACGCCCATTTCGCGCATCAGCAGCCAGCGCGCATCGCTCCATTGCACCTGTCCCAGCGCAATGCCGCGAATGATGAGCGTGACAGTCTGTGTGCCGGCAATGCCGCCCATGCTGGCCACGATCGGCATCAGCACAGCCAGTGCAGCAACCTTTTCGATAGTGCCCTCGAAGGCGGCGACCACGAACGACGCTAAAAACGCGGTAGCCAGGTTGATGGCCAACCAGATAACGCGACGACGTGTGGAGGGCATCACGGCCGCGAACACATCTTCTTCGTCGCGCAGACCCGCACCGGCCATGATTTCGTGCGCGGCTTCTTCGCTGATCACGTCGACCACGTCATCGACTGTGATGCGACCCAGCAGCAGGCCGTCGTCATCGACCACAGCAGTGGAGACCAGATCGCGAGCTTGGAACAGCTGCGCCACTTCGTTGGCTGGTGTGCCAGGGGCAAGTCGTACGGCTTCTGAGTCAAGGCTCTCGCCCACCAAGCGTTCCGGGTCTTCGGTCAGCAAGCGTGACAGCGTGACAGTGCCCAGAAAGCGGTCCCCGCGATCCACAACGAACAGACGGTCGGTGCGTTCCGGCAGTTCGCCGCGCATGCGCAGATAGCGCAGCACGACTTCAATCGACACGTCTGCACGCACGCTGACCGTGTCGGTGCTCATCAGACTGCCGGCGGTATCGTCCGCCCAGGACAGCATGCGGTTGAGTCGTTCGCGATCGAGCTGGTCCATGTTGCGCAGCAGTTGCTGCGTGACCGTCTCGGGAAGGCTGTCGATCAGATCGGCCAGATCCTCCACTTCCATGCTCTCGGCGGCTGCAGCCAGCTCTTCGGGATCCATGTCGCTGATGAGCTCATCGCGCACGTCGTCACTGAGCTCGACCAGCACGTCGCCATCGATTTCAGGTTCGGTCAGCTCCCAAAGAAACTCGCGGCGGCGCGGCGGCAGCGATTCGAGCAGTTGGGCAATCTCGGCTGGATGCATCGTGGCGACCAGCCGCTGCGCTGCACGCACCGCACCCTCGTCCAGCGCTTCGCGCAGGGCGGCGACGCGCGCGGCCTTTTCGGGGCGCGTGGCTTCGGACTTGATGTCGTCGTGAGTGCTCATAATCCTGCGTAGTTTGGACCGGATCCGCCTTCAGGTGTGATCCAGGTGATCTGAGCATAGGGGTCTTTGATGTCACAGGCCTTGCAGTGCACGCAATTGGCTGCGTTGATCTGCAGACGCTTGCCACCGCTGCCATCGTCGATCATCTCGTACACACCGGCCGGGCAGAAGCGTGTGCAAGGGTTGCCGTACTCGGTGGCGCAGCGCGTGGCGCAGATCTGTGTATCGGCTACCTTCAGATGCGCCGGTTGGCGCTCATCGTGCTGCGTCGATGCAAAGAACACCGACGCCGTGCGATCACGAGGCGCCAGATCGCGCTCTACCCACCCGCGATCGGGCGAGCTGAAGTCATCAAGCTTGCCCAGTGCAGTGTTGCTGCTGTTGCGCAGTGTCCAAGGACTGCGGCCGCCAACCAATGTTTCGAAGGCTGCATTAGCAAGGCCTGCCCACAGGCCACCTTTGAACCCGGGCTTGATGTTGCGCACTTGATGTAGCTCGCGGCCACCAGGGGATGCGCGCCAGCGTGCATCAAAGCCCGCACTGCTGCCGTGTTCGATCAAGTGCTCGGCGGCCAGCATGCCGCTGCGCAGTGCCTGGTGAACACCTTTGATCTTGGGAAAGTTGAGTGTGCCGCCGGCATCGCCGGCCAGCAGTGCACCGGGCATATCCAGCTTGGGCATGGACTGCCAGCCGCCTGCCGCAATGGTGCGTGCACCGGCACCGAGTAACTGCCCGCCTTCAAGCAGCGCTTTTACTGAAGGGTGATGCTTGAACTGCTGAAAGGCTTCGAAGGGCGAGAAACGCGGATCTTGATAGTCCAGGCCGGCAACAAAGCCGATGTACACACGGTCCTGATCCAAGTGATAGATAAAACTGCCGCCATAGGTGGCGCTGTCCAGCGGCCAACCCAGTGAGTGCTGCACCAATCCTGGTTGCACGCGACCTGGCGGCAGTTGCCACAGCTCTTTCATGCCCAGCGCATAGGTCTGCGGCGAGCAGTCGCGATCCAACCTGTAATGGGCAATGAGTGTTTTGCTCAGGCTGCCGCGGCAGCCCTCAGCCAGCACGGTGGTGCGGGCGCGGATCTCGGGGCCGGGAGTAAAGTCCGGCCCGGGCGTGCCGTCGTGTTGCAGCCCCATGTCGCCGATGCACACACCAGCCACCGAGTCGTCGTCATTGAACAGCACGCGCGCACCGGCAAAGCCGGCGAAGACATCGACCCCCAGCGCTTCTGCAGCGGCGGCCATCTGCGGCATCAGCAGACCCAGCGACACGATGAGATTGCCGTGGTTGTTCTGCTGCGGCGGCACAGGCAGTGACCACTGGCCTTTGCGAGTGAGCAGACGCAGTTCGTCGCGGGTGACCGGCACACAGGTGGCGGGCGGGTTGTCGCGCCATTGCGGCAACAGCGCATCTAAGGGACCTGGCTCGATGACCGCACCGGAGAGCGTGTGGCTGCCGATGGCGGCGGCCTTCTCTAGAACGCAGACCGACAGCTCGGGCTGCAGTTGCTTTAGACGGATGGCGCAGGCAAGGCCGGCGGGGCCTGCGCCCACAACCAGCACGTCGTACTCCATCACGTCGCGTTCGATATCAGCGGTGCTCATTGCGCCATGATAAACGCTGTGCCGCCGAGCGGCGCGATTCAGGGTGCCAGATCGGGTTCGCCTAATCGTTCGAGAATGGCGCTGCGTGCTGCTTGGCGCAGATTCGAGACGGCGGCCGCGTCATCGGCTGCGGGCACTGGCAGTGTCGGCAGCAATTCGACTTCGATCACCCCCGGATAGGCCAGTCCGCGATGCAGTTGCAGCGCTTGACGGGTGCCGCGGATGACAGCAGGGGCGACTGGGCAACCGGCGCGCACTGCTGCGACAAATGCGCCGGCATGGAAGCGCAGCAGTCCCGGGGTGTCTTCAAACGTGCCCTCTGGAAAGAACGCTAGCGAGGCACCTGATGCTGCGGTACGCAGCACGCGACGCGCATCACGGGCGCTGCCCTGGCCGCGACCTCTGTCCACAAACTCTGCTCCGATGCGCCGCAGCAGCAGACCTGCCAGTGGCACGTCGTTCATCTCTCGTTTGATGACGAAGCCAAAGCGCGCTGGCAGCGCTGCCTGCATCACCATGCCGTCGAGGTAGCTGGCATGGTTGGCCACGACGACACAGGGACCCTCTGGCAGCCGTTCCGGGTGCAGCAGTCGCAGGCGCAGGCCTGCCAACGCCATGAAACCGCGGGCGCCGGTGCGCACCAGCGCCCGACGCCGCCGCAGCGATACGGGCAACAAGGCAGCCAGCAGTGTCAGCAAAGCCATGCCCAAAAACAGGCTGCCGGCATAGGCGGTGTAGGCTATTGCCAGCGGCAGCGGTAGACGGGCTGTTGCGGGAGAGTCGATTGAGAGGCCCAAGATGTGCGCGAGTTCTCTTTGTAAGAAAGTGCTGTGGTCCGGTTGTGATTCGGGTCACGCAGACGGTGTTGGGTACTGACCATACTGCGAACATGTACTTTCAGCCAATCGAGAGCAGCACGTGGCACTTCCCCTAGTCGCAGTGGATCCGGTTACGCCTGGGGCGGACGGGGTCGATGCCATCGTGGCCCGCTTCCTGGACGCCGTGTGGATGGAGCGCGGTTTGTCGCCCAATACGCTGTCTGCCTACCGGGCAGACCTGGTGGCGCTGTCACGCTTTCTGGCTCGAACTGATGCCCACATTGAGACGGCCAGTCGCGCTGATGTGCTGGGCTTTGTGGCTTGGCGTGCAGAATCCGGTGCGCAGCCGCGCTCCACTGCTCGGCAGTTGTCCTCTTTCCGGCGCTTTTATCGCTACATGACCCGTGAGGGTTTGCGTCGCGATGATCCGACCACGCAGATTGCGATGCCCAAGATCGGTCGTTCCTTGCCGCGTTCGCTGTCTGAAGAAGAAGTTGAATCGCTGCTCAACGCGCCGGTGGTGCTGGATCCGCTGGGCAGTCGCGATCGCGCGATGCTCGAATTGCTCTATGCCACTGGCTTGCGCGTGTCGGAGCTGGTGAGCCTCAAGTACAACCAGCTCAACCTCAACCAGGGCGTGATTCGCATACTGGGAAAAGGCAATCGCGAGCGCTTGATACCGCTGGGTGACGAGGCCATGCGCTGCCTGCGTGACTTTCTCGCGGTCGGTCGCGGCGAGATTTTGCTCGAACGCACTACCGAATATCTGTTTCCGACCCGTCGTGGTGATCGCATGACGCGTCAGGCGTTCTGGCACATCATCAAACGCTACGCGGCCAAGTCCGGCATCAACCGTGACCTGTCGCCGCACACGCTGCGCCATGCATTTGCGACGCACCTGCTCAATCACGGTGCTGATCTGCGTGTCGTGCAGATGCTGTTGGGTCACAGCGATCTGTCGACCACTCAGATCTACACGCATGTTGCGCGTGAGCGCTTGAAGGACATGCACGGCAAGCATCACCCGCGCGGATGAAGCGCGCACTGTACTTGCTGTTGTTGGCGCTGTTGCCGCTGTCTGGCACAGCGCTGGATCATCCTCCTGCATCGCAGCCGGTTGGCGTGGATCCTCGCGCCGGTATCGCTGCGCACATTCCCGGCGCGCACACAGAAAACCTGCGGCCGACGGCAGTGCCGGGCATATGGGAGCTGACGCGCGGCGCTGAGGTCTCTTACGTCACAGCCGATGGCAAATACATGTTCGGCGGCGATCTGTACAAGGTCGCCAGCAGCGGTGAGATGCCCAATCTCAGTGAGGCGCGGCGTCGTGAAGTGCGCGCCCACACGCTGGAGTCATTGGACGAGTCCGACATGATCGTGTTTGGCCCCAAGAGCGCGCCCTATACCGTCACGGTGTTTACTGATGTGGACTGCCAGTGGTGCCGTCGGTTGCACAGCCAGATTCCCGACTACAACCGCCTTGGCGTGCGACTGCGCTATGCGGCTTGGCCGCGCTCCGGGCCGGCCAGCGACTCGTGGATCCGTGCGCAAGTGGTGTGGTGTGCGCCGGATCGCGGCGATGCCTTCAGCCGCGCCCAGCCTGGCCAGATGCTCAAAGGTTCGGTGTGCAACACCAACCCGGTGCAGCGTCAGTGGAAGCTGGGCAAGGACATTGGCGTGCGGGGCACACCATCGCTGGTGATGCCCGATGGCGAGATCGTCAACGGCTATATGCAGCCCAAGGATTTGCTCAAGCACCTGCAGCGGGCCACCGCGGCCCGCTGACTTTGCGCGCTTAGCGCTGCAGCAGCTCGCGCTTGCCGGGCTTGTCTTTCCACTCTTCGGCGTCTGCCGGAGCGGGCTTCTTCTCGGTGATCACCGGCCATTTCTTGGCCAGTTGTGCATTGATCTCCAGGAAATCATCCTGACCGGCAGGCACTTCGTCCTCGGAGAAGATGGCCCCTGCCGGGCACTCGGGCTCACACAGCGTGCAATCGATGCATTCATCCGGGTCGATGACCAAAAAGTTGGGGCCCTCGTGGAAGCAATCCACCGGGCACACCTCGACACAGTCCATGAACTTGCACTTGATGCAATTTTCGGTGACGACAAACGTCATGCGCAGCCCTCTGATTCGATAGGGGTCAATTGTGCCATGACCCCGCGGCGGACGTGAAATGACCGCGACTGTCAGTCGCTGCTGGGCCGGCGCGGCAGGCTAGTGACATGCGGGATGTCGCGGCCGGCGGCCCGGTCCTCCAGAAACCGCTCTAGGGCATAGATCGTGGACTGAAAGGCGATATCAGCCCACGGGATATCGGCTGCCTCGACCAAGGCGGTCTCAAGGCTCTCTGGGCCGGCGCTGTGTGCCGGCGTGAGCAACCGGCCGCGGAAAAACACATGCACCTGCTGCGCCTCGGGAATGCTGATCAGCGCCAGCAATGACCCGATTTGTACGTGTGCTAAGGCTTCTTCATGGGTTTCGCGCGCGGCGCCTTGTTCCAATGATTCGCCGTTTTCCATAAAGCCGGCGGGGACGGTCCAGTAGCCCAGTCGCGGTTCGATGGCGCGGCGGCAGATCAGGATGCGGCCATCATCGGCTTGCGGCACGCAGCCCACCACAACGCGCGGGTTTTGATAGTGAACGGTGCCGCAGGTGTCGCACAGCACCCGCGGCAATTGATCACCCTCGGGGATGCGGATGACGGTGCGGTCACCGCAGTGACTGCAAAAAAGCATGCTGCTCATGTCCAGAGATTAGCAGGTGGCTCAGTCGCTGAGACCTGGATCACGCCGGTGGCAAGGGCTTGCCACTTATGCTGACTGCATGACCGCAGCTACACCTCTCGCCAGCATTGGTTTTTGTGATCGCTATGGTGCCTTAGCACAGGCCTTGGACCCGCGGGTGCTGGGCCTGGTATTGGCCGGCCCGCAACTGCAGCGTACTGCCGCCTGGGGCAGTGCGCCCCTTTCTGTGGATTCGTTGCTGCAGGCCACGGGATGGGCAGTCGCGGTGCCGTTGCACGATGCGCTGATCAGCCAACGGCTCGACGCTCAGCACTGGGTGGTTCTGCGGCCCTTGTTGTCTGCATCGCAGCAGTTGCTCGGTGCTGTAGCAGTGGTCCTGCCTGTCGCAGAGTCGGCGGCCATCGCCGACCTGTTGTTGCGTCTGACACCTGCCCTGGACTGCATGAGCCAAGAGTTGCAATGCGTCGAGCTGGCTGCGCACGAAGTTGAGCAAATGCTCCTGTCGCCGTTGTTAGCCAATGCCGATACGTTGGCTGATGCCAGCACGCTGGAGTCGCTACTTGATGCGGGCTTGGCTGCCAGTGGCAGTCAATACGCGATGCTGCGGGTGCCTGCGCGCGGTATCACTTTGTGTAGGCAATCGCTGAGCCGGCTCGCTCCGGCGGTTTCGCTGGAAGTGGCAGATTTGGCCAACCGGCTCGATGGCTTGTGCGGCACCTTGCAGCGTCCGCTGTTGATCGATCCCTCGCAGACCGGTGCGCATGCTGCGCATTGCAGACTGCGTGTGCTGGCGCTGGATTGCTGTGACGGCAAAGTGGCCGCTGTGGTGGCCTATCTTGCGCCACTGACTGCCGCTGAACCCTCGGTCACCCAACTGTTGTCGCTGGGGCTTGGTGCTACGGCCATGGCGCGGCGTTTGGAGGCCGGTTTTGATCGTGCTACCGGCTTGCTCAACCGGCAGGGCCTGGAAGAGCAACTCAAACGCGAGCCGTTGGGTAAGGGCAGTTTGTTGTTGCTTGATTTGGATCGATTGCAATCGGTCAACGAACTGTACGGCTTTGAGGCCGGCGACCAGATGATCGTGCAGGTTGCCCGCGTACTGCAGTCCGTAGACGTTGCGCCAGATGCCTGCGTGGCGCGGTTGTTTGGCGGTTGCTTTGCAGTGCTGTTGCCTTGGGCCGATGCGTCCGCGGCCTATTCACTGGCCGAAAAACTGATGGATGCAGTGGCTGCATTGCCGGTGTCGGGTGTCAGTGGCGGTGGCTTGTCGGCCAGTTGCGGTATTGCCGAGACACGCAATCTCAGCACCCATCTGGACAAAGCCTTTGTGTCGGCAGAGCTGGTGCTCAAACTGGCCAAGGAGCGCGGTCGAGGCCGCGCTGAGGTGCACGTCTCCGAAGACTCGCTAATCATCCGCCGGCACGAAGAAGTCTTTGCCGCGGCCGATTTGCGTGCCGCGCTGCGTACCGGCGAGATGCTGCTGTACGGGCAAAAAATAGTCTCGTTACACGAAGCCGATGCGCCGGTTAGTTACGAGTTGCTGCTGCGCATGCGTGATACGCAGGGCAATGTGCATTCAGCCAAAGATTTTATTGATGCTGCGCAGCGCTATCAGCTGCTGCCCGAGATCGACCGCTATGTGTTTGATCGAGCCATGGAGCTGCTCACGCCGCACCGGCTGCTGGTGGGTCGCCGCCGCGTGGGGTTCTCGATCAACATCTGCGGCGGGTCGCTGTGTGATCCCGCGTTCATCGATCATGTGGTGGCGCAGGTCAAGCGCGTACGCCTACCGGCACGACTGATTACGCTGGAGGTCACCGAGCAGGTGGCCGTGTCAGACCTGAAGTGGGCCGCGCAGATGATGCAGCGGCTGCGGGATGCCGGCTGCGGCGTGGCGCTGGATGACTTTGGTACCGGCGCCAACTCGCTGGCTTATCTGCGCACGCTGCCAGTCACGCGCATCAAGATCGATGGCACTTTTGTGCGGGACCTGCTGACCGACCCGCGTTCCGAAGCGGCCGTCCGCGGCGTCACGCAGCTGGCCCAGGCTTTTCGCCTGGACACTGTGGCGGAGTTTGTTGAGGACGCGGCGCAGGCCGAAAAGCTGCGCCAGATCGGCGTGGAGCGCGGCCAAGGACACTACTTTGGCAAACCCGGGCCGCTTGAGTTATTGCTCCAAGAGCTTGAGGCCTGCGAGGAAGCCGAGCTACAGGAGCTGCTGGCGCCGGGTTGAGGGACTACCCTGAAGTGTTGCGCTAGGTTGATCCTGCATAGCATTACGCCACGCTAGTTCTTCAGCGTAGAGAGATAGGCGATCACGTCCGCCCGCTGCTGCGCATCGGGAAGCATGCCGATCATCGCCGTGCCTGGCGCCTTGGCGTCCGGGTTGAGCAGCCATTCGTTCAGGGTCGCGGCGCTCCAGATCACACCGTATTTCTTCAGGTTCTCGCTGGGGCCCAGCAGGCTCTTGCCAGTGCCAGCCTTGCGCCCCACGACACCGAAGAGACTGGGTCCCACCATTGCGGTGTCTTCTGCGGTCACCCCGTGGCAGGCCACGCAGCCGGAATTATTGAATAACTCTTTGCCCGTCTCGGCGTTGCCCGTGATGTCGGCGGCGAAAGCGAGCGCGGCGGTCAGCAGGGCGGCCAGCGCGGACAGGCCGATGGTTCGGATCGCGGGCATGGACTTGGTGTCTCCGGTATACGACGGCCGAAAAACTGCGACAACCATAGCGCTTCAAGTAAAGCATACCGCCCCGAGGAGCTCGCGGCATATGCACCGGTCTGGCGCTTGACAAAATATGTACTTCGCCTTATCAATGAAAATTCAATGATCTAAGAATCTTGGGGTTGCCACTAAGCGCGCTTCAAGTCGATATATAAAATAAAAAATTGAGGGGTTGATGCCGTGAGCAGACACTACCGAGCGTTTTTTGCCTTGACGGTTTCAACCGTCCTCCTCGTCGGCGCAGTCGTTGTCGTTACAGCGGCAGAGTCGCCGTCGGTTAGTCGCTGGTCTGATCCTGGCACTTGGCCAAACCGCAAGGTGCCCATCGCAGGCGACAAGGTCACCATCGGGCGCGACAAGGATGTGATCCTCGACGTCAGTCCGCCGGCGCTGGGTGGTCTGTCCATCGACGGCAAACTGACCTTCGCGGACAACGCCGAGTTGGAACTGACCACTGAGTGGATCATGTTGCACGGTGAGCTGGCGATAGGCACCGAAGCCAAACCCTACACGGGCAAAGCGACTATTACGCTGACCGACAACGTCAAAGCCGAAAACGTCATGGGTGGTATGGGCGACCGCGGCATCATGCTTTCGGGCGGCACATTAAACCTGCACGGTGACCGCACTAATGCGTGGACCAAGCTGTCCGCTACAGCAGCGGCAGGCGCTACCTCTATTCAGCTATTGGACGCGTCGAGCTGGCGCGTCGGCGATGAGATTGTCCTGGCATCCACGGACTTTGATCCGCGTCAGGCAGAGCGTCGAACTATTGCCGCCATTAGCGGCAACATGGTCACGCTCGACACCAAACTCGACTACATGCACTACGGCAAGGTCACCTTCGACATCGATCAGCGCGGTGAGGTGGGGCTGCTGACGCGCAACATAAAGATTCAAGCCTCATCCGATGCGGCACAGTCATTCTTCGGTGGCCACATTATGGCCATGCCTTCGAGTCACATGTATGTCGAAGGCGTCGAGCTCAACCGCATGGGCCAGAACCTGACGCTTGCCCGCTATCCCATTCACTGGCACTTGGTCGGTGAAGGCAAGGGCCAGTACATCCGTAACGCGGCCATCCACGACACTTTCAATCGCTGCGTGACGGTGCACGGCACCAACAACCTGCAGGTGCAGAACAACGTCACCTACAACACCGTGGGTCACTGCTTCTTCATGGAAGACGGCATCGAGACTGGCAATCAGTTTGTCCATAACTTGGCAATCCAGACCAAGTGCCACACATCCAAGCCTTGCGACCCGACCAACCTTGCCCCCTTCGGCGCGACGGCCGGCACGAACTTTAATCTGACGGGACAAGACTCCAAGGATGTCCTGATCCCTTCGGATAACACGGTGTCTTCTTTCTGGATCACCAATCCAGACAACACCTATCGCGACAACGTCGCAGCGGGTTCCGACTCGACCGGTTTCTGGTTGGCCTTCCCTGAGCATCCGATGGGGCAGTTTGAAGGCACGGATATCAGCAAAGCCACTTGGCCACGCCGCACCAAGGTGCGTGAGTTCAAGGGCAACACGGCGCATTCAAACTTTGATGGTTTCATGGGCGACCGCGCCCCCAGAGCCGATGGCCATTTCGCCGTCGGTGGGTTTATTTCCCTCGTCAATCCCGCTGACGCCAATAGCGATCAAGTGGAGTCGGTCGTTGAGGATTACACCGGCTACAAGAACCGCAACAGCGGCATTTGGGCTCGCGGTGAGTTTCGCCTCTACAAGAACCTGAAGATGGCCGATAACGGTATCGGCTTCACGCAAGCATCCGCCAACTCAGGGCGTTCACTTTATACGTCACGGGTGGTCGATTCGCGTTTCGTGGGCGAGACCCAGAACATCGGCAACCCCACAACGGCTGCAGAAAAGAAGGCGGGCCGCAGCTTGCCGCACCCCGAGGTCGCAGATTTCCCGATCCGTGCTTACGAGTTCTACGATTACCATCACGAACTCGATAACAACACCTTCGTGAACTACCAGGACAACGCCACTCGCAAGACCGGAGCGATCTCTTACCTGCTGTTCACCAGTTTCGGTATGAGCTCCAACAACACCGTGCAGCGCTCGACGTTCATCAACGCCAAGCCGGTGTATTTCCCGCCGATCGACAATCGTTGGAGCAACGATGATTACGGCAATACGGTCTATAAGACCGCGGTGTTTAACGATAAGGACGGCACCATTACCGGCGTTCGCAATTCCTACATCGTCATGAATGGCGGCATCGACGCAGATAAAGCCTGCGATCCCCGGCCCACTTGGAACGCCGTGGTGTGCAAGGGCGATATTGGTCGTATGAATGTTGGCGGTGGTGGTGGTGCGGCCGGGTTCGGCGGCGGTGGTGGCGGTGGCGGTCCTGGTGCCGCAGCAGCCGGTCCCGGTGCTGCTGCTGCTGGTGCTGGTGCAGCTGCTGGCGCTCCCAGGGCCGCTGTTGCTACACCTGTTGTCTTTGCCATTGCTCCTGGTGGTGGTCGCATCAGAGGCACACGCGCAGCTGTAGTGGCGCCGCCAGTTGTTCTGAGCCGCAATGGTAAGGAGTTCACTGCCAACGGTGAAACCAATGTGCGTGCGGGCAGCGAATACAAGGTGACCACCGAAAGACCCTCTGTGAGCATCAGCCTCAGAGAGTTGGATGCCGGCTCTTGGGTGATGTTCGAGCTGCCTGGATTCACCACGGCATCGTTAGGCGATGCGCAGGTCAGCTTAGATGCGCTGCGCGCTGCCAGCACCACGTCGTACTACAAGGGCAACGGTGCGCTTTGGGTCAAGCTCGTCTCTAGTGGAGACATCCTTGGCAGCGGCCCCGCTAAAGGCCCCAGTGGTGGGGCCAGTCTTCAGGTCAGTCGATAAGTTCTTAATGGACTGAAACACCTCCGGCTTCAGGCCGGGGGTTTTTGTTTTTCCTTGAACCTTTGAGTGGTGCGCCAAAACCATAACAACAGCGCACTTGGCTCTTCTTTACCAAGTTTAGGGGTGGGTATGAAAAATTCATTACAACAGTCGTCTGTACGTGCGGTGGTTGCCGCGATTCTGACTATCGCCGGGGGCGGCGTATCACAAGTCATGGCTGCGGAAGAGGTCACGCTCAGCGAGATCGTCGTGACTGGTTCTCGCATTCTGCGCCGTGACGCCCAAGCCAACAGCCCGCTGATCACGGTAGATGCTGTAGACCTTGAAACTCGCGCCGGTCTGAACGTCGAGTCGTATCTAAACCAGTTGCCCAACTACAACCCGGCCGTCACGCCTGAGACGGGCGCTACGTCCGTGGGATTCTCGGCGATCGCTACGTCCGGCATTTCCACAGTGTCGCTGCGCGGCTTCGGCTCCAACCGCAGCTTAGTGCTGGCCGATGGCCGTCGCGTCACGCCGGTGAACGCACTGATGCAAGTGGATACCAATAGCATCCCGTCCTCGATGATTAAGAGCGTGGAGATTATTTCTGGAGGCGCTTCGGCCACCTATGGCGCAGATGCCATCGGCGGCGTGACCAACTTCATTTTGAATCGTGACTATGAGGGTCTGAAGATGGATGGCCAGTACGGTCTGGCCGGAGTAGGCGATGGTCAGGAGATGCGTTTTTCGTTGATGGGTGGTGGCAAGCTCGACAGTGGCCGTGGTCGCGTGACCTTCGGCGCCGAGTACTATGATCGTGAGGGCGCGTACGAAAAGAACCGCCGTTTCTATACTGACGCTTGGGCAGATCCCGGTACTCCCAGCAACTTCCTCGGTTTCTTCATGGGCCCTAGTGATTACTACACGGGCACCAACCTGCAAACCACTAACGTGGGCGGAAGTGCCGGCGCGACAATCCTGGCTAACATCGTTAACTCGCAGGGTCGCGACCCCAATGCCAACACGGGTGTTTTCGCGTATCCCGGCACCGGCGCCAACGCCAGCATCCGCTTTCTGAGTAATGGCCGCATCTTCCTGCCAGCCGGAAACAACGCATCAACGTTTGATAAGAGCCTCATCGACGGCTCTAACTACGCTTATGTGACTGCCTATGACAATACCTACTGCAACACTCAGGCGTGCGCCACCGCTGGCACTAAATTGGCTCCAGTGATTCAGAATCTAAAGTTCAACGAGACGGGTCGTTACTCCAGTTCTCCGCAGACTCGCTTTTCGTTCATGAGTACGCTCGGTTACGACATCACAGACAAGGTGCACTTCAAAGCCAGCGGCCGTTTCGCCCAGAGCCATACAGAAACGTATCTGGGCAGGAATACCTTGATCAACGGATGGGAAGCGACGGTTCCGTATAACGCCGCAACCGATAGCCCGATCAATCCGACGCTAACGTTGACGCCGACGATCGTTACGCAAATTGCGCAGGGTGGGCTCGTCGTTCCGGCCGCATACGCCAATCCGAATTTCATCGCTCATGGTGCCAAAGGCGCTCAGCATCCGGTCACGCCGCAGCTGGCGATGTTGTTGAACAGCCGCACAGGGACCACGGCCCTGAAGACCTGCGCTGTCGGCGTTACAACCAACTGTTACAACCCGCTGACTGCAGGATGGGTCACTGAAGTCTTTCAGTACAACGGCTTTGATCAGCGTCGCACGGACAACCTGCTGACCAATTGGACGGTCGATGCCGGCGTGACGTTGGACTTGCCGGTGAAGGACTGGACGGCTGAAGTGTATGTTTCACGCGGCGAAAGCGTGACCGCCGCACAGACCTTTGGCAGCGTATCGCTGGAGCGCTGGCGCGCGGTGGTGCAAAGCCCTGACTACGGCTACAACAGCACCTTCCGCAGCAACTTGAGTAGTAGCAACAGCGGCTTCAACTCAGTTGCCACTCCCTGCACCACGGGCTTCTACGGCACCATCTTCAATGGCGGTGCCGCAGCTTCAGCCGACTGCTTGTATGCGGTGGAGGCTGTGATGCAGGAAAGCACGACGACGCAGCAAGACGTCTTAGAGTTGAACTTGCAAGGCGGCTTGTTCAACACGTGGGCAGGCGAAGTGCGCGCTGCGGCCGGTTATCAGTCCCGCCGTAATGCCGCGCAGTTTACCCCGGACATTCTGCAATCTTCGGCCTCTATCCTCGATCAGGCTGTCGGCATCTCGCCCACGGGCTACATGTATGCCCAGACGAAGGCGCATGAATACTATGCAGAGGCGCTGGTCCCGGTCCTTCAGGATTCCTTCGTTAAGAAGGTTGAGTTGGAGTTGGGCGCTCGATTCTCTGAATACAGCCTGACCGACCACACACTGACCTGGAAGGCATTGGCCAACGTAGAGATCACCGACCGCATCCGGTTTCGCGGCGGGTATAACCGCGCGACGCGTGCGCCGAATCTGGGTGAGATGTTCCTACCGCAGCAGCAGGGCGGTCCGGGGGCTGCCTCTGCTTACGGTGATCCGTGCAGTTTGCGGTCCAACTCGCCCTTTGGCGCCGGTGGTGCGTTTACTGTGGCGAACGCAACGCAGCTGCTCTACGACGTCTTTGCGGGTTCCAAGACGCCGACACTTGCGGCCGGCCAGACAGCGGCTGGCGCAGAGAGCGCGCGCTTGATCTGCGTGGCGCAGATGGATGCGCTGAATGCTAATCCGCTTAGTGGCACTGCCTACACTTACTACAACACTCAGGCGCAGACCGTGACCGGTAACTCCGGCTTTAACAATCAGCGCGGCAGTACGGCTCTGGGATCCGAGGTGGCAGGCACGATGACGGCAGGTCTAGTGTTCCAGTCTCCGTTTGAAAATCCCTGGCTGCGCAACATTACGACGACAGTGGACTGGTACAAGATCGACATCAGCGATGTGATCCTGCAGTACTCGGCCACCTACGCCCAGTACATGTGCTATGGCTCCGTGCTGGTGACCACTGCCGCCGAGGCCAAGGCTCAGGCGGACTCACTGGGATGCCAGGGCGTTCCGCGCTCCGCAGATACGGGTGTGGGTCAGAGTACGCTGCTGTCTTACTCCAATCAGGGTGCAGTGAGCACCTCGGGCGTGGACTTCACACTCAACTGGCGTGCACGGCTGGACGATCTGGGCCTAGGCAATATTCCCGGCGGTTTGTCGTTCGGCGTGCAGGGCTCGCTGCTCCAGTCCTACAAGACCAAGGCGTCGAAGGCCGACTTCGATCCGTGGATCGAGTGGAAGGGTTCATTGGGACCGACTCTGAGCGGGTTCAACGGCGGCGCCTATAAGTTTCGTCTGCTCTCCAACGTGGGCTACAACTTGAACGGCTTCAGCGCCAGTCTGCGGTGGCGGCATCTGCCGCCGGTGATATCGGCCGGCGACGCAAGCCTGGCGGCTACCATCGCGCACGACGAGAATGTTGTCGCGTCGGGCAAGGGTGTGTTGCTCAGTTATGTGCCGTCTTCGGCTCAAGCAATAGATTCATACGACACGTTTGACCTGTCAGCCTCTTGGAACATTAACCAGACGATTTCGCTACGTGCGGGTATCGACAATCTGCTCGATAAGCAACCAGTGCTCACGACTGTGTCGAACGGGTTCCCGCAGGGCACGGATCTAAAGGGGCTATGCACCGGCCTGGTGGCGGGTTGCACAGCCCCCACGTCGTACTCTCTGCCCAACGCAGGTATGGGCACCACAAACACGGGGTTTTACGATGTGATGGGACGCCGCTTCTTCATCGCGGCGAAGCTCAACTTCTGATATGCGCCCAAATCAGTAAGGTCCCTAAACGAAAAAGCCGCCCCTGACTGCTCAGGGGCGGCTTTCGAATTGGTGCCGGTGGTCGGAGTCGAACCGACACATGGTTTCCCATGGCAGATTTTGAGTCTGCTGCGTCTACCAGTTTCGCCACACCGGCGCGAAGGGTGCAGATGTTAAGCACTTTCCGGGGCTGTCGGGAATCTTTCGTTGCGTTCAATGTCTAGTGCTTTAGACCTGTTAACGTTTACTTCGCCGAAATTACTTGGAGCACCTGCCATGAAGCACGTTTTTCTGCCCGTGATTGCCGCGCTGCTGACGCTGCCCGCGCACGCCCAGACTCCCCCGGCTGGTGCCGTTAAAGGCCCCATGGTGATTACGGTTCCTGCGCCGGCCGATGGCTCCAGCCCGCAGCGTGAAATTCGCATCGTGACCGCCACGGGCGAGGGTGGCGACGAGCGCGTGGTCACCCGTCGCATCATTCGCAATGCCATGGGCCCGCAGGGCGCGGTGCTCACCGAGGATGTCGCTGGGATGGCGCCCGGCGGCCCCCGTCCGCCCGGTATGGGCCAGATGATGATGATGATGCGCAAGCCCGCGCTGGGTCTGGAACTGGCCACGCTCTCGCCGCGCCTGGGAAGCTATTTTGGTGCCAAGTCTGGCGTGCTGGTTGTGCACACCGACAACGCGTCACTCAAGATTGAGGACGGCGACATCATCACCGCGATCGACGGGCGTCAGCCCACCACGGCACAGCAGGCACAGCGCATTTTGGGCAGCTACGCCGGTGGCGAGAAGATCGGCTTGAAGCTGGTGCGCGACCGCAAGCCGCTGTCGGTGGACGTGGTGATGCCCGAGCCGCCCAAGATGCTCGAGATCAACGTTGAGCACAACGGTCCGCACGGCAACGTTGCTCCGGCCCCCAAGGCCCCCTAACATCCGCGGCCCGTGCGCCGCTCAGACTTCACCTTCACACTGCCGCCGGACCTGATCGCTCAGGTCCCGCTGGCCGAGCGTTCGGCCAGTCGGTTGCTGCTGCTCGACGGCAGCAGCGGTGCGCTGCAGGACCGGCAGTTCGCCGAGCTGCCGGCGCTGCTCGATCCCCGCGATCTGCTGATCTTCAACGACACCCGTGTGGTGCCGGCGCGCGTGTTTGGCAGCAAACCCACTGGCGGGCGCGTCGAACTGTTTTTGGAGCGTGCCATCGGCGAGCGTCGTGCGCTGGTACAGATGCGCGCCAGCAAAGCGATCCAGTCAGGTCTGCAGATCACCACGCCGGGTGGCCCGGTGACGGTCATCGGCAAGCAAGAGGACCTGTGGGAAATCGAACTGCCGTGCGAGGTGATGGCGTTTTTTGAGGCACAGGGCCAGATGCCGCTGCCGCCCTATATCTCGCGTACCGCAGACGACAACGATCGTGAGCGCTACCAAAGCCTGTTTGCGCGCGTGCCCGGCGCTGTGGCTGCGCCCACTGCCAGCCTGCATTTTGACCAAGCGCTGGTGCAGGCGTTGGCAGATCGCGGTGTGCCCACGGCTCGCGTCACCCTGCATGTCGGTGCGGGCACCTTTCAACCCCTGCGCGTGGATGATCTGTCCCAACATGTCATGCACGCCGAGCGCTACAGCGTCGACGCGACGTTGCTCGACGCGGTGGCTGCATGCCGCGCGCGCGGCGGCCGGGTAGTGGCGGTGGGCACCACCGTAGCGCGCGCACTCGAATCGGCTGCCGCCGGGGGCAGCTTGTGCGCCGGTAGCGGGGACACGCGGCTGTTTATTACTCCCGGTTATCGGTTCCGGGTGGTTGATGCGCTGGTCACTAACTTTCACCTACCCGAGTCCACGTTGCTGATGCTGGTGTCGGCGTTTGCCGGCCGTAAGGCGGTGCTGGCAGCCTATGCCCACGCCGTGCAGCAGCGTTACCGATTCTTCAGTTATGGGGACGCCATGTTGGTGTTGCCCTGCGAAACGGCGCGCACCACGGATTGACACTTCACGAAGCAGCCCGTCATTCTGAACGTTGCGGCTCGTAACCGCGGTGTTTGATCAACGGGGGGTTTATGCTGTCACGGCGTTGTCTGGCCTTGTTCCTTGCCTCTGCCTTACTGGCATTGCCTGCCCACTCAGCCCGCCTGCCCGATTTTGAAGGCGTGTGGCAGAACCTCAGCGGTATTCACATCGACCGCTTTTCCGGCACCTTCGAAGTCGACCCGGTAGGCAAGAACTCTTTCAAACCTGCTGCGCCGCCCTATACGCCCGAGTATGCCGCGCGCTATGCCAAGGTTACCGAGGCGCACGCGCGCGGCGAGCCCATCAACGATCCCACCGCTACGTGCCTGTGGCCGGGTGTGCCGCGCGTCATCTGGAACCCGTACCCGCTCGAAATCATGATTTCCCAGGGCGGCAAGCGCGTCACGATGGTCCATGAATACATGAGCCAGGTGCGGCAGATCCATGCTGATGGCCGCGGCCATCCGGACGACGTGGAAGACTCTTACAACGGCCACACCATCGGTCATTGGGAAGGGCAGACGCTGGTGATGGATACCGTTGCACTGCGTGCCGACACCATGCTGCAGAACACTGGCATGCCGCACAGCGATCAGCTTACCGTGCGGGAGCGCTGGCGCTTGCGCGAGCCGGATCTGCTCGAGGCCGAGATTACGATGATCGACCCCAAGGCTTTCACTAAGCCCTATGTCACAACGCGCCTGTACCGGCGCCACCGTGATTGGTCGATCAGCGATTACGTGTGTGAAGAGAACAATCGCGAGCGCAGCGTCAATGGCGTTACCAAACAGGTCATGCCACAACAGAAATAGCAGTAGGCCGACGTCGGCCATCAATGGGGGTTGAGTATGAAAGGCAGCAAGAAGACTCGCCGGGAACTTATCGCCATCGCTTCGCTGGGCAGTGTGCTCAGTGCGGTGCCCGTCAGTGCTTGGTCACAGCAGGCTGGCAGCGATGATGTGTTGGGCGAGATCGTAGTCACCGCGACGCGTCAGTCCACCACGGTCAATCGTGTCGCCATCTCCATGACGGCAGTCACTGCCGAGACCATTGAGAAGCAAGGCCTCAAAGATGTGCAGGACCTGGCGCGCAGCGTGCCGTCACTGAACTTCAAGCGCGGTGGTGGTGAGGGCAACCCGTCCATCTCCATCCGTGGCATCGGTTCCACGCTAGGTTCGCCCACCACCGGTGTGTATCTGGATGATGTGCCGATCCAAAAGCGCGATACCAACGGCGCTGTGACCGGTAACGGCTCGCCTTTCCCGATGCTCTATGACCTGGGGCGTGTGGAGGTGCTGCGCGGTCCGCAGGGCACGCTGTACGGCGGCTCTGCACAAGGCGGCGCTATCCGTTTTATTACGCCGACGCCCAGTCTTACAGATGTGAGTGCCAGCGTTCGCGCTGAAGCCTCGACGCTGTCGGGTGGTAGCGCGGGTTATGAGTTGGGCATGGCGATGGGCGGTCCGCTGATCGACGATAAGGTCGGCGTGCGTGCCAGCTATTTCAAGCGTCGTCAGGGCGGTTATCTGGACCACGTGTCGTTCTATACGGGTCAGGAGTTTGCTAAAGACAGCAACTGGCGTGAGGGCGAGGCCGGTCGCGTCACGTTCCTGGTCAATGTCAGTGATGCCGTGCAGATCACCCCTGCGGTGTACTTCTCGCACGAGTACTTCAACAACAACGACGTGTACTACCGCGACATTCCGCAGCTCACCTATGCAGCGGGCATCTTTACCAATCGCGGCACGACGCAAAGCGGCGTGGCTTACGACTTCCCCGATACGGTGTTTGCCGGTGGCACTTTCGGGCCGTACAACTACTACGGCAAGTACAAAACCTTCCAGGGTTACTACCCCAACACCACCACCGCCGAGCTGGTGACTTCACCTCGCACCGGCGAGACCTTGCTACCGTCACTGACCTTCGACTTGAAGCTCGGTGGCTTCGCCTCACTCAAGTCGGTTACTTCGTATCTGTCGGATCGCACCTGGGGCTATACCGCAGGTACCAGCTTGGGTCATCGCGCGCAGGTGCTGCCAACCACCACCAACTCGCAGTTCGTGCGCAGTGGTTCGGTGGGCACCAGTTGCGCCGGTGCAGCGACCTCCTCAATTACCGATGACGGTGTCTGCCGTGCGCCTATCAGTGGCGGTATCGGCACCACGGTGTTGTTCATTCCGGGCTTCCCGCAGCGGCAGGGGGCACTTAACTATTCGTTTGGTCGCCGCGCCATTACCCAAGAGTTTCGCTTGCAGTCAACGCCCGACAGCGGCCGCCTCGATTGGCTGGCGGGTTTGTTCTTTACCGATGCCAGTTACAAGCAACGGCTGATCGAACCGGGCAACGAGGAGCAAAGCTCCATCTTCCTGCGCGGCGTGGGCGAGGAGTGGTTTATGGGCACGGTCAACGTCGATAACAACGGCATTCCGTTGCCGGTCGGCGTGGCGGGCAATCACTCGTATCGTGACCAGACCACCAAGGAGCGCGAGTTGGCAGCCTTTGGTGAGGCCAGCTACAAACTTACCGACACACTCAAGGCCACCGCCGGCATCCGCTATTCCAAGATGGATGTCAGCTATCTGCAGTACACCGGTGCGTCGGTGTTCGGTAACACACTGGGCTTTGTGGGCACGCCGGCCTCGCCGGCGCGCATCACCTCGCCCACGGCTGGTCATCCGTTCCCCAATCAGCCCGGCGACCCGTACTACAACGTGGTCGATGGCAAGCAAAATGAAAAGCCCGTGTCTCCCAAGCTGGGCTTGTCCTGGCAGGCCACCCCCGGTGATCTGCTGTATGCGACCTACAGCACCGGCTATCGTCCGGGCGGCGTGAACCAGCCGGCTCCTCCGGGCAACTGCGCCCCCACGCTGGCGGCGCTGGGCATCACCAGCACGCCGCTCGACTTCAAGTCTGACAAAGTCATCAGCTATGAAGTCGGTGCCAAGAACCGCATCCTGGGTATGCAGATCAATACCTCGGCGTTCTATATCGACTGGAAGAACCCGCAGATCAGCCAGCGTCTGACGCAGTGCGGCCATACCTACGTAGACAACGCCGGCGCTGCGGTCAGCAAGGGCTTTGACGTGCAGGTGTCTGGTCGTCTGGCACAGCTGAGCCTGCAGGCTGCGGTGGCCTATACCGATGCGCGTTACACCGAAACAGTGCTCACCACCGTGCCCGCCGGCGTTACGCCGCAGGTGCTGGTGTATGAGGGCGATTCATTGGGCGCGCCCAAGTGGCAGCTGAGTCTGGGCGCGCAGTACGACTTTAAGTTGGCAGACCGGCCGGCCTTTGTGCGTGCCGATTACCAGTACGCCACCGATTACCTGCGTACTACCGGCCCTGGCACGGTCAGCTATCAGGCAGTGGTCTATCAGGGCGATGCGTCGCGCAATCTCAATGCCCGCATGGGCATTCTGCTCAATACTGTCGAAGCATCGGTGTTTGCCAGCAACCTCACCAACGAATCGACGGTGCTGGGTATCGGTAACACCTCGCCATCGACTATCGTTACCGAGACGGCCGTGCGCCCGCGTGAAGTGGGCGTCACACTGTCTTATCGTCATTGAGCCCGGGGGGGCATTCATGCATATCGTTAAATCAATACAGGGTGTGGCCGGTGCGCTGGCGCTGGCTGCCATCGCAGCACCGGTGACCGGCTGGTCACAGAACGCCATCGCGGCCACTGCAGCCCCTGCGGCAGCCCGCGCGGCAGCAGGCTTTGTGCCCAAGGCCTATGTGCCCAAGTCCAAGCGTGACTTCAACGGCCTGTGGGAAAACCGCGGCGGCATTGGCTGGCAGCAGGGTATCCCGCCAGGCAAAGGCCAGAACGCGCCGCTGACGCCCGAGTATCAGAAGATCTTCGATCGGCACCAAGCCAATGCGGCCATCGGCAAGCCCACCGGCGATCCGACTGCCGCCTGCCTGCCGCAGGGCATGCCGCGCATCATGACCATGACCTATCCCATGGAAGTGTTGATGAACGAGCTGCAGGTGAACATCTTTGCCGAGTGGAACGGTCAGACACGGCGCATCTACACCGATGGCCGGCCGCTGCCGTCCGACGACGAAGTCGACATCACCTACAACGGTTATTCGGTGGGTCGCTGGGAAGGCGACGTGCTGGTGGCCGACACCAACGGCATGCGCGGCGATACCAACCTCGAGTCGTCTGGGCTGCCGCATTCCGATGCCATCCGTGCGCGCGAGCGCATCTGGCTGGCGGACGACAACACCCTGAAAGACGAGATCACGCTGACCGATCCCAAGGCCTTTACCAAGCCATGGACGGTCACCAAGACCTATCACCGCGCCAAGCCGGGCGCGGAGCTGATCGAGTACGTGTGCCTGGAGAACCAGCGCAACCCGGTCAACGACAAGGGTGAGATCGGCGTCATTCTGGCGCCCAACAAGCCCTAAGCGCTGTGGCCGGCGCGCGCATTGCAGCGCGCCGGTCCCTTGCCTACCATCGCCGTCCCTTGATCTACCCTGTGCGGGGCCGGCTGCCATGATCCGATACGAACTGCTGCGTCGCGAGGGCCTGGCCCGTCGTGGCCGGCTAACGCTGGCGCGCGGCACCATTGAGACGCCGGCATTCATGCCGGTGGGCACCTACGGCACAGTCAAGGCGATGACGCCTGAAGAGCTCGAGGGCATCGGCGCGCAGATCATTCTGGGCAACACGTTTCACCTGATGCTGCGTCCCGGCACCGAGATCATCGATGCCCACGGCGGCCTGCATGGCTTCATGCATTGGCAAAAACCCATCCTTACCGACTCGGGCGGATTTCAGGTGTTCAGCCTGGCCGAGCTGCGCAAGATCACCGAGGAGGGCGTCAAATTCCGCTCGCCCATCGATGGCAGTGAGGTTCGACTGACGCCCGAAGACTCGATGGATGTGCAGCGTTCGCTGGGCTCGGACATCGCCATGGCCTTTGATGACTGCACGCCCTGGCCGGCCACCGAGGCGCAGGCCCGCGAGTCGATGGAGCGCTCAATGCGCTGGGCGGTGCGCGGCCATAAGCACTATTACCGTGAAGATCCGGCGCCACCGCGCGGCAATCTGTTCGGCATCATTCAAGGGGGCATGTACCCGCAGCTGCGTCAGGCCTCGCTGCAGGCGCTGCTGGACATCGGGTTCCCCGGCTATGCCATCGGCGGTCTGGCGGTAGGCGAGCCCGAAGAGGTGCGCCTGTCGGTCATCGAAGCTGTGGAGCCGCATATCCCGGCCGACAAGCCGCGCTACCTGATGGGTGTGGGCCGGCCCGAGGACTTGATCGCCGCGGTGGCGCGGGGCATCGACATGTTCGATTGCGTGATGCCCACCCGCCACGCCCGCAATGGCCACCTGTTCACGGCCACCGGGGTGGTCAACATTCGCAATGCCGTCCATGCCCGTGACACGGGCCCACTTGATCCGTCCTGCGGCTGCTACACCTGCCGCAACTACTCGCGTGCCTACCTGCGCCACCTGGATCGCTGCAACGAAATCTTAGGCGCGCGCCTGAACACCATCCACAACCTGTATTTCTATCTGGACCTGATGCGCCAGATGCGCGAGGCGCTGGATCGGGGCGAATTTGCGGCCTTTGCCGCCCGGGCGCTTGCACAGCGACGGTCCGAGCCAGACCCTGTGGCATAATCGCTCGCTCTTTTCGGGGGTCCCGCCGTGGGTGGGCCGCAATCCTAGAGGTACAGCCACCATGTCCTTGTTCATTTCCGACGCCCATGCCCAAGCCGCAGGCGCCCCTCCGGGCGGCGCTACTGGTCAGTTGCTTATCCTCGGCGTATTCGTGGTCGTGTTTTATTTCCTGCTGATCCGTCCGCAGCAAAAACGCGCCAAGGAGCACCAGGCCATGCTGTCCAAGCTGGCCGCAGGCGATGAAGTGGCCACTGCCGGCGGCATTCTGGCCAAGGTGATTGAGGTGGGCGAGGCGTTCGTCACGCTTGAAATCGCCGATGGCGTCCATATCAAGGTGCAAAGGGGGCAGGTGACTACCCTCGTCCCTAAAGGCACATACAAGAGCGCCTGACACGAATGCTTGACTACGCGCGCTGGAAATACGCCCTCGTCTCGATAGTGCTGTTGGTGTCGCTGCTGTTCGCAGCGCCCAACTTCTTCGGCGAGGACCCCGCTCTGCAGGTTGCCCGCAAGGACCGTGCAGCCATCGATGTAGCCGGACAAGCGGCCGTCGAGACCTTTCTGCGCGAGCAGAAGGTGGATTTCTCGCGCTCGTACTTGGACAAGGGCCGCCTGATGGTGCGCTTTGCCGGTGTCGCGCAGCAGTTGCAGGCGCGCGATGCAGTCAACGAGGGGTTGGCGACTAATTATGTGTCGGCGCTGGCGCGCGCCTCGCGTGCCCCCGAGTTCTTCCGTTCGATAGGCCTGCGTGCCATGCCGCTGGGTCTGGACCTGCGCGGCGGCTTGCACCTGCTATATCAAGTGGACGTCAACGGCGCAGTGACGCAGCTGCTCGACAGCTACGAGCAGGATTTCCGTCGTGCGCTCACCGCGCAAAAACTGCCGTTTAACGACGTGAGCAGCTTTGCCTCGCAAGGCAAAGTGGTCGACTCGTTGCGCATCACGCTGCCGGCAGGCGCCGACACTGCCACAGTACGTGCTGCGTTGGTCAAGGTCGCGGCTGATCTGACTTACACCGTGTCGGGCGATGCTCAGGCACCGCTCATTACAGCGTCAATGTCCGCCATTCAGCTGCGTCAGCGTCAGGACGATGCGATACAGCAGAACATCGTCACGCTGCGCAATCGCGTCAACGAACTGGGCGTGTCCGAGCCCATCGTGCAACGCCAAGGCGTTGATCGCGTAGTGGTGCAGTTGCCCGGCGTGCAGAACTCTGCCGAGGTCAAAGACATCCTGGGCAAGGTAGCCACCCTCGAGTTCCGTCTGACCGATACGCAGAACAACCCACTAGAGGCGGCGCAGCGCGGTCGTGCGCCCTTGGGTTCTAAGCTGTATTTCCATCGTGACAACCAGCGGCCCACGCTGCTCAAGCGCGAAGTGATCGCCACGGGCGATCAGCTGGTCGGCGCCACATCCGGCGCCTCGCAGGATGGTCCGCAGGTGTCGGTGCGTTTGGATGCTCGCGCCGGCGACGAAATGCTGCGCGTGACCCGCGCCAACATTGGCAAGCCGATGGCGGTGGTCTTCATCGAGAAGCGCCGCGAGATCACCGAGGTTGATGGTCAGAAGGTCGAGCGCGATGTCACTACGCAAGAAGTGATCAGCGAGGCCACCATCCGTGGTGTGTTCGGCAATCAGTTTCAGATCACAGGGCTGACACAGTCTGAATCGCGTGAACTGGCACTGCTGATGCGTTCAGGTCAGTTGGCTGCACCGCTGTTTATTGTGGAAGAGCGCGCCATCGGCCCAAGCCTGGGTCAGGCCAGCATCGAGATGGGCGTCAATGCACTGCTTATCGGTATGGTCGGCGTGTTCGTGTTCATGATCATCTACTACAAGGTCTTCGGCGTGGTGGCATCGGTGGTGCTGCTGGCCAACGTAGTGCTGCTGACAGCGCTGTTGTCGATGATGGGCGCGGCGCTCTCGCTGCCGGGCATCGCGGGCATTTTGCTCACCGTCGGTATGGCGGTGGACGCCAACGTGCTTATTTATGAGCGCATCCGTGAAGAATTGCGTAATGGCGTCTCGCCGCAGACATCGATCCGCGCGGGCTTTGAAAAGGCGCTGTCTGCCATCGCCGACTCCAACGTCACCACCTTCATCGCTGGGTTGGTGCTGTGGGTGTTTGGTACCGGCGCCATCCGCGGCTTTGCGGTTGTGCTCACGCTGGGCATTGCCACGTCGATGTTCACGTCGGTCATGGGCAGTCGCGCACTGATCACTCTCATCTACGGCGGCAGCAAGCGTCCCGCACGCCTGCACATTTAAGGAACCACGCAGATGGAATTCTTCAGCAAGGCGAGCAACTTCCCGTTCATGGCCACGCGCAAGCTGTGGTACGGGCTGTCCATCGCACTGATGGTGGTGTCGTTCGCGTCGTTTTTTGCGCGTGGACTGAACCTGGCCATCGACTTCACCGGTGGTGTGAGCATCGAAGCCAGCTTCCCCGGCACGGCCAACCTTGACGCCATCCGTGCAGGCCTTGAGCACGCCGGCTACACAGAGCCTTCGGTGCAGAACTTCGGTTCCTCGCGCGAAGTGGCCGTGCGTCTGCCGCCGGATCCTAAGCACTCAGGTGCCGAAATTCGCGCAACGGTCGAAGCTGTAATGAAGCAGATTGACCCGGGCGCCACTATCGAGCGACTGGATGTAGTGGGCCCGCAGGTCGGTGATGAGCTGCGCAATAGTGCCATCTGGGCGCTGTCGATCACGCTGCTGCTGGTGTTTTTGTATATCGCGCTGCGCTTTCACACTTGGCGCCTGTCGCTCGGTGCCATCCTGGCCGTGATTCACGACCCCATTCTGGTGCTGGGCGTGTTCTCGTTGACCTCTACGCCTTTTGACTTGGCGGTAGTGGCGGCCATTCTGGCTGTGGTTGGCTACTCGCTCAACGACACCATCATTGTGTTCGATCGCATCCGCGAGCGCTTTGAGGCGAATCGCCGTCTGGCACCTGCGGTGGCGCTGGATCAGTCCATCAACCAGACGCTCTCGCGCACCATCATGACCAAGCTGGTCACGCTGATCGTGGTGGTGGCGTTGTTGTTCCTCGGCGGTCCGGTGCTGCGCGGCTTCTCTGAGGCGCTGCTGATCGGCATTCTGGCCGGTACCTATTCGTCGATCTATATCTCGGCGTCGATTGCCTTGGATTGCGGGCTCAAGGCCGAACATGTGTTCCCAGTGGTCACTGATCGCAAGGCCGCGGACAGTCTGCCTTGAGTATCTTGGAGCTACTGGCAGACCCGGCGGCGTGGATCGCGTTTGCCACGTTGTCTTTGCTCGAGATCGTGCTGGGTATCGACAACATCATCTTCATTTCGATACTTGTGGGGCGTCTGCCGCCAGAGCGTCGCCACAAGGCCAGGATCGTCGGTCTGTCATTGGCCATGATCACGCGTGTGGCCTTGCTGTTCTCTATCGTGTGGCTGATGCGCCTGACGCAGCCGTGGTTCGAGTTGGCCGGCAAGGGCTTTTCTGGCCGAGACATTATTTTGTTTGTGGGCGGTCTGTTTCTGGTCATCAAGAGCGCGATGGAAATTCATCACATGCTCGAAGGTGCTGCAGACACGCGCAAGACCCGCACCTTCAGCAACTTTGTGGTCATCGTGGTGCAGATCGCCATCATTGATATCGTGTTCTCGCTCGACTCGGTGTTCACCGCCGTGGGTTTGGCCAGTCCCGATCAGGTGCCGGTGATGGTTGCGGCCATCATCGTGGCAGTGCTGGTGATGATGGTGGTCTCGGGCAGCATTTCTGACTTTGTCGAGCGACACCCCACCGTCAAGGTGCTGGCGCTGGCCTTTTTGATACTGGTGGGTGGTGCGCTGATGGGTGAGGGCCTTGCCGTGCACGTGCACAAGGGCTTCCTGTACACCGCCATGGCCTTCTCGGTAGCAGTAGAGATGGTCAACTTGCGGCTACGCAAATTGTTGGCTCATCGGGGCCATCATCACTGAAGCTATGGGCATCCCTGCGGTTTGCTGCCTACAATCGGGCGCTAACCACAGGGAGACCCCATGAACTGGCGAATCAAGCCGCTTGACCTGATCCTCGCGACCGCCGAGAAGAAAGGCCTCAAACGCCAGTTAGGCGCGTTTCAACTGACCATGCTGGGCATCGGTGCCGTCATCGGTACCGGCATCTTCGTGCTCACATCCGTAGCAGCCAACAAGGCCGGCCCGGGCATGATGTGGTCGTTCATCATCGCCGGCGTGGTGTGCCTGCTCGCCGCACTCATTTACGCCGAAATTGCCTCGATGGTGCCGGTCTCCGGCTCCGCCTATACCTACTCTTACGCAGTGCTGGGCGAAGTCATCGCTTGGATGGTGGGCTGGGCCCTCATTCTCGAATACGCGGTCGCCGCTGGTGCGGTGGCCGTGGGCTGGGCCGGTTACGTCAACGGCTTTCTGGCCAGCATCGGTCACAGCCTGCCGGCGTTTCTGACCGCAGGACCTGCTGACACCATCACGCTGGCCGATGGCACCAAGGCCGCAGGCGGCTTCAACCTGGTGGCCTTCCTGGTCTCGGCATTTGTTACCTGGATTCTCGTGGTGGGCACCTCGCACAGCGCGCGCTTCACCTCGGTGCTGGTCGCCGTGAAGATCATCGCGCTGACAGTGTTTGTTGTGATCGCGCTGCCGGCAGTGAATTCGGCCAATTTTGAGCCGATGCTGCCCAACGGCTGGGGCACGCCGCTGTCGGGTGTAGGCGTGCTGGGTGCTGCGGCGTCCATCTTCTTTGCCTATGTGGGCTTTGATGCCGTCTCTACGGCCGCCGAAGAAACCCGCGATCCCAACCGCAACATCCCCATCGGCCTGATCGGCTCGTTGGTCGTGTGCACCATCTTCTACCTGTTCGTGGCCTATGCCGCGGTCGGTGCAGTGGGCGCGCAGCCTGGCGGCGCTCTGTCAGAGTCCAAGGAACCGCTGGCCTTTGTGCTGCGCCAGCTGGGTTGGCCGCAGGTGGGTAACTGGGTGGCTGCCGCTGCCATCATCGCGCTGCCTTCGGTGGTGCTGATGATGATGTTCGGTCAGACCCGCATCCTCTTCACCATGTCCCGCGATGGTCTGATGCCCGACGTGCTGTCCAAGGTGCATCCGCGCTTCCACACGCCGCATGTGGTCACCATCGTCACCGGCGTGGCTGTGGCGCTGTTTGCTGCCATCTTCCCGGTGGGCATGCTGGCCGACATCTCCAACTCGGGCACGCTGTTCGCGTTCTTCGTGGTGTCGCTGGGCGTGATGATCCTTCGGGTGCGCAGCCCCGAGCGCAAGCGCGTATTCCGCACGCCGCTAATTTGGGTGGTGGGGCCGCTGGCGATGGCCGGTTGCGCGTTGCTGTTCGTCAGCTTGGGCAGCTACACCATCAAGCTGTTTTTGATCTGGGCGGTGATTGGCTTGGTGCTGTATGCACTCTATGGCCGCAACCGCAGCCACTTGCGCGACAGCAAGTGACTCAAAGGCACCGCCGGCATCAGCCGGCGGTGTCGTCTTCGGCGGCTGATTTGATCAATGAAGCGGCCCGGGCGGCCGCTTCGCGATGCGCCTGTTCGATGGCTGCTTCGCGCAGATCTGAAGGCAGCAGTGGCGCAAATGACTCGACCAGCGCCATGAACACCCGCGGGTTGCCGGCAATGATGTTGCCGTTCTGACGGTATTCACCGCCGTCCAAAGTGCCCACCAAACCACCGGCTTCGCGCACCAGCAAGGTGCCAGCCGCGGTGTCCCAGGGCTTGAGGCCGATCTCAAAGAATCCGTCGGTGCGGCCGGCCGCCACATAGGCCAGATCCAGCGCTGCAGCGCCGGGTCGCCGCACGCCGGCTGCTTTGATCATGACGCTGCGCAACATGGCCATGTAAGGGTCCAAGTGCTGCAGGTTCTCGCTATAGGGGAAGCCCGTGCCGATGAGCGACCCTTCGAGGGTGCGCTGCTTACTGACACGCAGGCGCTTACTCTCAAGGTAGGCACCGCCACCGCGCGACGCGGTGAAGATCTCTTGCAGCATCGGGTCGTAGATGACCGCGTGTTCGATGGTGTCGCGCACCTGGCAGGCGATCGACACGCAGAACTGCGGAAAGCCGTGCATGAAATTGGTGGTGCCATCGAGCGGGTCGATGATCCAAGTCGTGTCGGAGTTGCCGCTAGCACCGCTCTCTTCGGCCAGAAAGGCATGGTGCGGATAGGCCGTATGCAGGATGTTGATGATCTCTGCTTCGGCCGAGCGGTCGATGCTGGTGACGAAGTCGTTGAGGCCCTTATTGGCCACCTCGACACCTTCAAATCGGGTCAGGCCCCGGACTATTAGGTCGCCGGCGCGGCGCGCGGCGCGCACCGCAGTATTAACGAATGGATGCATGATTGAAGCGGGGCCGTGGCTCGGGACTGCGGGCGCTAGAATACCAGACCCGCCACCGACCCCTGCCGCCGATGCACAACTTGCCTATTCGATTTGTTCTGGTCGACACCAGCCACCCCGGCAACATCGGTGCCGTGGCACGCGCTATGAAGAACATGGCGCTGTCTGATCTGGTGTTGGTCAATCCCAAGGACTACCCCAGCGACGAGGCTACCGCGCGCGCCTCCGGTGCCGATGACGTGCTGGCCGCCGCCCGCGTGGTGGCAACACTGGAAGAGGCCCTGGCTGATTGCCGCTTTGTAGTGGCCACCACAGCTCGCGAGCGTGATCAGAACTTCCGGGTGATCGATGCGCGCAGCGCTGCGCTGCAGTTGGTCGATGAAGCGCGTGCTGTGGATGCCGATGCAGTAGTGGCTGTGGTGTTTGGCACCGAGCGATTTGGCCTGACCAACCAGCAGTTGTCGCAGGCCAATGCGTTGCTGTGCATTCCCGCCAACCAGGACTATGCATCGCTCAACATTGCCATGGCCGCGCAGCTCATCGGTTACGAGATCTATATGGCGCGGCGGGCGGTAGAGGGTGTGCCGCCGGCGCGAGCGCGTGAGGTACCGCTGGCTGCCTCGGCAGATTTGGAGCGCTTCTATGCGCATCTGCAGCAGGTTATGGATGAAGTCGGGTTTCGCGATCGCACGCAAAGTGGTCTGCATCTGATGAACCGTATCCGCCGCCTGTTCGGCAGGGCCGAGCCCGACATCAACGAGGTCAATATCCTGCGTGGCCTGCTCACTGCTGTTCAAAAGCGCCGGCGTCGTGCCGGTCAGCACAACGCCTGACGGGGTTGCCTCATGACTGCCACACCGGTGTATTTGGATCACGCTGCCACCACGCCAGTAGATGCGCGCGTTGCGACGGCCATGGCCGAGGTGCTGTCTGCGGGTCTGGGCAATCCGGCTTCCACGCATCCGCCCGGACGCGCCGCAGCGGCACGGGTGGCGCGCGCACGTGAGCAGGTGGGCGCCCTGATCGGCGCTGCTGCTGCCGATATTGTCTTTACCTCAGGGGCCACCGAGGCCAACGCGCTGGCGATTCTGGGGCATGTGCGCGGTCAGCCGGCCGAGCGGCGCAGCAAGGGCCACGTGCTGGCGCTGGCAACCGATCACAAAGCCATTCTGGGACCCGTACAGCGGCTCGCTGACGAGGGGCTGGCCGTTACGCGCCTGGTGCCCGCTCGCGACGGCGTGCTGTCTGCAGATGCGCTGGCGGCGGCTCTGCGACCCGGCACCCTGCTGGTGAGTCTGGTGCACGTCAACAGCGAGACCGGCGTGGCGCAGGACCTGCCGGCGTTGGCGGCGGTCTGTCGTGAGCGCGGCGTGGCGCTGCACGTGGATGCGGCCCAGTCGGCCGGCAAGCTGCCGCTGGATGTGCAGGGCATCGATTACCTGTCGCTGACGGCGCATAAGTTTGGCGGACCGCAGGGCGTGGGTGCGCTTTATGTGGCACCGGCCCGGCGCGTCACGCTGCAAGCGCAGCAGGTCGGCGGCGGTCAGGAGCGCGGCCTGCGTGCCGGTACGCTGCCCACGCACCAGATCGTGGGCATGGGACTGGCCTGCGAACTTGCCCGCAGCGGGCGCGACGCATTGGCTGCGCACCTGCAGTCGCTACGCCAGCGGTTATGGCACGGCCTGGCCGACCTGCCCGGCGTGCTGCTCAACGGTCATGCGCAGCAGCGGGCGCCGGGCATCCTCAACCTGTCGTTTGAAGATGTGGAGGGTGAGAGCCTGCTGGCCGGTCTGCCCGAGCTGGCGGTGGCCACCGGCTCGGCCTGCAACTCCAGCAGTGGCGAGCCCTCCTATGTGCTGCGGGCGCTGGGGCGCGACACACAGCTGGCGCAGGCCTCGCTGCGCATGAGTCTGGGCGCTACCAGCACCGAGCAGGATGTCGACACCGCCATCGCCGCAGTGCGCCGCGAGCTGACACGCCTGCGGGCCTTGTCACCGGGCCTGCCGCCGCCGGTGGCCGACTGGCAGGCCCAGGGCTGGCGGGTGTTGCAGGGTGAGGCCGGCGAGCGCCGTCTGGGCACTTGGCTGCGGCTGCTGCTGGCCGTAGAGGGCGATAGGGTGGTGGCGGCGCGGTTTCAGGCTTATGGCTGTCCGCACACGCTGTCGGCCTGCCGCACGCTGGTTGGCGCGTTGCCAGGGCAGGGCCGCAGCACGCCGCGTGGTTCCCCGCCCGACTGGCTGGCACAGTCGGGCGCACCGACCGACAAGCTGGGGCGTATGCTGCTGCTCGAAGATGCCTTGCAGGCCGCGCTGTCTGCCTGGTGAACCAAATCCACTGACCGGAGTCCCATTCGCATGGCCATTTCACTGACCCCTGCTGCTGCTGACCGCATCCGCAGCTTTCTTGTCTCGCGAGGCAAGGGCGTGGGTTTGCGGTTGGGCGTGCGCACTACAGGTTGCTCGGGCTACGCCTACGTCATCGACTACGCCGACGAGATTGCGGCGGCTGACCAGGTGTTTGAGGACCAGGGCGTCAAGGTGCTGGTTGATCCCGAAAGCCTTAAGTACATCGATGGCACCACGGTCGATTTTGTCCGCCAAGGTCTGGGCGAGTCGTTTCGCTTCATCAACCCCAAGGTGCAGGGTGAATGTGGCTGTGGTGAAAGCTTCAGCGTCTGACCTTAAATGGTAGACTTCGGCCCTTTTTCCCAGCTGGAGTCCTGAAAATGGCGTTAGAGCACACCCTGTCCATCATCAAGCCCGACGGCGTTGCCGCCAACCTGATCGGCCAAGTCTATGGCCGCTTCGAGAAGGCCGGTCTGCGCATCGTCGCTGCCCGCATGCTGCAACTGTCCAAGGCCGAGGCCGAGGCGTTCTACGGCGTGCACAAGGCTCGTCCGTTCTTCAACGACCTGGTCGCCTACATGATCTCCGGTCCGGTGTTGGCTTCGGTGCTCGAAGGCGAGAACGCCGTGCTGACGCATCGCGACATCATGGGTGCCACCGACCCCAAGAAGGCCGCGCCGGGCACCATCCGCGCTGATCTGGCCGAGAGCATCGAGCACAACGTCGTGCACGGTTCGGATTCGGCCGAGAACGCCGCTGTCGAGATCGCGTTCTTCTTCCGCGCGATCGAGATCTGCCCGCGCGCCTGATGACCGACACCCGCGTCAACCTGCTGGGGCTGACCCGTCCGCAGCTCGAGGCTTGGGTCCTCGAGCGTGGCGGCAAGCCCTTTCGTGCGCGCCAGTTGTTCCACTGGCTGTACAAGCGCGGCGAGACGCAGTTCGAGGCTATGACCGACCTCGCCAAGGCTTTCCGGCAACAGCTGGAAGCCGAGGCCGAGGTGCGGTTGCCGCAGGTCGTCACGCGGCAGGATGCCGCTGACGGCACCATCAAGTGGATGCTGCGTGCCGATGACACGCAGGCCTTCGAGATGGTCTACATCCCCGACGGCACGCGCAGCACGCTGTGCATCTCGTCGCAGGTGGGCTGTGCCATGGATTGCAGCTTCTGCTCCACAGCGCAGCAGGGCTTCAATCGCAACCTGACTGCCGCCGAAATCGTCGGCCAAGTGTTTCTTGCCCAGAAAGAACTCGGCTTTGAGGCAGGCGATAACCGTCTCATCAGCAACGTAGTGTTTATGGGCATGGGCGAGCCGCTGGCCAATTTCCGCAACGTAGTGCCTGCACTGCGCATCATGCTCGATGATCTGGGCTTCGATTTCTCGCGCCGGCGTCTGACACTGTCGACCAGCGGACTGGTACCGCAAATCTACAAGCTCGCCGAAGAGACCAATGTGGCGCTGGCCGTGTCGCTGCATGCGCCCGATGACGAGCTGCGCAGTCAGTTGGTGCCCATCAACCGGCTGCATCCGATTGCCGAGTTGTTGCAGGCTTGCTGGCATTACATCGATGAACAAAACGGCCGCAGCGTCACGTTCGAATATGTGCTGCTCGATGGCATCAATGATTCGCCCGCGCAGGCGCGGGCATTGGCCAAGCTGCTCAAGGGGCATCCGGCCAAGGTCAATCTCATCCCTTTCAATCCGTTCCCCGGGACGCAGTACCGCAGGTCGCGTCCTGAGTCGATCAAAGCCTTCCTCGACCAAGTGCTCAAGGGTGGTGTCATGGCTACTGTGCGACGCACACGCGGCGATGACATCGATGCCGCCTGCGGCCAGTTGGTCGGGCGCGTCATCGATCGCACCACCTCGCGTCTGGGTAATCGCAACATTGCGGTGGTGGTTGAGAACAGTGTCGAGTCCGTGTCATGAAGTCGCTGCTGGCGCTGGGTTGTGCGTTGCTGCTGAGCGGCTGTGTGGCCACCGGCGGCACATCGGGTCGAACCACATCTGCCAAAGATGCCGCCAAGGCCAACGTGCAACTGGGCGTGGCCTATATGCAGCAGGGGCAGTTGGCGCTGGCCAAAGACAAGCTCGAGCGCGCAGCCAAGCAGGATCCGCGCGGTGCCGAAGTGCATACAGCGTTGGCGTACCTCAATGAACGGCTTGATAGACCCGCTGAGGCCGAGGGCGAATATCGCTTGGCCTTGAAGCTGTCACCGGGTAATTCCGAAGTCGGCAACAATTTCGCTGTCTTCCTATGCCGCACTGGCAAGGTTGACGATGCGCTCAAGCAGTTTGAATCCGCGACGCGTGATCGGCTCTACACCACGCCTTGGGCCGCGTTCACCAACGCCGGTGTGTGCCTGCGCTCGGTGGGTCGTGGTGGTGAGGCGATCCCGCTGCTGCAACAGGCGATCAGCATCCGTCCCAATTACACGCCGGCTGTTTACGAACTGGCCGATCTGCAACTGGAGTTGGGATCACCGGGGGTGGCAGGTCAGGTTGTTGATCGCTATCTGGCCCTGGGCTTGATTGCACCCGATGTGTTGCTGCTGGGCGTGCGCGCTGCGATGGCGCGTGAAGAGCGCCAAACTGCGATGGCGCTGGCAACCCGCCTCAAGCGCGAGTTCCCCAATTCGCCTGAATTGCGACAGGTGTCCACGCTGTTGGGTGAGGGCGTACAGCCATGACCAATACTCAGCAGTCTGCTGCGCAGGCGCAGCTCGAGGGTCTGGTGCTGTTTGCCACACCCAGCGCACCGGATCCGGCCGAGGCCGCGCCGGCGCCCAGCACGCACGGTGGTCAGCTCTCTGCCGCGCGGCTGCGCAAGGGCATCAGCCTGCAGAAGGTGTCCGAGCATCTGCGTTTAAGTATCGAAGCCATTGAGGCCCTCGAGGCCGATCGTCACGACGAGTTGGGTCCGCAGGTCTATGTGCGCGGGCATCTGCGTCGCTATGCCGATTTTCTGGGTGAGACACTCGCGCAGCCTCAGGATGCTTCGGCAGATCTATCGCATGACCACGAGTTGGGCGGGCAGCGCAGCTTCATGTCGCCACTGGTGCGCGTGCGCACCGGACGCGGACCACAGTTGTCGTTGCAGCGGGCACTGTTGATCGCAGTGGCTGTGCTGGCAGTTCTTATTACCGTTGGCCTGCTCGCGCAGCCGGCGCTTTCCTGATTGCTGCGGTTTTGAGGGTTGCATAGCGTCATGGCCGAAAACACCTTTGCAGTGCAGTCTGTCCGGGGCATGAACGATGTGTTGCCAACCCAGGTGGCTGGTTGGCAGCGCTTGGAGCGCGTGACGCGCGAACTGTTCACGGCCTATGGTTTTGAAGAATTGCGTGTGCCCATCGTCGAGCACACTGCGCTGTTCAAGCGCGCCATCGGTGAATACACCGACATCGTCGAAAAAGAGATGTACACCTTCACCGATTCCGGTGGCGACAGTCTTACGCTGCGTCCTGAAGCTACGGCCGGTGTGGTGCGTGCGGCGATCAGCAACGGCCTGCTGCGCGGTGCGCGCCTGAAGCTGTGGACCAGTGGCCCGATGTTCCGCCACGAGCGCCCGCAAAAGGGCCGCTATCGTCAGTTTCATCAGATAGACGTAGAGGCCATCGGCTTTGCCGGGCCCGATATCGACGCCGAGCTCATTGGTCTTACGGCACGCTTGTGGCGCCAGCTGGGCATCACCCGCGTCAAGCTCAAGCTCAATTCGCTGGGCACGGCACAGGCGCGTCGCGTCTATCGCGAGAAGCTGGTCGAATATTTCCGTGGCCACGAGTCGCTGCTCGATGCCGACAGCCGTCGCCGGCTCGAAGGCAATCCGCTGCGTATCCTGGACAGCAAGAACCCCGACATGCAGGCCTTGGTGGCCGCTGCGCCGCTGCTCACCGATCACTTGGACAGCGAATCACGCGAGCATTTTGACGGGCTGTGCGCCATGCTGGCCGGCATGGGCATCGACTACGTGATTGATCCGCGTCTGGTGCGCGGTCTCGATTACTACTCGCGCACCGTGTTCGAATGGGTCACCGATGCGCTGGGCGCACAAGACGCCGTCTGCTCCGGTGGTCGCTATGACGACCTTATTCCGCAGCTCGGTGGTGAGGCACAGCCGGCCATCGGCTTTGCGATGGGTATCGAGCGCGTGGTCGAGTTGATGGGCCAAGCCGGTGCAGGCGATGCGCCGCTTGCGCCTCATGTCTACATCATCGCCAGCGGTGAACGTGCGCAGCGCACCGCGCTAGCGCTGGCTGAGCGCTTGCGCGATGACCTGCCCTCGCTGCGGTTCCAGAGCAATATGGGCGGCGGCAATTTTAAGGCGCAGTTCCGGCGCGCCGATCGCAGTGGAGCGTCGCTGGCGCTGATACTGGGAGATACGGAACTCGAACGTGGTGTGGCTTCGCTCAAGTCGCTGCGCGACGAGTCAGGCCAAACCCAATGGCCGCTGCCCGACTTGGCAGCGCGCATCCCGGCCATCCTTGCGGATCTGGCCGGCCCTACTGAAGCAGGCTGACGGGAGAGACTCACAGTGGATTTGCTCGGCGACGAACAGGATCAGTGGGAAGCCCTTAAGGGCTGGCTGCGGCACAATGGCATGGCGCTGGTCGCCGGTCTGTTGCTGGGAACTATCGGCTTGTTTGGCTGGCGCTGGTGGCAAGACCATCAAGTGCAGCAACAGCAGGGCAGCACCACTGCTTATGAGGCATTGCTGCAATCCTTCGACAACCCCGATAAGGACGCTGCCGGCAAAACCTTCGACAGCTTCATCAAAGTGCATGCCGACTCCGCCTATGGCCCTGCAGCGCGCTTGGCCTATGCGCGGTTGCTGGTGGAGCGCAACGAACTCGACAAAGCACTGCCGCAGTTATCTGAGGTGGCTACCAAGGCTGCAGACGAGCAGTTGCGACTGGTAGCGCGCTTGCGTCTGGCACGCGTGCAACTTGCCCTGGGCAAGCACGACGAGGCGCTGGCCACCTTGGGCACGCTTCCCGAAGGTGCGTTCAAATCCGCTTATGCCGAAGTAAAGGGCGATGTGCTGCTGGCCAAGGGTGACCAGGCTGGCGCAGTGGCTCAGTTTCAGGCGGCGCAGACTTCGCGCCAGGCCAGCGATGCCGCGCTGGGTGGGCAGGCCGGTCGTGAAGACCTGCTGGCTCTCAAGCTTCACGATCTGTCGGCTGTGGCCGCGGCACCCGCCGCGACCGATGCACCCGCAAAGGCCACACCATGATGCACAGCGTTCGTCCTTCCAGCCGCTTCGGTTTTGCCGCCGTGCTGCTGCTGTCTTTGGCATTGATCGGCGGTTGCGAAACGGTCGATAAGGCCGACAAGCCTGCCAAGCTGACCAAGATCAAACAAACCGTGCCGCTGCAA
>CANFSB010000012.1 GCA_947449495.1 Pseudomonadota bacterium
CGCGCCATGCGAGCGACACAGCAACAACTCACCATCGGGCGTCAGAAACCGGCCGGGCGGGAAATCGAGACGATGTCCGGCATGCGGACATTGGTTGACGAAGGCGCGCACCTCTCCTTGGTGCATCACTACCAGCCCGCGCAGCGGCCACTCACCCTCACCCAAAGTAAATCCCTGTGCCTGACCTTCCGTCAGCAATTGCAGGTCACACACTGCTGTACCGGCCGCAAGCAAATTCATGTCACACCCTTGTCCGGGACATCAATCAAACCTTTGCGCATTAACAGCCAGAAAAGCAGCACACCGGGAACGGCGACCACTGTCGAAAGCAGATAGAAGTCCACAAAACCCAGCAGCTCGATCAGTTTGCCGGCCGTCGTACCGCTGATGAATCGGCCCACCACGCTCGATGCTGCCGACAACAAGGCAAACTGAGCCGCGGTGTACCTCAGATCGCAAAGCGCTGAAAGATAGGCCACAACCGTCACGCCACCGATGCCACTGGTCAGATTTTCAAAAGCGATTGCGCCGGCCAGGCCCCAGTTGGAATGACCCACCGATGCCAGCGCCGCAAAGCTGAGGTTAGAAACAGCCATCAACACCAGGCTCCACAGCACCGAGCGCTTGAGGCCAATGCGGCTATACAGCCAACCACCGACAAACACGCCTGCCAAATAGGCCCAAAAGCCAAAACCCACGTCATAAAACGCGATTTCATCGTTGCTGTACTGCAACTCATCAAACAGCAGCCTGAACGTCAGATTGGCGATGGTGTCGCCCACCTTGTGCAGCAATACAAACAGCAGCACCAGCAGCGCGCCACGACGACGCATGAATTCAACCAGCGGATCAATTATGGAACGCAGCACTGCATCAAAGCCAGTGCGCACCTGCGGCTCGCGACGCCGCGGTGGCTCGCCCAGCACCAAACCCACCAGCATTGCAGGCAAAGCCAGCGCCGCGCAGACGCCATAGCCCAGCGACCAACCCCAGCGACCCGCGATAACCAGCGCCAGCGCGGCAGCCACCACAGAGCCGATGCGCCAGCCATACTGCGACATACCCGCGCCAACACCGAGCTGCCCAGGCTCCAGAGTTTCGATACGGTAGGCGTCTATGACGATGTCGTAGGTGGCGCCGGCAACTGCAACGAGGATCGCTGCATAGACAGTGCCCAGCAGATTTGTCCGGGGATCCACTAACGCCAGATTGATGATGGCAGCCATCACCAGCACACCGGCCAGCAGCAGCCATGACACGCGCTGACCTAATCGCGACAGCACAGGCACCTTCACGCCGTCGACCACCCAAGCCCAAAGGAACTTGAGGTTGTAGACCAGAAAAGTAAGCGTGAAGGCAGTGACAGTGCTCTTGCGGATGCCATCCTGCGCCAGCCGCGTGGTCAGCGTTGCTGCGATCATCGCGTAAGGCGCACCAGACGACACGCCCAGAAAAAACGCCGCCAACGGCGCTGGCTCAACATAGGCGCGCAAGCCAGCCGGCAAGGCAGCACGCCAGCCGGTGGCCGCAGCGCCCACTGTCACAGCACGTAATCCAAGGTCAGCGGGGCGTGATCTGAGAACCGCTGGTCTTTATAGATGCTGGCACTGCGGGCCGTACCGGCAAGGTTGGCGCTGACCACTTGATAATCGATACGCCAGCCCACGTTCTTAGCCCAAGCCTCGCCGCGGTTTGACCACCAGGTGTATTGCTCGGCACGCTGATCGACTTCGCGAAACGCATCCACAAAGCCCGCCTCGCCAAACACACGGTCGAGCCAAGCGCGTTCCTCGGGCAAAAATCCGCTGTTTTTCTGGTTGCCCTTCCAGTTCTTCAAGTCGATCTCGCGGTGCGCGATATTCCAGTCGCCACACAAGATATAGCGTCGGCCCGTAGCGGCCAGCGCCTGCATGTGCGGCAGAAACACATCAAGGCAGCGGAACTTGGATTCCTGACGGTGCGGACCCGACGAACCCGACGGCAGATACACCGAGATCACCGACAGATCACCAAAGCAGGCCTCGATGTAGCGGCCTTCGTTATCGAACTCCTCAACACCAAAGCCGCAGCGCACCACATCGGGCTTTTGCCGGCTGAATATCGCCACGCCCGAATAGCCCGGCTTTACCGCGTCACAGAACACACTGTGATAGCCCGCAAGCTCGCAGCCCAACCCGGCCAGCTGGTGTTCCTGGGCCTTGGTCTCCTGGATACACACCACATCCGGCTGTAACTGCCCCAACCACTCGAACACACCCTTTTTGGTGGCCGACCGGATGCCATTGACGTTGATAGACGTGACTTTCATGGGCAGCATGATAGCCCCACTGCCTGGAACCCTCATGCACGACCATCAACTTGCCTTTCTGAAACTCGCCCTGGGTCGCAATGCGCTGCGCTTTGGCCAGTTCACGCTCAAGTCGGGACGCATCAGCCCCTACTTCTTCAACGCCGGGTCATTTGATGACGGTGCCTCATTGGCCGTGCTGGGGCAGTGCTATGCCGCCACCATCGTGGCCTCTGGCCTGCCCTTCGACATGCTGTTCGGACCTGCCTACAAAGGCATCCCGCTGGTGGCCGCCACCGCTGCCGCGCTGTATACGCACCACGGACTCAACGTGCCGTTTGCATTCAATCGCAAAGAGGCCAAAACCCACGGCGAAGGCGGTGCCATCGTCGGTCGCGCGCTCGCAGGTCGTGTGTTGATCATCGATGACGTCATCACCGCCGGCACCGCCATCCGCGAATCGATCGAACTGATCCGGGCGGCCGGTGCCACACCTTGCGGTGTCGCGCTGGCACTGGATCGACAAGAGCGCGGCCGCGACCCGGTCACCGGCAACACACTGACTGAGTCCGCCGTGCAGGAAGTGGCACGTTTGTATGCCATTCCCTGCCTGAGCATCCTGACGCTCGGCGCGCTGATTGAGGCGGTGCGCGGCGGTGCTGCCGCACAGCCCGGGGAGCATCTGGCGGCCATGGAGGCGTACCGGGCGCAGTACGGAATCGAGTGAAGATGTGAGCCGCGCCGCAATTGGCGCGGCTGGTGCTGGCCTCTGGCGCGCTGGCATGGACAATGCCAGAGATGAAAAAACGTCTCGCCTTTGCTCTGTTGCTCAGCTGCACGGTTGCCGCCGTGCCGGCGGCGCAACCGCGCAAGGCGGGTACGTCCAATGAACCGGCTGTCCGCAGCTACCGCTGGACTGACGAGAACGGTGCCGTGCACTACGGCGACACGGTGCCGGCGCAATACGCACAGCGCAGCATTGCCGAGCTCAATAGCCAGGGGTTGGCGGTGCGCGAGCGGCCGGCACAGCTATCTGCTGCCGAACAAGCCTCCATCAGTGAGCGCAGTCAGTTGGATGCTCGCACCAAACAGCGCGACAACTTTCTGCTGACCACGTACACCTCAACGCAGGACATAGAGTCGCTGCGCGACGAGCGCTTGGCACAGATTGAAACCCAGGTGGCCGCCAGTCGCGGTTATGTGGAGGCTGTGCAGACGCGCATGCAAGGTCTTAAGACACGCATGCGCAATTTCAAACCCTACTCGACCAAGCCCAATGCCCGCCGCCTGCCAGATACACTAACTGCAGAGATAGTGCAGACGCTCAACGAAGAACTGTCACAGCGCGCCGTGCTGATTTCGCGGCAAAAAGAACAGGAAACGCTGCGCTCGAGCTTTCAGGCGGATATCGATCGTTATCGCCAGCTGGTTGTTCAGCAAAGCAAGCGCTGAACCCAAGGGCCTGCGCAATCAGCGCAGGCCCCATCGTCTTATTTGACGCTATAGCCCTTGCCCGTCAGGCACGCCGTCAGCGCGCGGTCATATTGACCATGCTTGTCGGGGTTATAGACGGCATCCACCGGGTTGTACTGCGTCTGGCCAACAGCCCAGCGATGGCACTCATAGCGGTCATCGGCTTGTTGCTGCTCGCTCTGTCCCTTCTGCGGATAGACGTACAGCTCCGGGTCGCGCTGCGGCTCGACCGCCGGCTCGGCCGCAGTAGCCAAGCGTGAGCCTGACGGCGGCTGCACCACCACATAGCTGCGACGGCCTATGTCGTAGCTGTAGTAGGTATCGTCCGCGAAGTAGTAACGCGACCCACCGATAAACACAGTGGAATAGAACGGCGGCAACGTCGACACATACAGACCGTAAGGCGGCGTGCTCAGGACAAAGCTGCTGCCATAAGGGCGGTACCAGTAGCCGTCATATTGGTAGTAAGGGCTGCCACCCCAGTAATAAGGGCGATATCCAGGGGGCAACCGGGTGACCACGCGATCCGGCGCAGGGCGGCTGGGACGCGTGTTGTAGTTGTAACCGGGCGACGGGCGCTGCTGCTGCTCGGGCCGAAACGACGGCGGCTCCGGTCGACCTGGCACAGGGCGCTGGTATACGTTGCCTTGATCAGGCCGCCCGTAGTTGGGCTGCGGACGCTGCTGTGCTTGCTCCGGACGACCCGGTTCTACGACAGGCTGCGGACGCTGCTGCGCTTGCTCCGGGCGGCCCTGTTGTACCGCAGGCTGCGGACGCTGCTGTGCTTGCTCCGGGCGTCCGGGCATCGGGCGCTGGTAAGGGCGGGACTCAATACGCTTGTCTTCGGCATCCACCTCTTGCGAGAGCACCGTTGCGGGCATTGCACCCCAAAGCGCCAGCGCCGCGCCGAAAACGACAGATCCACGAACCGAGCTTAGGCTGATCATGGTGAGTCTCCTTACTTGACTGTGTAGCCGCGTGCCTCAAGGCAGGCGGACATCGCACGCTGATAATCGGCCGCCGCGCGACCGTTACCGGCCGAGGCCGCAACTTGGTTTGCGGTATAACGACGGGCTTCTTCATCGGCCTGCGCGCTCTCAGACGCCGCACCAAGCAATCCGCCTGCCGCAGCACCCACGATGGCACCAGAGGCGGCATTGCGCGAATCCGAGACGGCTGCGCCAATGATGGCGCCGAGCAGAGCGCCGCCCACTGTGGCTTCGCCAGTGGGGCGCGACGGCACCACCACCTGACGTTGCGCAGGCGGCAAAGGCCGGCGACTGGGATCAAAGCCCGTGCGGCCGACCGCCCAGTTGTAGCACTCATAGCGGTCGCGCTCCTGACGCTCCGCCGTCTGCCCCTGAGTGGGATAAAAGTAAACCTGTGCCGGCACCGGCTCGGCTGCAGCAGAGGCAGCATCGGCGTAATAAGCGCCGCTGTTGTCTACGACACAACCCGACAACAGCACCGCTGGAACTAGGACGAGAAGCTTGGTGTTCATTGATGCCTTCCAGAAGCTCTTGGCTTGATGAGGACTAGTGATTTCGCGATCACAACTCCCTTGTAGGAGCTATCGCCTTAATGGTGACTGAACCCTGCGCGCCAACGCGCAGCACCATTAGCCGCGTCCGGTATGCCCGAATCCGCCGTCGCCGCGCGTGCTATCGGTAAACGCATCGACCACCTGCAACTGCACCTGCAACACCGGCACGACAATCAACTGCGCGATGCGATCACCGGGCTGCAAAGTAAACGCTGTGGCACTGCGGTTCCAGCACGAGACCATCAGCTGGCCCTGATAATCGGAGTCGATCAGGCCCACCAAGTTCCCCAGCACAATGCCGTTCTTGTGGCCCAAACCAGAGCGCGGCAGGATCACCGCGGCAAGACCCGCGTCAGCCAGATGTATTGCCATGCCCGTGGGCACCAGCAACGTGGCGCCTGCGGCAAGCTCAGTAGGAGTTTCGAGCATAGCGCGTAAATCCAAGCCCGCAGAGCCCGCGGTGGCATAAGTAGGCAACGGCCACTCCCGACCCAAACGCGGATCGAGAATGCGAACCTGCAGCGGCTGCAGCGCAGCACTCATGAACGAGCCGCCAGATAACGCTCGGCAATCAGCGCCATGAGTCTGCGTGCCAGCACCGTCTTGCTGCCCTCACCCAGCTCCTGCCGGCCGCCGTTCTGCCACAACACAACCACCTGGTTGTCGTCACGGTCAAAGCCTTTGCAGTCGCCGACTTCGTTGACCGCAATCAGATCAAGATTCTTGCGCTCCAGCTTGGCGCGCGCATGGACCTCGACATCATTGGTCTCAGCGGCAAAGCCCACCACATAGGGGCGATTGGCGCGCTGCGCCACCGCATGCAATATGTCGACCGTGCGCTCCATGCGCAGATCAAGGCTGTCGGTGACCTTCTTGATCTTAAGACTGGCGGGATTGGTCGGCCGGTAGTCGGCCACTGCCGCGGTAGCGATGAACACCTGTGCTGCGGCCACTTCGGCCTCAACCGCGTCATTCATCTGCTGCGCCGTTTCCACGTCGATGCGGCGCACGCCCGGCGGTGTGCACAAATTCACTGGGCCGCTGACCAGCGTCACCTCGGCGCCCAGTTCACGGGCTGCCTGTGCCACCGCATAGCCCATTTTCCCGGAGCTGCGATTGCTGATAAACCGCACCGGATCGATGCGCTCGCGCGTCGGACCGGCGGTGATCAGCACCCTATGACCTGCCAGCGGCCCCTGCACCGGCAACAGAGCCATGGCCGCGTCGGCCAAGGCCACCGGCTCCAGCATGCGACCCTCACCGGTCTCGCCGCAGGCCTGACTGCCGACGCCGGGGCCCAGCACCTGCACGCCACGCGCGCGCAATAGCGCGACGTTGGCGGCGGTGGCGGGATTGGCCCACATCTGTTGATTCATGGCCGGAGCGACCGCCACAGGCGCTGCTGTGGCCAAACACAAGGTGCCCAGCAAGCTGCCGGCCAAGCCATGGGACAGCTGCGCCAGAAAATCTGCTGTCGCGGGTGCCACCAGCACAAGGTCGGCCCAGCGGGCCAATTCGATATGGCTCATGGCCGCCTCGGCCGCGCTATCCCACAGCTCAGAGCGCACCTCGCGGCCCGACACGGCCTGGAAGGTCAACGGCGTCACAAACTCGCGGGCGCCAGAGGTCATCACCACTTGGACCTGCGCCCCGCGCTCTACGAGGCGACGTACCAGATCGGGGCTCTTGTAGGCGGCGATGCCGCCGGTGACACCCAGCACGATGCGTTTTCCGTTCATAGGACCACTATAGGGCCCGAGGATCAGCGTTTTCCATGATCCTCGGGTCATTTGCTGATCGCCTCAGTGACAGGTCGCCACCACACTGACCGCAGTGTCACAAGGAGGCAGACATGACCATCCGCGATTGGCCGGCGGGCGAACGCCCGCGCGAAAAGCTGCTGATATCCGGGCCGCAGAGCCTGTCCGACGCCGAACTGCTGGCCGTGCTGTTCGGCAGCGGCTGCCGCGGCGCCAGCGCCGTAGACCAAGGCCGCGCGCTGCTGCAGCGCTACCGCTCGCTGCGTGAGCTGCTGGTGACCGAGCAGGCGCAGTGTCTGGCCGCACCGGGGCTGGGCGGCCGCCGCTACGGCATCCTGCAGGCCGCGCTGGAGCTGTCCCGGCGCCATTACCGCGAGGCGCTGCAGGCCGGACCGGCGCTGGAAGCACCCCAAGCGGCCCGCAACTTTCTGCAGGCGCAACTGCGCGACCGCCCCTACGAGGTGTTCTGCTGCCTGCACCTGGACAACCGCCACCGTCTGATCGCCTTCGATGAGCTGTTTCGCGGCACCATCGACGGCGCCAGCGTGCACCCGCGCGAAGTGGTCAAACAGGCACTTTCCCGCAATGCGGCCGCTGTCATCCTGGCCCACAACCACCCGTCCGGCATCGCCGAACCCAGCCACGCCGACGAGCTGATCACCGCGCGACTGCGCGACGCGCTGGCCCTGGTAGACATCCGGGTGCTCGACCATCTGGTGGTCGGGGACACGCGCTGTGTCTCGTTTGCAGAGCGGGGGTTGCTCTAACGGCAAAGAGAACCTTGCCCTGCCCCCCCGCAGGCTGGTATAAAGCTCGCCCTTTTCAGCGCCCGGCGCCGCCTCGAGGAATCCGTCATGTCCCGCGTCTGCATTGTTACCGGCAAGCGTCCGGCAGTTGGCAACCGCGTCTCGCACGCCAACAACAAGAAGCGTCGTCGCTTCCTGCCCAACCTCCATGTGCAGCGTTTCTGGATCGAGGAAGAAAAGCGCTGGGTAAAACTGCGCGTCTCGGCCAACGCAATGCGCACCATCGAAAAGAACGGTATCGACGTCGTGCTCGCCAAGATGCGTGCACAGGGCAAGAAGGTCTGAGGAGCCAGCTATGCGTGAGAAAATCAAACTGCTGTCAACCGCGGGCACCGGCCATTTCTATGTGGCCATGAAGAACAAGCGTCTTCACCCCGAGAAGCTCGAAACCAAGAAATACGATCCTGTCGTGCGCAAGCACGTCTCTTACAAAGAGACCAAGATCAAGTAAGCCAAAAGCCCGCTTCCAAAGCGGGCTTTTCGCATCCGGCTTTGGCATCCTGCGCCGATGCCCGAACTGCCCGAAGTAGAAACCACCCGCCGCGGCATCGAGCCGCACATTGCGGGTCGGCGCTTGCAACACCTTGCTGTGTACGAGCCGCGCCTGCGTTGGCCGGTAGCGCCGGGCATTGCGCAAGCCGCTGACGGTCAGCGCATCGCCGGTGTGCGCCGGCGCGCCAAATACCTGTTGGTCGATTTGGAACTTGGCAGCCTGCTGCTGCATCTGGGCATGTCGGGCAGCCTGCGTGTGCTGCCAGCCGATGCGCCGCGACGGCTTCATGACCATGTCGATCTGCAGCTGGATTCTGGCCAGCTGCTGCGCTTCAACGATCCACGCCGCTTCGGCAGCCTGCATTGGCTTACCGGCGATGTGATGGCCCATCCGCTGTTGGCCACGTTGGGGCCGGAACCATTGGAAGATCAGTTCGACGGTGCGTATCTGCACAGCCAATGCCGTGGCCGGCGCGTGGCAATCAAACAGCACATCATGAACAGTCACGTGGTGGTGGGCGTGGGCAACATCTACGCCAGTGAGGCGCTGTTTCGCGCTGGCATCCGCCCGGGCCGTGCGGCGCAGTCACTCACCCGTGCGCAGTGCGATGCCCTGGCGCAGTCCATACGCGATGTGCTGACGATGGCCATCCGCTCCGGTGGCACCACGCTGCGTGACTATGTCGGTGTCGATGGGTCGCCCGGTTACTTCCGGCAGAAGCTGTATGTATACGAGCGTGCCGACGAACCCTGTCGCAACTGCAGCACCGCCATACGCCATCGCGTGCAAGGCCAACGCTCCACCTATTACTGCACGCAATGCCAGTCGTGAGTGCCGCGCAGTTGCTTGCGCATTTCGAGACGGTCGACCCGGTGATGGCAGCGCTGGTGCGCGCGGCCGGACCGTACACCTTGGGCACCACGCCGCGACCTTCAGTGTATGAATCCTTGGCACGATCCATCGCAGGCCAACAGCTCTCTGGAGCAGTAGCGCGGCGCATCCTTGAGCGTCTTGAAGCGCTGTTCAATGGTAAGTTCCCCACGCCTGCGCAACTGGCCGCAGCAGAGGTCGAAGCGCTGCGCAGCGTCGGCTTTTCTCAGGCCAAGGTCACTGCACTGCAAGATTTGGCGGCGCACTGTCTCGATGGCCGATTAGCAGACGATGCAACCCTTGCCACACTTGATGACGAGACTGTGATTGAACACTGCTGCAGCGTGCGCGGCATCGGCCGCTGGACTGCCGAGATGCTGCTGATGTCTCAGTTGCAGCGCCCTGATGTATTGCCCGTAGGCGACTACGGTGTGTGCAATGGCTTCAAGCTGGCTTATGGTCTGAAAGCACTGCCACAACCCAAAGCCCTGGCTGCTTGGGGCAAACGCTGGTCGCCTTACCGTTCTGCGGCCGCCTGGTATCTGTGGCGCGCCGTCGATCTGCATCGTGCAACGCAATTGCCCGCACGCACCGGCCGTGCGCCGCGAGTACTGCAGGTCAAACCCAAAGCACCCAAAACATGAGCAACGCCCTACCTGTCACTTTCACGCGCGCCGGTTTTCTGCGCGGCGTACGCGCCAGTCCACCGCTACTGATCGGCGGTCTGCCGTTTGGATTGGTGGCGGGCCTGACTGCGCAGGCGCATGGCCTGAGCTTTCTTGAAAGCACTTTGATGAGCGCCACGGTGTTTGCCGGTTCAGCGCAATTGATCGCACTGGGCGTATGGGCTGCGCCTGTCTCCGTGAGCACCGTGAGTCTGGCTTCGCTGACGATGAACCTGCGCTTTTTGCTGATGGGCCCTTTACTAGCGCCCTGGATGGATCAGCTGCGTGGCTGGCGGCGCTGGCTGAGTCTGTTCTTCATGATTGATCACAACTGGGCACTTGCCCTCAAAGAGATAGACAAAGGCGAGCGCGATGCCGCGTTTCTCATCGGCAGCGGCGTACCGATCTGGATGGTGTGGGTGGTCAGCAGCATCGTCGGACATCTGTCGGGCAGCCTCATTCATACCGGGCCAGGCCATCCGCTGTTCTTTGCTGCACTGTCCACGTTCATCGCACTGCTGGTGCCGATGTGGCGCGGCAAGTCAGATCTGCTGCCCTGGTTGATGGCCGGATCAGTGGCACTGGTCGTGTCGCAGGCCTTGCCGCATACCGCTTGGCATATCGTGATAGGCGCACTGGCAGGCGGCATAACAGGCCTGCTGCAACAACGCTGGAGACCAGGCTGATGTCACTGCATACACCTACCGTGATCACAATCTTGCTGATGGCGCTGGGCTGCTACGGCTGTCGCGCCGGTGGCTACTGGCTACTGACACGCGTGCGCCCTTCGGCGGCCGTGCAAACCGTGTTCTCTTACATTCCGGGCTGTCTGTTCGTCAGCTTTGTTATCCCTGCAGTCATTGGCGGCGGACCAAAAGAATGGATCGGTGCTGCAGTCGCACTGCTCACAGTGCGACTGACCGGCTCGGTGATCTGGCCCATCTTCACGGGCACTGGTGCTGCCTGGATGGTGTGGTTGCTGGTCGGCACTGCACAAGCCGCAGAAGTGCCGCGCTGGCAACCGCTACTTGCAGAGAGCAACTTTGCAACGCAATGGCAGAGCGTGGGTGATGTGCCCTGGCGCTGGGAACAAGGCGCATTGGTGGGCAACGCCGGCGATGGCTTTGTCGTGTCCAACGAACGCTATGCAAACTTTGAGCTGCGTGTCGAAGTACTCATCGAACCACAGACCAACAGCGGTGTGTTCATCCGCTGCAGCGATGCCAAAGACGTATCGCCCACCAACTGCTACGAAGTGAACCTGTGGGATGACCGTGATGGCGCCTTTGCCACAGGTTCAATTGTGCAACTGGTGGAGCCAGCCACCAAGCTGCGTGCCTCTGGCCGGTGGAGCACCTTGACGGTACGCGCCCAAGGCACGCATCTGCAGGTCAAGCTCAACGACACTGCTGCCGTAGAGTTAGACAATGCAACGCATGCCGAAGGCCACCTCGCCTTGCAGTTTAGAGGCAGCGGCAGCGTGCGCTTTCGCAAGGTAGAGATCAGGCCCCTGTAATACCCATCAGCGCAGGCGCACCGGCGGCATCGCATTGCACAGGTCGATAGCACCGGCAGGGCGAACAAACCAGCTGTCTGTGCGGTTGCGTCGCGCTTCTAGCCAACGCGCATAGCTGCTGCTGTCGGTGCGCAGCACCTGCACTACCGGGCGCCCTGCATCCGGCAACTGCGACAACAAGCGGGCCGACACAATAGGCACACGCTGCGCGGGCGTGGCATAGAACCCCATTGCATCGTCACCGCGTGGCAACGCAGCCAGATATTCCATGCCCAGCAGCACGCGACCTACTACCGTGATGTTGCGATCCAGATGACGTGGCGAATGGCCTATCACCGCATACAGTTCGCCAGCGCCTCCAGAATCCGGTGCTGAATCACGCCCGGCACCGACCATGCCGTAGCAGTGGGCCAGCCATGCCGGACCGCGAGCACTCTGGCGACCCACAGGCCAACCCTGCGCAAAACCCGCCTCGGGTGCATAGGCATCACGCCCAGGCACGGCGTTAAACGGCAGGTCCGCCGGCAACCTCGGCATCTCAAACTCCGCAGGCAAGGTGCGCGAGAGTCCGTCTGGCAAAGGCTTGGTGCCCTCAGCATCACCCCACTGGGTCACGTAGTTGTCGTTGACGCGCACGATGGCCAGGCCGTCATACCAACCAGACTTCACCAGCGCGGCGATCTGCGCGGCGTGGCGTGGCGCAAAGGCAGGTGCCAGCTCGATCAGCACCATGCGCTTGTCGGTCAGTTGCATCACATAGGTGTACTGCGGATCTGCAGTGCGCCAGTGGCTGTCCGGTGATTGCCCCAGTATGTCGGCAGAGCTTGCTGCCGAGGCGCTGCGGCCCAGCGCCAGCATCAACCAGATCGACACCAGTCCAACAGTTTGAAGGTATTTCACAGCGCGGCTCCGCAAGGTGGGCGACAGGTGCCAGTGTATGCTCTGCCAAACAACGCGGCGGCTGCCGCAGGGGGAACACATGGCTTTCGATTTGATCATCGATGGCGTACGCCGTCAGGCCGCAGCCCATGCCGACGTCAAAAACCCATCCACTGGCGCAGTCGCCGGGCGCATGCCCCTAGCCACTACACAAGACTTGGATGATGCCATTGCCGCAGCGGCGCGCGCCTTCAAGACTTGGAGCCAGACCAGCGATGCAGAACGCCAGGCCGCCTGCCATGCCATCGCTGCAAAAATCGAAGCTCACGCCGAAGAGCTGGCGCGGCTGATCACCGCCGAACAGGGCAAGCAGCTCAACGGTCTAGGTTCACGCTTTGAAGTGGGAGGCACAGCCGCATGGACCCATGCCACTGCAGACATGCAACTGCCTGTCAGCGTGCTGCAGGACAACGAGCAGGGGCGCATCGAGCTGCATCGCAAACCCATCGGCGTCATCGGCTCGATCACACCATGGAACTGGCCGATGCTGATCGCCAGCTGGCACATCATTCCGGCGGTGCGCACCGGCAACACGGTGGTCATCAAGCCCTCGCCCTACACGCCGCTGTCCACCATCCGCATGGTCGAGCTGATGAATGAAGTGCTGCCGCCCGGCGTAGTCAACGTGGTGTCGGGTGACGATGCCTTGGGCGCGGCACTGTCGTCGCATCCGGGCATCGCCAAGATGGTGTTCACTGGCTCCACGGCAACGGGCCGCAAAATAATGGCCTCAGCGGCACCCACACTCAAACGCATCACACTGGAATTGGGTGGTAACGATGCAGGCGTGGTGCTGCCCGATGCAGACCCCAAAGCCATCGCACCAGATTTGTTCTGGGGCGCATTCATCAATGGCGGGCAAACCTGCGCAGCGCTCAAGCGCCTGTATGTGCACGACAGCATCTACGAGCAGGTGTGCACTGAACTGGTGGCCTTTGCGAGCACCGTGCCGATGGGTGATGGCTTGGACGAAAACAACCAGCTCGGCCCAATTCAAAACGCCATGCAGTTCAAGCGCGTGGTCGAACTGGTGGAAGAAGCCAAGCAGGCCGGTGGCCGCATCCTCTGTGGTGGCGCGCCGCTGGCCGGCAACGGCTATTTCTATCCGATCACTTTTGTTGCCGATGTGCAGGAAGGCATTCGATTAGTGGACGAAGAGCAGTTCGGCCCGGCCCTGCCCATCATTCGTTACACCGACGTTGAAGACGCTATGCGCCGCGCTAACGACAACCCGATGGGCTTGGGCGGCTCCGTGTGGAGCAGCGACGCGGCCAAGGCCAAGGCGCTGGCACAACGCTTGGAATGCGGCACCGCCTGGGTTAACAAGCACGGCGGTATTCAGCCCAACGCGCCGTTTGGCGGCGTCAAGCAATCGGGCATCGGCGTGGAATTTAGCGAAGAGGGCCTGAAGGAATACACCACCGTGCAGACGGTGTACTGCTGATACAGTGCCGCCACCCCACCCCATGCAGCGGAGCAACCCATGTCACGACTGAACCACGCCATCACCTGTGGCTTGTTGGGCTGTGCTGTATTGGCTGGGGGTAGCACCGAGGCTGCAGACAAGACGGCTACTGCGCCCTATCAGATCAGCAGTCGATGGGTATTGCAGGGCACCGGCGGCTGGGACTATCTGACGATGGATACGCCGCTGCATCGCTTGTTCATCACGCACGGAGACCGCGTGATAGTGCTCGACAGCCGTAGCGGCGCGACGCTGGGTCAAATAGCCAACCTCGCTGGCGTACACGGTGTGGCGCTGGCGCCAGAACTGCATCGTGGATACACCAGCAACGGCCGCGCCAACACAGTCACCGAATTCGACTACGACACGCTGCTGGTGCTGCGCGAAGTAAAAGTCGCCGGCAATAACCCTGACGCGATCCTGTACGACGCCCCCACCAAGCGGCTGTTCACGTTCAACGGTCGCAGCAAAGATGCCAGCGTGTTTGATGCGGTGTCGCTCAAGCCGCTGGCCACCATTCCCCTGCCTGACAAGCCGGAGTTCGCCGTTGCCGATGGCAAGGGCAACGTATTCGTCAACATCGAGAGCGCGCCGGGCCGACTGCTGAGCATCGACACCAACAAGCTGACGGTCTCTGCCAACTGGGAGCTCAAGGGTTGCGATGAGCCGACCGGCCTTGCCATTAACACCGCGCAGAATCATCTGTACTCGGTCTGCAACGACAAAGTCATGGCAGTTACCGACGCTGTATCGGGCAAGGCGGTGGCGCGCGTGCCCATAGGCAAAGGCACCGATGCTGTGGCTTACGATGCCGACCTGAGGCTGGTAGTGGCTTCCAATGGCGATGGCAGTATCAGCGTGATTCGCGCCGGTGCTGGCAGCAGTTATACGGTGGCGGGCACAGTTGCCACACAGGCCGGCGCACGCACCATGACGCTGGATCCGACGACCCACCAACTGTTCACCGCCACCTCAAGCTTCGGTCCAGTGCCGCCCGTTACAGCAGCACAACCGCATCCGCGCGCGCAACCGCTGCCAGACACTTTTACGGTGATTGTCGCCGCTCCGCGTCAGTAAAGCCCGGCTGTGCCGACACCGCGCGGATCCGAGGCCGCGCTAACGGTGCCAGTGGCAGTGTCCCAGGTAACCACCTGCAGATTGCCCCAAGTCTCGCGACGGCTGAGCTTATGGCCGCGCTTTTCCAGCTCGGTCACTTCGTCAGCGGTCAGCGCGGCAGCCTCATAGGCCAGCACGTCGGGCTGGTACTGATGATGGATGCGCGGTGCGGCCACAATCTGCTGCGCGGTCTTGCCGTCTATCCAGTCCAGCGTCGCCAGCAGCACCATACCGGTGATAAGGCTACCGCCCGGTGAACCCACCACCATCACGCCCCGCGGACCTTCCACAAACGTGGGCGTGACCGACGACAGCATGCGCTTGCCCGGCGCGATCTCGTTGGCTGTGGCGCCAATCAAGCCATAGATATTGGGCACGCCCGGCTTGATGGAAAAATCATCCATCTGGTTGTTGAGCAGCAACCCCGTGCCCGGAACCATGAGCCCGGTACCAAACCCTGCATTGAGGGTGATGGTGCCGGCAACGCGGTTACCTTGGGCATCCATGATGGAGAAGTGCGTGGTGTTGGTGCCGGTCGACAAGTTCTCGGGCGCATCGGCCAGCGTGGCACTGGGCGTGGCGCGATCCAGACGGATGGACGTGCGCAGGCCAGCGGCATACACCGGATCGAGCAGCTGGGCGACGGGGATCTTTACGAAGTCCGAATCGCCTAGATACACCGCGCGATCACGATGCACGCGGCGCATGGCTTCGATGATGACGTGCTTGCGCGTGACTGCATCGAGCTTATCGAGCGGATAGCCCTCGAGAATATGCAACGCCTCGACCAGCGCGATGCCACCGGATGACGGCGGCGGCGCCGAGATTAGCTTTACACCACGATAGGTGCCGACCACAGCCTCGCGCTCGACCACGGTATAGCGCTTGAGATCTTCGGCGGTCCAAATGCCGCCAAGCTTGCTCATACCCTCCAGCATCTGCTTGGACACGGTGCCGGTGTAATAAGACTGCATGCCCTCAGTAGCCAGCGTTTGCAGCGTGCGGGCCAGCAACGGCTGCTTGAGCTTCGCACCGACTGGCAGTGGCTCACCCTCTTTGACGAAGAAGGTCTTAAGGCCATCAGCTGTCTTGGCAAACTGTGCGGACTTTTGTTTGAGCCCTGCGTGCAGACGCGGATACATATCAAAGCCATCGCGTGCCAGTTTGATAGCCGGCGCCAAGCTGACCGCCAAGGGCAAACGCCCATAGCGCGACTGCAACACGCCAAGTCCTGCAGGCTCGCCGGACACACCCGCAGCCAGTGCAGTGTTGGTCGACGCGCCCTTAATCGGATTGCCATCCTTGTCCAGATACATGTCGCGCGTGGCAGCCAAGGGCGCCACTTCGCGCGCATCGACGATGACGTTGCGACCATCGGCAGCGCTGTGCAGCAGAAACAGACCTCCGCCACTGATGCCAGAACCACTGGGTTCGACCACCGCCAGCGCAGCGCTTACCGCAACGGCGGCATCAAAGGCATTGCCGCCCTTTTGCAGCACTTCCATGCCCGCAGCAGTAGCCAGCGGATGGGCGCTAGCGATGGCAGCTTTACCCGGTGCGGCTTCGGCAGCGAACCCAAATTGCTGCAAACCAGGCAGCAACACCAGCAGCAATACAACGCTCAACTGCAGTCGGAATGTTTTCATGATGATTTCTTATTGCGCAGCGCAGTGGCCACGATGGGATGGACGAACTCGTCAATAGCACCGCCGTGTCTGGCGATGTCGCGCACAAGTGTCGACGAAATGCAGGCGTTGCCTTCCTGAGGCGCCAGAAACACGGTTTCAAGGCCAGGCAGCAAGCGACGCGACATGTTCGCTAACTGAAACTCGAACTCAAAATCCGAAACTGTACGCAAGCCACGCAACACCACATGGATGCCGTGCTCACGCGCCAAATCAACCGTCAGACCGCTGTAACCGATGACGCGCACGTTGGGCAGATCTGCAAACACGGCACGCGCCAACTCTACGCGCTCCTCCAACGTGAACAACGGTGTCTTGCTGCTGCTGGCTGCAATGGCCAACAACACTTCATCAAACAGTTGAGCACCACGACGCAACAAATCTGTATGGCCGTTAGTGATCGGATCGAAACTGCCGGGGTAGATTGCCCTGCGCATCATGGTGTGACCTGAGAGGCAGTAGAGAACAGATGATAACCGACCTCGCCGGCGCGGCCCTGCCGATGCACAGCCCAGCCCGTAGGCAATGGGGGCAACGGATCATTGGCGGGCACCTCCAAGTACACCAATGCACCGCGGGCCAACACACCCGGACGGGACAGTGCGTTCAACGTGCCGGTCACCAACCCTGAGGCAAACGGCGGATCGAGAAACACCACATCCCAAGGGCCACCCGCGCCGCGCACCGCCTGCACCGCGTCATCGATCTGAAAACGCGCACCCTCTACTGCGAACTTCTCGACCACCGCTCGCAAGGCAACCACCGCAGGTCCACTGCGATCCACAAACAGCACCTGCGAGGCACCGCGCGACAAGGCCTCCAAGCCCAACGCCCCGCTGCCGGCAAACAAGTCCAGACACCGTGCGCCATGGATGACCGGCTGTAGCCAGTTGAATAGCGTTTCACGCACCCGGTCGGGCGTGGGCCGGATGGCCGGATCATCGGCAAACTGCCAGCGCCTTCCGCGCAGACTGCCGCCGATAATCCGCAATTGGCGAATACCTCGTTTCATGGCGCAAGCCTATTACACTAGGGGCTGTCGTAGCGGCCTGTTGATCCCATGTCAGAGCTTTCAGAAAACCGCGGATTTTTTGCGCGCCTCAAGCAGCGTCTTGGCAGCGGCGCGGCCAAGGTCAGCGGTGGCCTGCGCAGCCTGTTTCGCGGCCGACGCATCGATGCCGAGCTGCTCGATGACCTTGAGACGCGGCTCATCACCTCGGATGTGGGTGCCGAAGTCACGCAAGGCCTGCTCGAAGACCTGCGCCAGCGCTTGTCGCGCAACGAGCTGGGCAATGTCGATGCGCTGATGGATGCACTGCGTGATGACCTGGCGGCCATTCTGGCGCCCTGCGCCAAACCGTTGCACATCGACACGGCGCACAAGCCCTATGTAGTGATGGTTGTCGGCGTTAACGGCTCGGGTAAGACCACTTCCATCGGCAAGCTCGCCACGCGCCTTGCTGCCGAGGGCCGCTCTGTCATGTTGGCCGCCGGTGACACCTTTCGTGCCGCTGCGGCAGAGCAACTGACCATCTGGGCCACCCGCACCGGCGCCCAAATCCACCAGCAGCAGGCCGGCGCAGATCCAGGTGCCGTAGTGTTCGATGCCTTGCAACAAGCGCGCGCGCGCGGCCTCGATGTGGTGCTGGCCGATACTGCCGGCCGCTTGCACAGTCAGTCGCACTTGATGGAAGAGCTCAAGAAGGTCAAACGCGTCATCCAACGGGTCGACCCCACTGCACCACACGAAGTGCTGCTGGTGCTCGATGCCAACCAAGGCCAGAACGCATTGGCCCAAGCAGTGGCTTTTCATGAGGCCGTGGGCGTGACCGGGCTGGTACTCACCAAGCTCGACGGCACTGCACGCGGCGGTATCGCCGTCGCCATTGCACGACGCCTTGGTCTGCCGATCCGCTTCATCGGCATCGGCGAGCAAGCCGGTGATTTCGGTCCGTTTGATGCCACCGCCTTTGCCAATGCCTTGGTGGGCGACAACGGCACAGAAGGCGCCGCGTGATCCGCTTCGACCGCGTCTACAAGCGTTATCCCAACGGTCGCGAGGCGCTCTCGTCCGTCAGTTTCGATATTGGCGCAGGCGAGATGGTGTTTCTGACCGGCCGCTCCGGCGCCGGCAAAAGCAGTGTATTGCGCCTCATCACTTTGCTGGAGCGCCCGACCCGCGGCCTGGTCAATGTGCTGGGTCACGACACCCAACGCGTTAGCGTCTCGAAAGTGCCCTCGTTTCGCCGGCAAGTGGGCATGGTGTTCCAGGATCACCGGCTGCTGGCCGAACGCAGCGTGTTCGACAACGTTGCCCTGCCACTGGTGGTGGCCCATACACCGCTGCGCGAGACCGACAAACGCGTACGCGCGGCACTGGATCAAGTCGGCCTACTCGATCGCATTCAGGCACTACCGGGCGAGTTATCTGTGGGCGAGCAACAACGCATCGGCATTGCACGAGCCATCGCGCCGCGACCAGCGCTGATCGTCGCCGACGAACCCACTGGCAACCTTGATCCGCAGCTCTCGCGCGAGATCCTCGGCCTGTTCTGCCGCCTGCGTGATGCGGGCTCTACGCTGGTCATCGCCAGCCATGACATGGCACTGGTCAACGAATCCGGTGCGCGGCAGATCCACCTCGACGGCGGCCGGGTGATCTCATGATCGGCTGGCTGTCGCGTCATCTGCAGGCCTTGGTGTTCGCACTAGGCAGGCTCGCGCGGGCGCCCGTGGCCACCTTATTCACAGCGGTCGTCATCGCCATCGCACTGGCGCTGCCAGCCGGCTTTCTACTGCTGACGCACAGCGTGCGCGATGTGGCCGGTAACGCCACCACCGTCGATTTGACCGTCTATTTCAAACGCGAGGTGCCGCTGGAATCGGTGCAGCAGCTGGCCGCACACCTGCGCCAGCGCAACGGCATTGAATCCGTCGCGGTCATCACCGCAGACGATGCTTTGGCGCTGATGCGCAAGGACAGCAGCCTCGCCGAAGCGCTCGGCGCACTGCCCGACAATCCGCTGCCCCATGCGTTGTCGATCCACCCAGCCGCTGATGCCAGCAGCAGCACTTCGCTCGGCGCGCTGCGGCAATACCTGACAGCCTGGCCCGAGGTGGAGCTGGTACAGCTCGATAGCGACTGGGTGCGCCGTCTGGATGCCATCCTGCTGCTGATGCAACGCATCACGCTGGGCATCGGCACGTTGCTGGGTTTCGGCGTGTTGGCCGTAATCGGCAACACCATCCGGCTCGAGATCAACGGCCGTCGCCAAGAGATCGAAATCACCCAGCTGGTGGGCGGCAGCGCCGCGTTTGTGCGCCGACCCTTCCTCTACACCGGCGCACTGTATGGGCTGCTGGGCTCACTGCTGGCGGCCGGCATCGTGCATACCGCCGTGGCGCTGGTGGCAGGGCCAGTCGACCAGTTGGCCCGCTCCTATGGCAGCCAATTCGCGCTGCAGCCGCTCGGTGGCCAGGGCCTGGGCCTGATGCTGGCTGTGGGAGCCCTGCTGGGGCTGGCCGGCGCCTGGCTAGCGGCAGCACGTCACATTTCCAGGCTGCAACCTAGGGCCTGACTCGGGGACTGTTAGCACTCGGCACAGAGGAGTGCTAAACTGCAGGGCATGGCATCTTCTTCAGGAGACACCACCTTGAGTACTTACAGTCTGGCCCCCCGCCCTACCGACCTCATGCTGGCCGGTCCGCTGGGCAGTTTCGAAGCCTATGCCGAGCGCATCAGCCGCATCCCAGTGCTCACCCGCGAGCAGGAAGCAGCGCTGTTTGAGCGCCTGCAAACAAATCAAGACTTGGACGCGGCCCGAACACTGGTCATGTCGCATCTGCGCTTCGTGCTGCACGTGGCGCGCGGCTACATCGGCTATGGCCTGCCACTGGGCGATCTGGTGCAGGAAGGCAACGTCGGCCTCATGAAGGCTGTCAAACGCTTCAACCCCGAGCAGGGCGTGCGACTGGTGTCGTTCGCCGTGCACTGGATCCGCGCCGAAATCCACGACTACGTGCTGCGCAACTGGCGGCTGGTCAAAATCGCCACCACCAAGGCGCAGCGCAAGCTGTTCTTCAACCTGCGCCGCATGAAAAAGAACCTGGCTTGGCTGTCGGCCGACGAGACACAGGCGGTGGCGCGTGACTTGGGCGTCAGTGTTGCCGAGGTCACCGAGATGGAGCAGCGGCTGTCGGCCCGCGATCTGTCCTTCGACCCGACTCCCGAGAGCGGCGACGAAGACGAAAGCTATGGCCCGGCGCTGTTCTTGCCTGCCCCAGACGCAGACCCGGCCGTATCGGCCGAGAGCGAGCAATGGGATGAAGACGTCACCCGCCGGCTGACCGATGCGATGGCCGCGCTGGATGCGCGCAGTCAGGACATCGTGCGCCGCCGCTGGATGGCCGAAGACAAGGCCACCTTGCATGAGCTGGCTGCCGAGTACGACATCTCGGCCGAGCGCGTGCGCCAGATCGAGGTGGCGGCCATGAAGCGCCTCAAAAAGCTGATGTCCACTGACGCGGATCTGGCTGCCTGAAATGTACCCCGGCAACTATCGTGGCTTGCCACGAGATGTTGTTTTTTTACACGGGTGTATTTTTTTAGAAACAGATGTACAGTCGACCTCGGTTGCACCTGGCTGACTTTTTCGAAAGAAATGCCGGAGCGATCGGGTGGACACGGCAAGCCTGACCCTATTTGTGCCAGGCCGGGAACGAAATACGCGCGAATAAACGCGTGGGCAGAGCAAATTTGCCGCCGGGCGCAAGCCTGACGATTCCCACCGGTGCCTTTTTTGGCCGTCCATATGCAGCGCGCAAGCGACTGCAACCCGACCGATCCGTGTCATACAAGCAACTACAAGACCCGCCTCGTGCGGGTCTTTTTTTGCCTGTCGTCAGCCGAGCCCTACCAAACCACGGCAAATCGCAGTGTCGGCACCGCACGCCCGCGCGCATCCGGCAGCAGTGTCAGGCCCATATCCGCGCCACCTTGCGAGCTGTTGTCGTCGTCACCCAGTGCAAACGGCTTGCGGGTGACAGGCCCCCACTGCCCATAGCCAGCCATAGCAGCCATCGCGGCAGCAGGCACTGCAACAGACACCGCATCGTTACCGTGACCGACTGCTTGCGAACCTGCCCAAGCAAGCAGCGTGCTGGCGGCAACATCTCGCACATGGTGACGCTGTTCAGCGATGCGGCTAAAGCCCACCGTGGTAGCCAACGCCACAGCTGGCAAACCCATGCTGTTGCCATAGCGGCTCTGCAAACCCATCGCACCACACATCGCCGCAGCGGTGTGACCGGATGGAAAACTGTGCGTACCGCCATCGGGCCTACGCCCCAATGCAGTGTTGTTGAGCAAGGCCTTGAACAAGTGCGCACTGCCAATGGTCAACGCACAACCACCAGCCACCTGGCGAAAGCCTTCGCTGTCGTGACGTGCAAGCGTTACCCCTGCTGCACCCAACGGCAGCAAGTACTGCATCGCATCACCATAGATGCCGAAGACTGACTCGTGAGCATCGGGCTTGAACGGGTTGCCATCGGCGTGACAGGGCAGCATGACCAGCGCCAGCAGCAGCGCTGCTGCCGCGCGCAACGCCACACTCATCGCAGCAACTCATCCACGGTATGGCCCGGCGAACCCAGCACCGGCAGCGGCTTGCACTGCTGATACCACTGCAACTCTGCAGTCAGCGCTTCACGCCACGGCTTGCCTGCGGCATCGTGACGACCACAGCCCACACAGCTGACATAGCCCGGATAGTCTTTGCTGCGATGTGGATCCTGCTTGGCGTCTGGCGAGGGCGGTCGCGCCACACCGCGCGACTCATGCAGCGGGAACATCCAACATACCGACGGCTTGAAGGTCCACGGATGCTGGCCGCGTGCGCGACCGAGCTTCTCGAGTTCACAAAAGCCTTGGGCATCGCCGAACACACAGCGCGTGCGGGTGAAGTGCGCGGGGAAGTCGGGGCTTTCATAGTGCTGCGGGCGCGTGGCTGTTTTGCGACCCAGATGCTCGCCCTGAAACCAGCCCTCGACAATGAACTCCTGCGGCAGATGCGCCTTGAGTGCAGGGACTCTTTCGACCAGTTCGCGCAGAAAGGCTTCTTCCTGCGGTTCGAGATACACACCATCGTGGCAACACATGGCCTCACAGGCCGTGACGTCACACACTGCGAGTTTGAGTTCCTGCTTGCCGGCCATCGTGCGCTCCTGTGCAATGCTCGCACTGTACACCGACCGTGGGGGTTACCTTGGACACGACCTGCTCAATCCTACTTGCCGGACTGCGGCTGCTGTGCGGCCCAACCGGCGTAGAAGACCTGGTACGGCTGGAAGGTACACCGTGGCTGGTGGGCAGTGGCATGGCCGAAGCCAACGTCGCCGGGCACGTACACCTGATCAACAGCCGCACCCGCCAATGGCAGGTTGCCTATCCGGGCGTCACCGCCAACGCAGCACCTGATGCCAAGCGCTTCCCCGGTTGCAGCAGCGAGCCGGATGCGGCCAAGTTCGGTGCTCATGGCATTGCTGTGCATCGCAGCCGCAACGGCCGGCTTGAACTGCTCGCGGTAAACCATGGCCGCGAGGCGATCGAATACTTCAGCATCGAAATCGGCAATGACGCGCCACGTTTGCATTGGATCGGCTGCGTGATGATGCCTGCTGATGCGTCGATCAACTCGGTTGCCGCCTTGCCCGATGGTGGCTTTGTCGCCACGCAGTTCTATACCCCCAGCCAAGGTGGCATGGCGCTCATTCAAAGCGGCGCCCTCACTGGCGGCGTGTTCGAGTGGCATCCGGGCAAAGCTGTTACAGCCATCGACGGCATCCGCCTGTCGGGTGCCAACGGAATCGAAGTGGCTGACGGCGGCAAGCTGCTGTATGTCGCAGCTTGGGGTGGCCGCGAAATCCTGCGCATCGATCGCAGCAAGCCCGCGCTACAGATCCAGCGCATCGCGGTGGACTTTGCGCCCGACAACCTGCGCTGGTCTGCAGACCATCGTAGCCTGCTGGTTGCAGGCCAGATCTTTGCGCCAGGCGGCGGCAGCCCAGTGAAACTAGAAGGCTGGAAGGTGTTGCGACTCGATGCTCGCACTCTTGCGCCCACTGCAGTGGCTGCCGGTGACGCCAACTCACCGATGCAGGGTGTAAGCGTTGCGGTAGAAGTGGAGGATCAGCTGTGGATAGGTCCATTCCGCGGTGATCGCATCGCCAGCCTGCAGCTTGCCAAGTGATGCACTGACTTGAGTGATACAGCATCAACGCTAACGCTCACGCCCATTGGCGTACTGCGCTGCGAGCAAGTAGACAAAGTGGATGCGCCGCGTCAACCCGCGGCGGCCACACAGTTACACGGCATCATTGAACTGCTGCCGGGCTGCAACTATGAACATGCACTAGAGGATCTGGCCGGCTGGGAGCGCATCTGGGTGCTGTTCTGGTTTCATCACAACACGGGCTGGCGACCCAAAGTGTTGCCACCGCGTAGCGACAGCGGCCGCAAAGGTGTGTTTTCCACACGCTCACCGCACCGTCCCAATCCCATTGGCCTATCGGCACTGCGCTTGCTCAAAGTAGAGGGACTGCGGGTCCATGTGCAGGATGTGGATCTGGTGGACGGCACACCGGTGCTCGACATCAAACCGTATGTGCCCTACACCGATGCGTTTCCCGATGCACAGGGCGGCTGGTTGACAGCAGATCCGGTAGCCGCCTGGGACGTCGTGTTCAGCGCACAGGTAGAGGCGCAGCTGCAGTGGTTAGCCGAGCGCGGCTCGTTGCCACTGCGCGAACGCGCACAGGCTGCTTTGTCGTTGGGGCCGCAGCCGCATCCGTACCGGCGCATCAAACGCATTGCCGATGACACGCTGCAACTGGCGGTCAAAGACTGGCGATTAGAGTTTCGCGTCAGCGATCGGCTGATCAGCGTGCAGGCGGTGCGCAGCGGCTATGTGGCTGCGCAGTTGGCTCGTGCCAGCACCGGCAGCGATGACCCGCGTCAATTACATCGGCAGTTTGTCGCCGCCTGGCCTTAAGCGACCGTCAGCGGTTTAGAACCGACCTCAGACTTCGTCGGGCCAATACAAGCGCATCGGGTTGGCGACCAGCAGCTTGTGCTGCAACTCGGCCGTGACGGCTATCTGCGGGATGAAGTCCACCAGCAAGCCATCATCTGGCATGTGGTCTTTGAGGTTGGGGTGCGGCCAGTCGGTGCCCCACAGCACGCGGTCCGGGAACTCCTCGACTACGCGGCGCGCAAACGGGATCACGTCCCGGTAAGACGGCTGCGCTTGGCCCGGCAGTGCGCGCGGACCAGCGATGGACAGACGTTCGGGGCAAGTGACCTTGCTCCACACGTTCTGATGCTCGCGCATGAACTTCAAAAACAGTTGGAACTCGGGGCCGTCAACAGGCTTATCGACATTAGGGCGGCCCATGTGATCGACCACCACAGTAGTGGGCAGTGCCGTAAAGAAATCCCACAGCTCGGGCAGATCCACCGCCTCGAAATAGATGACCACATGCCAGCCCAACGCACCGACGCGCGTGGCGATCTCCAGCAGTTCATCTTTGGGCGTGAAGTCGACCAAGCGCTTCACGAAGTTAAAGCGCACACCACGCACGCCGGCCGCATGCAACTGCTGCAACTCTGCATCGGTGACGCTGCGACGCACCGTGGCCACACCGCGCGCCTTGCCACGGGATGCCAGGCAGGCATCGACCATGGCACGGTTGTCGGCGCCGTGGCAGGTGGCCTGCACGACAACATTGCGCGCAAAGCCCAGCTGATCCCGCAGCGCATACAGCTGCGCCTTGGAGGCATCGCAGGGCGTGTACTTGCGCTCCGGTGCAAACGGAAACTCGCTACCCGGACCAAACACATGACAGTGCGCATCGACCGCGCCGGCAGGCAACACAAACTTTGGCTTGGACGGCCCTTGGTACCAGTCGAGCCAGCCCGCGGTCTTGGTGAACACTTCAGACATCTGCTTTCTCCGTGCCGTCAGACCGTCAAGCCGAGATACCCGAGAATGCCACGCGCCGCTTCGCGGCCTTCAAACACCGCAGTCACCACCAGATCAGAGCCGCGCACCATGTCGCCACCGGCGAACACTTTTTCGTGAGTGGTCTGGAAAGGCTTTGTTTTATCGGGGGACACGCGCACCCGGCCATTGCGATGCACGGCAATACCGAAATCATCGAACCACTTGGCAGGGCTGGGATTGAAGCCGAAGGCAACGATCACCGCATCGGCAGGGATGACCTGCTCGGTACCGGGAATGGGCTCGGCCACACGACGACCACGCGGGCCCGGCGGACCCAAACGCGTTTCAACTACGCGTACGCCTTCGACCTTATCGGTGCCGATGATCTCGATAGGTTGGCGGTTGAAGAAGAACTCTGCGCCCTCTTCCTTGCTGTTCTTGTAGTCGCGACGTGAGCCCGGCATGTTCTTTTCATCGCGGCGATAGGTGCAAGTGACCGACTCGGCCCCTTGGCGGATCGCCGTGCGGATGCAGTCCATACCGGTGTCACCACCACCAAGCACTACAACGCGCTTGCCGGTGAGGTTGACCCACTCGCCCTCATTGCCCAGTGCCAACTCGTGATTGATGTTGGACACCAGATACGGCAACGCTTCATGCACGCCAGGCAGGTCTTCGCCGGGGAAGCCGCCCTTCACGTAGCTGTAAGTACCCATGCCCAAGAACACAGCATCGAACTCGGCCAACAACCGGTCAAAGCTGATGTCGCGACCGATCTCCACACCGAGGCGGAACTCGACGCCCATGCCTTCCATGATCTCGCGACGCGTCTCGACCACTTCTTTTTCAAGCTTGAAGGGCGGGATACCAAAGGTGAGCAGGCCGCCGATACGCTGGTATTTGTCGAACACCACCGGCTGCACGCCGTTGCGCACCAGGATGTCGGCACAGGCCAGCCCTGCAGGCCCTGCACCCACAACGGCCACCTTGCGACCCGTAGGCACAACGCTGGACATGTCCGGACGCCAGCCCTGCTTGAGCGCTTCGTCCGTGATGTATTTTTCGATGGAACCGATCGTGACTGCGCCGAGGCCATCGTTGAGGGTGCAGGCACCTTCGCAGAGACGATCTTGTGGGCAGATGCGGCCGCACATCTCGGGCAATGAATTGGTCTTGTGCGACAGCTCTGCTGCCTCGAACAAGTTGCCCTGATTGATCAGTCGCAACCAGTCAGGGATGTAGTTGTGCACCGGGCACTTCCACTCACAGAACGGTGTGCCGCAGGACAGACAGCGACCCGCCTGCTGCGCCGCAGCAGGGGCATCAAACTGCGCATAGATTTCTTTGAACTCATGAATGCGCTGCTCGACAGCGACCTTCTCGGGGTCGTGCCGCGGCACATCGAGGAATTGCAAATTCTTGTCGGCCATCAGGCTGCCCTGCTCAGGTTTTCAATCAATGTATCGAGCGATGCCGCCTTGGGCTTAACCACCCAGAAGCTGCCGATGTAACTGCGGAAGTCGCGCAAGATTTCTGCGCCCCACACGCTACCGGTTTCGGCCACATGGCGACCCACCAACAACTGCAGATGCTGCAGGTTAGCCTGCATGGTCTCGGCCGAAATGCGATGGATGTCGATGAGCTCGTGGTTGTAGCGATCGACAAAGCTGCGATCCAGATCCAGCACGTAGGCAAAGCCACCCGTGAAGCCGGCACCGAAGTTCACGCCGGTATTGCCCAGCACCGCCACCACACCACCAGTCATGTATTCGCAGCAGTGATCACCTGCGCCTTCGACCACGGCCGTTGCGCCGGAGTTACGCACAGCAAAGCGTTCGCCAGCCTGGCCTGCAGCAAACAGTTCGCCACCGGTCGCACCATAGAGGCAGGTGTTACCCATGATGACGGTGTCGCGTGCCACAAAACCCGATTGACGCGGCGGACGCAGCACCAACTTGCCCGCAGCCATGCCCTTGCCGACGTAGTCGTTGGCATCGCCTTCCAAGTACATGTGCAAGCCGCCGGCGTTCCACACGCCAAAGCTCTGACCCGCAGAGCCTGCCAGCTGCAACACCAACGGCGTATTGGACATGCCGTAGTTGCCCCAGCGGCGCGCGATCTCACCCGACAAGCGGCCGCCGATTGAGCGGTTGTAGTTGGCAACGGTGTAGTGCCACTCGCCGCCGCTGCCGTTGGCAATGGCATCGCTGGTATCGAGCACCATGCGCTCGGCCAGCTCGCCCTTGTCGAAAGGCGGATTGCGCGGCTCGGTGCAGAACTGCGGACCACCCACAGGCAAGCCTGCATCACTGATCAGCGGTGACAGGTCCAGACGACGCTGACGCGGTGACTGACCTTCGGCGGTCTGCAGCCGCTGCACCACACCGATGAGCTCAGCCATGCTGCGCACGCCCAGACCCGCCATGAGCTCGCGGCATTCTTCCGCGACAAATCGGAAGTAGTTCATGACCATCTCGGGCAGGCCGATGAAGTACTTGCTGCGCAGCACTTCGTGCTGCGTGGCCACGCCGGTGGCGCAATTGTTGAGATGGCAGATACGCAGGTACTTGCAACCCAATGCCACCATCGGCGCAGTACCAAAGCCAAAGCTCTCGGCACCTAGAATCGCCGCCTTGATGACATCAAGACCGGTCTTCAAACCGCCGTCGGTCTGTACACGCACCTTGTGGCGCATGTCGTTGCGACGCAGTGTCTGGTGCGTTTCGGCCAAGCCCAACTCCCAAGGCGAGCCGGCGTACTTGACCGAGGTGAGCGGGCTGGCACCGGTGCCGCCGTCATAACCGGAGATGGTGATGAGGTCGGCATAGGCCTTGGCCACGCCTGCGGCAATGGTGCCCACACCCGGCTCTGCCACCAGCTTCACAGACACCAACGCCTGCGGATTAACCTGCTTGAGGTCAAAGATGAGCTGCGCCAGATCTTCGATGGAATAGATGTCGTGGTGCGGCGGCGGGGAGATGAGTCCAACGCCCGGCCGCGCAAAGCGCAGCTTGGCGATCATCTCATTGACCTTGTCGCCGGGCAGCTGCCCGCCCTCGCCAGGCTTGGCGCCCTGCGCCACTTTGATTTGCAGAACCTCAGCGCTAACCAGATATTCGGGTGTAACGCCAAAGCGGCCCGAGGCCACCTGCTTGATCTTGGAGTTCTTCTCAGTGCCATAGCGGGCCGAGTCTTCACCGCCCTCGCCCGAGTTGGAACGCGCGCCCAGACGATTCATGGCGATAGCCAACGCTTCGTGCGCCTCGGGTGACAACGCACCCAACGACATGCCGGCCGAATCAAAGCGCGCGATGATCGACTCGATGGGCTCAACCTCGTCGATGGGGACCGCAGGACCCGCAGGCACCAACGACAGCAAGTCACGCAGTGTGGAGGCTGGGCGCTCGTTGACCAGCGCCGCATATTCGCGGTAACGGTCATAGCTGCCCGACATGACTGCTGACTGCAACGTGGCAATCACGTCCGGGTTGTACATGTGGTACTCGCCGCCGTGCACAAACTTGAGCAAGCCGCCGTGCTCGACCGACTGCATGGCATTCCATGAGCGCGTGGCCAAGTACTGCTGGTCTTCCTGCAAATCGCCAAAGCTGGCGCCTTCGATGCGGCTGGTCGTGCCGTGGAAGCACAGGCTCACCACGCTGGACGACAGACCGACAATCTCGAACAACTGGCCGCTGCGATAGCTGGCAACGGTCGAGATGCCCATCTTGGACATGATCTTGAACAAGCCCTTGCGGATCGCCTTGCGATAGCTGCGACCCAACTCAGCGCGCTGGCTGTGGTCGAGTTTGACGCTGCCTTTGCGCATGATGTCGAACAGTGTTTGATACGCCATGTACGGATAGACGCAGGTAGCGCCATAACCGATGAGGCAGGCAAAGTGATGCGGATCACGCGCCGTGCCGGTCTCGATGATCAGATTGCAGCGGCAGCGCAGACCCACCTTGACCAGATGGTGATGTATTGCACCCGTGGCAAGCAGCGCATGAACCGGTATCTTTTCTTTGACCAGATAGCGATCAGAGATCAGCAGCACCAGATTGCCATCGCGCACTGCAGCCTCAGCCTCATGGCACAGGCGACGCAGTGCGTTCTCAAGACCCTCTTCGGGCACGTACTGCAGGTCGATGAACGCGTGCTTGACGCCTTGATCGGCCATGCTGACGATCTGGCGCAGCTTGCGCTGCGAGAGGATCGGCGAGTTCAGCACGATCTGCTCGGCGTGATGTGGGCCCGGATGAAAGACGTTGAGCTCGGGACCGATCTGCGTCTGCAGCGACATCACGATCGACTCGCGCAATGAGTCGATCGGCGGATTGGTGACCTGAGCAAACTGCTGACGGAAATAGTCGTACAGGTTGCGCTGCTTGTGCGAGAGCACCGACAGCGGCGTGTCGTCGCCCATCGAACCCACCGCTTCGCTCTCGTCACGCGCCAATACGCGAATGACTTCATCGCGCTCTTCGGCGGTGATATTGAACATCTTGCGATAGACCGACAGCGTCGCTCCATCAAACGGCTCTGCTGCCAACGAGGCATCGAGCAGATCGGTTTCGAGGTACTTCACGCCCTTCTTGAGCCATGCCTTATAGGGATGGCGCGCCTTGAGCAGGTTGTCGATCGCAGCGTTCTCAAGCAGATCGCCGGTTTGCAGATCCAGCGCCAGCATCTGGCCGGGGCCCATGCGGCCCTTACGCAGCACATCTTCAGGTGCGTAATCCCACACACCCACTTCCGAGGCGATGGTCAGATGGCGATTCTTGGTAATGACATAGCGAGCCGGACGCAGGCCGTTGCGATCCAGCGTGCAAGCCACATAGCGGCCATCGGTCAGCACCACGCCGGCCGGGCCATCCCAAGGCTCCATGTGCGGTGCCCAGAATTCATAGAAGGCGCGCAGATCAGGATCGATGCCGTCGACCGTCTGCCATGCCGGGGGCATGAGCAAGCGCATGGCATGCATGACATCCAAGCCGCCCATGACCAGCAGCTCGAGCATGTTGTCGATGCTCTGCGAGTCGGAACCGGACAGGGACACCAGCGGCAGGATGTCGTGCAGATCCGGCAACAGCGGCGACTTGAAGATAGTGCCGCGGGCCTGTGCCCAGTGGCGGTTGGCCTCGATGGTGTTGATCTCGCCGTTATGCGCCAGCAAGCGGAACGGATGCGCCAAACGCCACTGCGGCAGCGTGTTGGTCGAGAAGCGCTGGTGGAACACCGCCACCGAAGATTCAACCCGCGGATCGTCGAGGTCTTTGAAGAACTCGGTGAGATGCTGCGGCATCACCATGCCCTTGTAGACAATGGTGCTGGCCGACAGGCTGGGCAGATAGAACACCGGATCGATGTTGTGACGCACTTGCTCGGCGCGGCGACGCGCCAAGAACAGCTTGCGGTTGAAGGTCTCCTCGTCCATGTCATCGTCAGGCGAGTTGACATAGATCTGCTCGATCAGCGGCAAGGTCTTGATGGCCTCGACACCGCAGGCATTGGTGTCGATGGGCAACAAGCGCCAACCGGCCACCTGCAAACCCTCGCGCTCCAGTTGCTGCTCCAACTCGGCGCGGTCGCCGGCAGCAATCGCAGTGTCCTGATTCATGAACACCAGGCCCGAGGCAAACTGACGCGTCAGCTTAAGGCCGGCCTCAGCAGCAGCGGCACGCAAAAAGGCCACGGGCGTTTTTAGCAGCAGGCCGCAACCATCGCCCGTCTTACCGTCGGCAGCGATGGCGCCGCGATGGGTCAATCGATTGAGGGAGACGATTGCCGTTTTGACCAGCCAGTTGCTGGGCTGGTCATCAAGGCTGGCAATGAGGCCAAAACCGCAACTGTCCTTTTCGTAGGCTTCGCGGTACAGACCCTGATTGTTTTCGCTGTGCATCAGACATCCCTTTGGGGCAGGCACGTTCACTAGCGAGGATAAAGCCCCCACTAGACGTCCCACCCATGCCAAACCGAGCTACCGCTACCGGCAGAAATGAGAACCGCAGGCCTGCTGGCCGCGCGCGGGACTGGCAGGCCAGTACCCGGGCAAGGCGCGGCGCCAGCGCCACGCAGGAAGCCAATCATACTAGCCCAAGGCGGGGGGTCAATTTGACACGCTGGGCGCGAGGCAAAAAAAAATGCCTCCAGCTATTGCATCTGGGGCGCTGTGGTCTTAACTTCGCGCCGCGTTGCGAGGTGTGGTGCCGCTCGTGACGTCCAGAAATGGTTGTCAGGACCCCGTTGGAGGTGGCTCGACTTTAATGAACAATCGCAATGCATCGGCTGAATCGGAACCTGGACCCCGCCTGTCGGGCGTCACTCTTTACCTTGAAAAGAATTTCCCGGATTTTTTCGCCGAAGCCCGCTTCCAAGTAGGCGACGACGATTACTTTCTGTACAGCCGTTTTGGCCAATATCTGGCCAACTCCATCGAGTGCAACCGCACTCCGCGCCACAAAATTTATCGTGGCTTTACCGTGCTGAACAAAATGGCCCGTGCCTCAACCAAAGATCCTCAGATCCGCGGAATGATGGTGCGTGGACCCCTCGAGTTCATCATGGATGCCCCAAAAGCCCGTGAGCTGGCGAAAAAACGCCTGTCCCCGGTCGCGCAGGGCTATCTCGAGAGTCTTTGCGAATGAGCTGCTGCCCGCGTTACGGCGCGGGCCTGGTATGACTGCACAGCGCGCCCAGGACGTCCTCGACTTTTGGTTCGGGGACGCTCCTGGTGCCGTAGAAGCGCTGCCCCAGCGCCTGCGGTTCTGGTTTGGCGGTGACGACCCCCCTGAAGTGCTCATGGTCCGCGACGAGGACCTGGAACGTCGTTTCCTGTCACTGACCGAGGCTGCCGCGCGCGGCGATCTGGACAGCTGGAGCGGCAGCCCGCGCCGGCAACTAGCCCTGATCCTGCTGTTGGACACTTTTCCCCGGCATATCTGGCGCGGTACCGATCGAGCCTTTGCCCAAGATCCCAAAGCGCTTGCGCTAACGCTGCAGGGCCTGCAGCAGGGGGCCGACGCCACACTGAGCGCGCTGGAGCGGTTGTTCTATTACTTGCCGCTGTCGCGCAGCGAATCGGCAGCCATCCAGGAAGAGTCGCTGGCGGCATTTCGTCGGCTGCCCGACGAAGCACCCGAGGGTTATCGCGGCGCACTGCTGGCGGCGCTGGCAAAAGCCGAGGAAAACGCCGCACTGATCCGCCGTTTCGGCCGCTTTCCACAGCACAACCAGCTGCTAGGCCGGCGCAGCACCGGCATCGAACAGGCGTTCCTGCGCGAACAGGCCGTCACCGGCAGGCCCTGAGGCCAAAAAAAACGCCGCGATATACATCGCGGCGTTGAGGGTAACGATCACCGGGGGGGGGAAGGTGATTCGCGAGCTGTCAGCTAAGACTGCTTGATATGAATAAAGCAATCAGCGTGCCAACTCTCTAGCCGCGCTAGCGGGCGTCCCGCGCCTCCGGCAGCTGTATTTCATGCACTGATGGTGCTCAGCTCGCACCAAAGCAGTGCAAATCCCGCCATCAGGGGTGGTAGACCACGCAGGACTGACCGCCTGCAGCCAGGCGACTGCACAGCGCCTTGGCAGCGGCCTGACTGGGCTGGGGCACTTTGAGCCGGAACACGGCCTTGGAGCCCGCCTTACCCTCGGCGATCTGGTGAGTGCTGCCTGCCAACTCACGGCTGTAGCGCTTTTCGATCGCCTGCCACTGAGCCTGCGCCTTGGCACGGCTGGAGAACGCGCCGATCTGCGCACCATAGCCTGAAGCCTTGGCAGCGCTGGGCTTGCCCGGCACCGCTGCCTGCTTGGGAGGCGCTGCTGCTTGCGGGGCCGGTTGCACCGGCACGGCCGCAGGCGCGACAACAGGCGTTGGCGCAGCGACTACTGGTGACGCGGCGACTTCCGGTGCTGCAGCTGCTACGGGTGGCACATCTGCGACTGGCAGCGCGTCATTCGCCGGAGCCGGTGAGACCACGGCCGAGGCCGGCGTATCCCCGACACTCATCGCTGCGGTCTCGGTGACCACCAACGCGCTGGCACGACTGCGTGCCTCGGCTACATGACTGCTATCCGGGTGCTGGCTGACAAAATGACTGTAAGCCAAGCTGGTATCGGCGGCCTGCGCTGCACGCCAATCATCCTTGTCGCCGCTGCAAGCGGTCAGTAACAGCGCGCTGCACAGCACGCCCAATATCAGTCTGCTCACTCACTCTCCTTAAAGGGCTGCAGTGGCATCGCTGCCAGACATCTGCGCCAGCACGAATTGATTGGCCCAAGACCCGGCACCCAGCGCTTCCAGAAACCCGGTATGGCCGCCATGCGCGGTGCGCACCACGCGCAACAAAGGGCTGGGCGCAAGCCGCGCCAGATCGGCCACAGGAATGATTGGATCATCCTCGGCAGCCAGTATGACCGCCGGTGCAGTCAACGTGGCCAAGCGCTCACCGGTAATCGCATAGCCTGCAAAATAATCTTCAAGGCTTGGATAGTGGGTGTGCTGAGCGATCAGGGTGGCCGTCATACGCCGCAAATCACCGTCGCGCAGCAACTGGCGAAAGTCGTATTCATCCGGCCACAGCGCCTGCTTGCGCATCAGCGAGCGCGACCATTTGTGCACAAAGTAACGCCGATAGATCCATAGCCCGTCATCCAGCGCCTGCATAGCGCGGGCCGGATCGAGCACCGGCGACACGGCCACCACACCGGCCAACTGCAAGGGGGCACTGGACGGCAGCGCAGCCACACGCAACATGAAATTGCCGCCAAGCGAAAACCCAACCAGCCACACCTTACGGCCGGCAAAGCGCTGCGCGCAGTCGGTGACGGCAGCGGCAACTTCAGGCAACAGGCAGGAATGGAACAGGCCGCGGTTGAGATGCTGCGTGTTGCCGTGATCGCGCAGGTTCAGGCGTATCACCTCACAGCCTTCGTCAAACAGTGCTTGTCCGAGCGACAGCAGATAGGTGGCATCGGCGCTGCCTTCCCAACCGTGCAGCAACACGGCCAACCGGCCATTGGGCTGTGCGGGGGCGGCATAAAACGCCTGCAAACGTACGCCCTCGCCCCCATCGAGCAGCAACTCGGTGCTGGCAGCCAACAGCGGCGCGGCTTGACGCAGCACCAGTTGGCGACGCGGCGTAAGGCTGGGGACTATGGACTGCAGGTGGGGATTGCGCAGCAGCCCTCGCGGCGCAAAGGGCTTCAGCTGCGAGCGCGCCAACGGACCTCCACACGACTGTTGGCCTTGGCAGCGGCGTTCCAGTCACCGGCGCTGGGTACGGTGGCGCCGTTGGTCTGAGGATACGAGCGTAGGGCCTGCTCCAAAGTGCCCGCCACCAGACGCAGTTCGATGCCGGCATGCAGACGACGGAACTCTTGAAGAAACGCCGAGAACTGCGGCGACTCGCGCAGGCCATCACCACCAGCCGCGTCGGCGGCCGGGTTGCCCATCAACGTGCAGGCGCTGACAGCCACTGCGTCAGATGCCAGCGAATAACCCTCGCTGCTGTTCCCAACCAAACAGAAGGTGGCCGGATAGACCAGGATGTCGACGCTGCCCTGAAAGCCAGCAGCTGCCAGCTGTACCAGTACCGCTTGCACACGGGTGACTCGTTCGCCGACCAAGGCCTGCTCACCATAAGCCACCGGCAACAGCACTGGCCCACGAGGCATGCTGGCCGGCGCCGCTTCCGCAGGCGCGGCCGAGGCCAATGCCGCAGGTTCGCTGGAAGACGACAACACGCGGTCACCTGCCACCTGTGCCAGCTGCACACGCAGGGCACGCCGATCAACTTCGGCCTGCAACCACAGCGCACCCATACCCAATGCGACCACAGTCATGAGAGCCGGAAACAAACCGCTGGTCCAACTGCTGGTCTCTGCAGGCGCAGGCTGCGCCAACTCGTCCAAACTCTGTCGCCACTCGCGGCGCAAGCGTTCGGATTGCTGTTCGAAGGCCACCTCCAGCTGACGGCGCAACTCGGCACTGTCCAAGCTCTGGGCAGCAGCCTGCCGCGGCGCGTTGAATGCCGAAGCGGCTGGCCCGGGGGAAGAGCTCAGCGGCGGCGGTGCCACGCCAGCAGCCTGCGCCGCCCGTGTGGCCGCAGTCATCTCTTCCAAACGCTGCAGCACCGCATCACCTGCAAGACGCTCTTGATCCGCGCGGCTGTCTTGCAGTCCCACATCCAGCGGAAAGCGGCGTTCCTCGATCAGATTTAACTGCTGCAACACCGCAGCGATATCAGCCGGCTTGATCTGCTTGGGCAACACACCAAATGCACCCAGCGCCCGTGCCTGCCCCAGATACAGCTCACCTTCCTGAGAGGTGTACATGACGATTGGAATGGAGGCGGTCATCGGATTGGCCTTGATGGCCTGGACTGCCTGGAAGCCATCCATGCCGGGCATGAGATGGTCCATAAAAATGACGTCGGGTTGGCCAGTAGTCAGGTACTGGATAGCGGCTTCGGCAGACTCGGCCGGGTGAACCTCAAGGCCGTACTTGTCTAGCAGGCGCGTGAGAAACGCACGGGCTGAGCGAGAATCATCGACAACTAGAGCGCGCTTGGCAGGCATCCGGCAACCACTGGCGGAACAGATGCGCGAAGTCTAACGCAGGCGGCCGCTATGGTTGCAGCCGGAAATGCCGCTGCGACTCAGACGATGTGTATCAACGAAACAGTGGTGCAGGCAACGCCCAGACCAATCAGTGCACCGGCCAGCACATCACTGGGATAGTGCAGGCCCAGCACCACGCGCGACAGCGCGATCAGCCCCGCGGCCGGAATCAGCACAACAGCCAGCCAGGGAAACCCAGCGCAGGCGATGACAGTGAAGGCCACCGCATGCAGCGTATGACCCGAGGGAAAGCTAAAGCGATCCAGCGGACGGCCGGCCAGCTTGATGGACGCATGAGTAATAAATGGGCGTTCGCGCACCAAGCGGTGCTTGAGCCAGCGATACAGCAATAAGCCGGACAGACCGCTGACAGCCATCTGCAACGCAACGAGCGCGCCGTGGCGCCCACCGAGCACAGCAATTGCCCCGATGAGGCAGTACCACATGACGCCGTCGCCCAAGCGACTGGCCACCTGGAACACCCGACACGCACCGGCACGCTGCACCAGCGTGTTGAAGCTGCGGCACATACGCAGCTCAAAGTTATCCAGCCAGGCCAGCGTGACAGCGACGCGCGAGGACTTTGCTGTGGTGTTCATGGTTGGAGATTCTGCAAGGTGCTTGCGACAGGTTGATGACAGCTCAGGCAGCCTGCATCTGCGGTGTGCGATGCAGGTGTGCAACATCACTGTTGGCCTGTGACCAGTCCCACAGCTCCAGTTCGCCGCTACGATCTTCAACCAGCGCAGTGCAGTGCTCGACCCAATCGCCATCGTTGCAATACAGCACGCCTTCCAGCGTGGCCACTTCCGGGCGATGAATGTGACCGCAGATCACGCCATCGAGTTGACTGCGACGTGCGGCACTGGCTGCAGCGCGCTCAAAACGCTCTACGTAGCGCACCGCATTGCCCACCTTGCCTTTTATCCAAGTGGCCAGTGACCAATGCGAAAATCCCAGCAGGCTGCGGATCGCATTGAGGCGGTAGCCCCAGCGCAGCACCAGGTCATACAAGTGAGAGCCGAGCAGTGCGGCGATACGGCCGCCTTTGACGATGCCGTCAAACTCATCGCCGTGCAGCACCAGCATACGCAGGCCGCGGGCGGTGACATGAATGTGCTCGCGGTGAAACTCAATGTTGCCAAAAGTCTGGCCACAGAACTCACGCAGCTGCTCATCGTGATTGCCGGGCACAAAGATGATGCGGGTGCCCTGCTTGGCCTTGCCCAGCAGAGTGCGCAGCACGTTGCTGTGCTGCTGCGGCCAGTAAATACCTTTGCGCAGACTCCACAGATCAATAATGTCGCCGACCAAGTACAGCCGTTCCATATCGACCGAGTGCAAAAAATCCAGCAATCGATCAGCGCGACATTCACGCGTGCCCAGATGCACGTCTGAGATGAACACGCTGCGGACTTTGATTGGATCTCTGTGCTCGCCCTTGCGCATATGAAGCTCCGGGCGCCGTGGTCAGGCGGCGCGACAATCGACCAGGTTGGATTCGAATTGACGGGTGCTGGCATTCCAATCGGAACGCAGCGCGCGGTCGCGACAGGCGGCAGGATCGATGTGCAGTGCGCGGCGCGCAGCTGCGCCCAAATCCCAATCCAGCGCGCCAGTCACACCGTCGTCCACCACGTCTATGGGGCCCGCCACCGGGAAGGCAGCAACCGGCACACCACAGGCCATGGCCTCCAGATTCACCAGACCAAAGGTGTCCGTCAGGCTAGGGAAAACCATGACATCGGCGGCAGCCAAGTGAGCCGCCAGGTCCTCACCGAAGCGATAACCGGCGAACATCACTTGCGGATGCGCGGCCTGCAAACGCTGCCGATCAGGCCCATCGCCCACCACAACTTTGCTGCCCTCCCACGGCATGTCCATGAAGGCATCGAGGTTCTTTTCGACTGAAACCCTGCCGACATAAACAGCAATGGGTCGAGGTAGATCCAGAAATTGTTTGTCGCGTGGCTTGAACAAGTCGGTGTCGACGCCGCGCTGCCAGCGCACGATGTTGCCAAAGCCACGCTGCTCGAGTTTGGACTGCATGGTGGGCGTACTGACCATGCAATGTGTGGCTCGACCATGAAAACGGCGCAGGACCGCATAAGAAAACGCCAGCGGAACTGGCAATCGGCTGCGCAGATATTCCGGAAACTGCGTGTGATACGACGTGGTGAAGTTAAGGTTGTTTGCGGTGCAATAGCGCCGCACCGCAAAGCCTATCGGGCCTTCGGTGGCGATATGAATCGCGTCCGGCGTAAACGTCTCGATATGGTTGCTGACCGTTGCCCCTGGCAGCAGCGAGAGGCGGACCTCTGGGTAGCTTGGGCAAGCCACAGTGCGAAACTGCTGCGGCGTGAGCAGTGACACCTCATGACCGCTGCGGCGCAGTGCCTCGCTAGTATGACGCAGTGTGTTCACTACGCCATTGGTCTGGGGCAACCATGCGTCCGTCGCAATGAGGATCTTCATGGCCTGAGGAGGCTAATGACTGCTCATGACGGACATGTGACGTTATTAATAACGATTTGTAACGCTAATCGTCATCGCCCTGTAACGAGAGCGATATATCTCTTGCATGCACTTGTCATTCATGAGGACTTGCCATGTCGGGCTTTCGCGAAACACTGCGCGTTCAGCGCTGGGACGATCATCGCTACTATCACCACAGCCGCATCAACCAGACGCTGCATCTGCTCAGCGCACTGGGGTTTCTGCTGTCTTACGTGCTGTTGTTCATCGATCCGGCAGCTGCTGGGCTGGTGGCTTGGCTGTTCTCGATGAGCAGCCGTCAAGCCGGGCACTTCTTCTTCGAGCCCAAGGGCTATGACCAGATCAATCAAGCTACGCACGAGCACAAAGAAGACATCAAGGTTGGTTACAACCTGCGTCGCAAAGTAGTGCTGATGGGCATCTGGGCACTGTCACCGCTGATGCTACTGGCCAACCCCACGTTGTTTGGCACGCTGCAGCCGGCCACCGATCTGGCCAGCTTTGCCCATCAGGTGGGCAATCTGTGGTTGCTGGTCGGCTTGATCGGCCTGCTGTTTCGCACGCTGCAGCTGTTTGTGCAGCAGGGCTTCATGACGGGCCTGGCTTGGGCGAGCAAGATCACCACCGACCCCTTCCATGATGTGAAGCTTTACTGGCGCGCACCGCTGGCATTGCTGCGTGGTGAGCTCATCGACCCGATGCACGCCCGCCACCAAGACTGAGCCATTTCGGCCAGAACACGGCGCTTGATCAACTTGTTGGTCAAGCGCCCGTCGTTCCACCACCAGCCATCGGCTTGCATGGACTGCGCAGCGGCCACAAAGGCCTCTGACACCGCTGCAAAGTCTGCATCGGTGTAATCCAGACTGAAGATAAACCGGCCAGTGCCGATCCAGCCCAGATGCAGGCCTTGGGCACGCAGATAGTACTGCAGCATCCAGTTGTAACGAGATGGCACGCTGTAGCTGATCGTCCAGATGCTACCCATATTGGTCACAACGACCGGCAAACCCGCCGCGGCCAAGCGCTCGTTGAGCGCGGCCGTACGACGGTTCCATAGGCCGTCCACATCCCTATACAGATCTGTGGCCGCATCGGTTTCGAGAAAGCGCAAAAACTCGTGCATGGCACCCATCACATGCGGGTGAGCATTGAAGGTGCCGCGAGCAAAACAGATGTCGGCAGGTCGCTGTTCCCGGTAGCGACGCATCAGCGCCGCCGGACCGCACACCACGCCCACTGGCAGACCGCCACCGAGGGTTTTGCCATAGGTGACCAGATCGGCCTTCACACCGAAGTACTCCTGAGCGCCGCCTCGAGCCAAGCGAAAGCCCACGAATACTTCATCGAATATCAAGACGATGCCACGCCGGGTGCAAACCTCACGCAACTGGCGCAGCCAGCGGGCATAGGCATCGCGGTCGAAGCGGGCTTTGCGCGAGCTGTCGATCAATTGCGAATCCGAGGGGGCATTGCTGTTGGGATGTAGCGCCTGCAATGGATTGACCAGCACGCAGGCAATGTCGTTGCGCGTTTCCAGCACGGTCAACGTGCGGGCGCTATCTTCGCGCAGCGTATAGGTGTCGCGCGCAGTCTGCGGGTTGCCGACGCCCGGCTGCACATCGCCCCACCAGCCGTGATAGGCGCCGCAAAAGCGCACGATCTTGGAACGGCCGGTGTTGTACTGGGCCACGCGCACCGCCTGCATTACCGCTTCGGTGCCAGACATATGAAACGAGGCCTGTTCGTGGCCGGAGATCTCGCTCAAGCGACGCAAGTTGTAGGCCATGACGGGGTGGTAGGCACCCAGCATGGCCCCAAGATCACCCACTGCAGCAGCGCCATCGGCCATGCAGCGCTTGTAGAAGTCGTTGCCAAACAGATTCACGCCATAAGAGCCGGTCAGGTCATAAGACTCGTTGCCGTCGGCATCGATGACACGGTTGCCACGGGTGGCCACCAGCACACTGCCATGGCGCAGATTGCGCCGCACCAATTCGCGAAACTGAAACGGCACGCGGTAGCGGGACGTGAACTGCATA